>JAHIVG010000032.1 GCA_018816705.1 Nanobdellota archaeon
ACTCAGAGTTCTGCAACCCAGATTACTATATGCCATACGTTGAGGATATAGCATTCCAGCCCTATACAGGGCCGTTCTACAAGACTGAGGAATCATGCCACATAATCGAATACTACAGCGTGGACAACTTCGGTCATGAGGAAGTGCACAAGTGGCAGTGTGTCTTTGTTGACGACACAGCGCCGACGATAGAGAAGACAATTGGGCAACCCCAACTGACAATAAATGATACAACCTGGATATCACAAGAAACAGCAATCACACTGAATTGCGAGGACGTCGGACCCCACCCGGTGGGCTACGAGAGCTTCCTGTTCAGATATAGGGTTAGCGATGACTGCACCACATGGGGCGATTGGACAACCTGGGCACCTGCTTCAGGGGACTTCTATTTCCCTGAAGACTCCTGCCACGAGCTGGAGACCAAGTGCGCTGACGCCCTTGGCAACGAAGGTGACATGATAAGCGAGATAGACATCGTAGATACTGCATCGCCCATAACGACCAGGACGTTCCTCGGACCTTTCCATGAGGACAGTGGCGTAAGATGGATTGATTCCGTGTCGACCATAGAGCTGACCGCAGAGGATCAGGATCCGCACCCAGTAGGGGTTGACGAGATCTACTATCGGGTCGCCTTGGTTGATGACATCAACTGCCTCGAAGAGTGCATGCCCGTGCGCGAAGATGGCGGATGGAACACCTATGAGGGTGCCTTCGGCATCGCGCAGGAATCATGTCATATGATTGAATACTATGCAGATGACCTGCTCTGGAACGCAGAACCGATCCAGACTGACTGCGTCTTCGTGGACAAGACAGGACCCGATGTGAGCACCTGGTTCATGGGCCCGCAGTACAACGTCGGTGACATCTGGTGGATCAACTTCGAGACAGAGGTCGAGATGTCCGCAGTGGACCCAGAACCGCACCCTTCAGGGCTTGATACCCTGTGGTACAGGATCAGCAGAGTTGCAGATGGGGCATGTGAGGACGTCGAATTATGCCAGGAGACTGAGGTCACAGGCGACTGGACCCTAGCAGAAGGCCAAGACGTGCACATTACAGAGGAATCCTGCCACCTGATCGAGGTCAAGGCCATCGACAACGTGGAGAAGCAGACCATCTACAAGCGGTGCGCATATGTGGACAACACAGCACCGAACACAGACAAGACCGTGGGCGAGCCGAGCGTGATAATGACGGATTACAACTTTCATTACTACGACGTCAACTGCGCTGAGACCGACTGCTGGAGAGTAACGCTATTGACTCCGGTCGACATGAGCTGCAACGACCCTGAGCCCCACCCTGTGGACAACTCGGACGTCTGCTTCATGTACGGAGTGGACGGCGAGGACATGACCGAGGAGAAATGCGGATACTACGCTGGTGAGATGGGAGAGGACGGCTACTGCTGCGTCAGCGGCGAGATAGAATCATTCTATTTCACCGAGCAGACAGAGCACAACCTGGCCTTCTATTGTGTCGACTCATTGGGCAACAAGGGCGCCGTGGATGACGAGAAGTTCAAGGTCGAGGAGACTGCCTTTGACATCCAGCTGAACAGGAAGTGGAACCTGATATCTACGCCTGTAAGGCTGCTTGATGACAACATCGAGCTCGTGTTCGACGGCGTGGAAGACCAGCTGATGTCAGTGTGGACTTACGATGCGGTCAACGGTGAGTGGTATGCCTATTCCCCGGGAAGCCCGGCAAACAACCTTGAAGAGATGCTGCCAGGATGGGGCTATTGGGTGCTTATGAATGACCCAGCTACCCTGACCATAGGTGGCAGCCTGATGCAGGAAGGCCCGGGAGCGCAGCCCCTGAAGGAGATACAGGGCGATGCGTGGAACCTTGTGGGATACTATGGTGCTGAGGGCATGGAGAGCTACGAAGGTCCTGCAGGCAACGGGAAGACCGCAAAATGCGAGTTCTACTCCCTGATGAACAACCAAATAACCATTCCATTTACATCTGTGAATGGCTATTGGGAACCGAGCAATCCTCCAAGTGCCTGGTATTACCCAACTGAGTTTGACAACTTGGATCCTGGGGCAGGATACTGGGTGTATTTCCAGCATGACGGTAACTTTGTTCCGCCAACTACTTGCGGTTATAATGGTGGGGGACCGCATCAAGTTTAACTGTTTGGCATAAATTTTATTTTTTTTCTCTTTTATTATAAAAACGGGTGAAAATTGCCAAGTTTAGGGGTTTATCATCCGTAAGTAATAAATATAACCTAATAATTAACCTATGATTTGGGGATAAAACATGAAAATACGTCCAAGTATCAGGTTGCTGGTGTTTTTGCTAGTCATCAGCATTGCTTCAGCCCAGCTCGGGGTCCCATGCCGTTATTATGGGACAGTAACCGTCAATAATTACACGCTGGCGAGCAACCTCATAATCACTGCCCAGATAGACGGGGGCGATGTGGGTTACACTGTCAGTGCTGATGGTGTTTATGGAATGCCGCCCGCAGACAATTTTGATATCGAATTTGAAGATTTGGATTGGGAGGGAAGAACAGTCAATTTTTACATATTGGGCACATCAGCGGGCCAGTCCGTGTTCAACAGCGGTGCTTTCAAGGAAGTGGACCTTTCAGTCGACGGCGTGGTGTGGTGCGGTGATCTGATATGCATGGATGGCGAAAGCTATGCCAGCTGCCAGAGCGACTGTCCGACATCAAACGATGTGGTGGCGCAGAGCATCTCATGGAGCCCTGAATATCCCCTTATAAACCAAAGCGTGAGCTTCACCTTCACAGTGAGGAATGACGGCCCTTCAGCAGTCAACTTCTCCAATGCCGTAAACTTCGGCGACGGCCTCACAGGATCTTTCAATGCCGCAGAACTTGCACCGGGAGCGGTGCGCACATATACACGGAACTTCATAGTCTATGATACAGAAGGGACTTACACGATAAGCCTTGATGCTGACTCGGGCAATGCATTGGACGAGTCAAATGAGGCAAACAACCACCTCAGCAGGCAGCTTATCGTCATAACTGAGGACACTGACATAGTCGATGTCTCCGCCAATAACATAACCACTGGATCGGCTGTTGTGAACAAGGCTGTGAGCATAAGCTTCACGGTCAGGAACCTTGGGACAGGGAATGCCAGCTTCACGAGCGCCTTGGACTACGGAAACGGCGCCACGGGCAGTTTCGAGGCGGTAAACCTGGCTCCTGGAGGAACCTATACCTTCACCAACAGCATGACATATAATGCGATCGGCAACTACAATATCACCCTAACTGCAGACTCCGGAGGCGTACTGGTTGAGGAGAATGAGGACAATAACCTCCTCATCAGGACGATAACGGTCAATGAGGCGCCGGGCAGCGAACCTGAGCCCGGAAACAACAACCCCAGCGGTGGCGGCGGTGGCGGTGGAGGCAGTTATACACCTCCTGTCCAGAACCAGACCACGACAACTGTCATCACATGCACACCTGAATGGGACTGCACAGACTGGCTTGACTGCTTCAACAACAGGCAGAAACGCGTTTGTGTCGACACTAACACATGCGGCACAGATGAGGGCAAGCCAGAAATAATTAGGGACTGCGAGGCAGAACCGATACCCACAGTGACTGCAGACGGAGAGGTCCTTGCACAGGCAGGCACAGAGGACCAGGGCGGAAGCCCGAAGGGGAGCAGGTCCTTCCTTGAGCTCATAACAGGAGCCGTAGTGGGCGGCGGGACAGGGTCATGGGTACTGGCAGCAGTGCTGGCAGCCTTCGTGGCAGGCCTTCTAATAGTGTATTTCAGGCTGAAGAAGAAGTGATGTTTCTGCTTTTTTTATGATATATACCATTTTTCCGGGAACCTTGCGATATTTTCTGATACCAAAACATAACATTTAAATATCAGCTACATATCCTATAAGTCATGCTGAAACAGATCAATGTGAGGCTTCCCGTATTACTTGTTGAAAAAGGGGAAGAACTTGTACGGAAAAGGGGCTATGCCAACATCCAGGACCTCATACGCTGTTCATTGCGCGAGGAGATCGATGCCTTCGAGCAGGAGGAGGCACTGAGGAAGCTGGATAGCTTGAGAGGGATAGCCACCGGAGAACCCATCACAAAAGAGGAGAAGGAAAGGATAGCAGAAAATATGACCGAAGAAAAATCTAATGAGATGATGAAAAGGTACTCTGGACCTCTTCGGGGAAAAGGATCCTCAAAAGATAAGAGAATTCATTGAAGTCTTTCTTGTTCCTTGTGACCAGGCAGTCGGCTTGGCCTTTCAACGCAAGTACCAGATGAAGCGTATCTGATAACGATTTTCCTTTGAGAATCCGGGCTCGGATTAAGTCTTTTTCTGTGATATGGATTATTTTGTGGAAAAGGATAGTCTCCAACATATGATTGATGAACGATTGGTCAATCTTTCCCTCAAGCTCCTTCAATACCAGTATCGATATCAAGACTTCAATCTTTCCTGACATGGCTAATCTGAAGAACTGATAAGCGTGTTCCCCCAAGTGCTTAGAAGGCTCTTTGCGGTCGAAGAAGTAATCCAAGAACACATTGGTGTCGACGTAAGCTCTGATCATTCGGTGTAAGCTAATCTGATTATTTATCAAACTTAAGCAGGATTTTTCGGAAAATCTATTGATTAAACCGGATTTTTTCAGAGAAACCTTTTTAAACCAGGGATATTAACTCTCATTTACGCCGCGGTGGCACAAATCGAGCTGTTACTGCAGCCGATGTGCAGTCTGGTACTGCGCCGGCCTTGAGTCGAGGCAAGCCAGCCGGTTCCCGCAAGGGTCTCCTGGAAACCGTTTGTGGAAGCAATGGTTGGGGAATTCAAACCCAAAGGGTGAAAGTCCGGGCCGCGGCGTTATTCTACCTTCGCCCTGATATCTCCGATGAGCATGTGCTCTGCCTGTGTGTCCACGCTCCGATACTTGAGCTTGGGCCTGCTTTGGAAATATTCATACAAGGGCAGGTTGGATTGGCATCTCAGTTTGAATGTGGCCGCATCGCCGTTCCTCAGCCTGCAGTCTTCGTTGTCAGGCAGGCATATCGTGTCAGCACCGCCCGGGAAAGGGACTTGTATGCTCTGGATAACATATCCTGCGTCGCATTCATCACCAGGATCCTGGCCTACGGCCTGAGAGGCGTCGAAGCTGATGTCATAGCCTAATGAATTCTTTAGTGTGAAAGTTATTACCCCATCTTTCTGGATCATGGGCTTCTCGATGCAGTCTGTGCCGGCAGGGAAGAGGCAGGTTTCTGGCAGCATATTCGCAGGGCTGATAACGCCAAAATATGCCATGGCGCCGATGAATGCCAAGGAAATAGGGGTCAATATAACTCCGACCCCTCCCATTATGATGCCGGCGATGGATAGTCCCTTCCCGCCGAGCTCCTTGTTCTTCCCTAGCTTGACCAGAGATATGATACCGAAAACAATGGCAAGGATGGCTAAGATGATATTGATGCCGGGCAGCCACACTAAAACCAATGCTAGTATTCCTAAAACCAACGATGCTTTCGCAAGACCTTGGGTCATGATGTCACCTCATTTATCAATCATGTACGACTTAAATATATAAACCTTATTGAAAACCGCAACATTTAAAACATCTCAGGTCTCCAGAAGATAAAAAAGGGAGGTGCGCCATGACGCTTCTGAATACGATCGGAGAAGAGATAGTTACGCAGTTCGAGGATTTCATAGTATTCACCAAGGAGACAGCCCCCAACATAATCATTGCATTGTTAATCACCCTCGCAGGCTACTTCCTCGCCAAGTTCCTGGGATACCTCACCCAGAAGATACTCTACAAGCTCAACCTGGACAAGAAGCTCAGGAGGCCGGACCTCAAGGACAGCCTCGGAAAGATATCCTTGGCCAAGTTCTTCGGCAAGACGGTCATGTGGGCCGTGTTCCTGCTCTTCCTCACCCAAGGATTACAATACCTGCCGTTCGGCATATTCACGGGGCTTTTCAGCAAGCTCATCCTATGGCTGCCAAAGCTGATATTCGGAGTCGTCGTCATAATATTCGGCATAATCCTGATAGACTTCATCAGCTACAAGGTACTGGATGTCAAGTGGCGGTACGGCGGCTTCACGGTCCAGGTGGTGAAGGTTGTGCTGATCATCGCCATCGCGGTAACCGCAGTGGACCAGCTCGGCGTAGACATCTCCTTCCTCAAGACGCTGTTCCTGATAGTGTTCGGAGCATTCGCCCTGATGGCATCACTGGCGTTCGGCATAAGCATGGGCTTCGGCCTGAAAGATGACGCCAAGAAGTGGGTCCACAGGCTGAAGAGGAAGAGATGAAGAAGTGGTCAGAATACTTCGTGGACAACGAAAACATAGCTCTATACGAACAGGTGTTCAAAGACCTGCACATCATCGACTGTCACACACACCTCGGTAATGACATAGACGGCCACAAGCAGAGCATTGCCAGGCTGATCAGGGAGATGGACCGCCTGGGCATAGAGAAGTCCATATCTTTCCCGCTGAACACGGGCGGCGAGTACCACAACGCCAATAACTTGGTTCTCAACGCTCATAAGAAGTACACTGACAGGATAATACCGTTCTTCAGGCTTAACCCTCACACCAACTGGAAGTCAGAGGCCAAGCTCAGGGTGGAGCAGGGCTTCAAGGGAGTGAAGCTGCACCCGCGTAGCCAGCACTTCAAGATAAGCACAGCCTCCAAGATATTCGGGATGGCCGAAGACAATGACCTCATGGTGATGGTCCATACCGGCCTGGGAGTGCCGAGCCTGGTGGACGACCTGAAGAAGATGGCGAAGCTCTATCCGAAGCTGAGGATGATGCTCGGCCACTCGGCTTTCATCGACCTCAACGAGGGCATAAGAGAGCTTGGCAGGTTCAAGAATGTCCGGTTCGAGATATCCACAATAAAGATCTTCGACCTCTTTGCGCTCTTGAAGAAGATACCTCCTGAAAAGATATTGTTCGGTTCTGACACGCCTTATTACGACCCCCAGCTGTCCATCGAGATGCTCCTGGACACAGCCCTGATGGTCGGCAAGAAGCCGCAGGAGATAAAGAAGATACTGGAGTTCAATGCCAGGGGGTGGCTGGAGTGAAAGAGCTGAGATGGCTGCTCCAGAAGATCACAGGTGACAAGGAGAAGACCATAATCTACCTCCGGCTGTACTATGACCTGGTCATCGCCTACGACCACATGAATGCCAAAGGCTATCAGAGGTCCTTCAACTACCTTGCGATCGTGCTGAACAATACCAAGGAAGCCATGAGCGGCGAGGAGCACTACCTCGGCAATATAAGATCATTGGTCAAAGAGGTCCATAAGGACAAGGCAGCCATCGTGAGGCAGCTGAAGAAGGGCTCTATAGACCCGCTTAGGGTCAAGACCAAGCTCCACTTCGCGCAGAACATCTGCATTCTTAGGATATTGAAGGCGTAGGTATTAGAGGAGTAGAATGTAATATTTTTGGACAATGATAGTAATTTTCAATAATTATTATGGGCTAAAAAGATGAAAGAGGCTCAAATATTAAAGTAAATGAATTTGAAATAGAAATATGTTACATCTTTTCCTTTGCAGATATTGCTACTGATTCACTTCCGCTTAACAAATAAACCCATACATCTTTTCCAATCATACCTTGTGAAGAAGCGGCTCCTAAATCCTTTTGTAATCCCTTTGCATCACTTGGAAGGTTTAATGTAACTGTAACCCATCCAGAACGCTCAGATTCTTCTGGTGTTTCACATAATATTCTCAAACCACCATTTTCTAACTCATTACAACCTGAGATTGAATAATCCCAAGGCTTTATATATGTTCCTTGACGCCTGTATTGCATATACCTCTGTACAAGCAGCATATGGGGTGAAGTGTAATATATGTCCGGGCCATTTTCTATTTCTTCGCGCATGGTATCACTTTCAATAGAATACCGAACTAATATTTAAATCTTTTGGTTTTGTGACTACCGGATAATAGTAAATTACGTGATAGGGCGGCAAACCATCTCATACCTCATTGGAAAGCTCTCAAACCTACCGTTTCCTGGTCACTCTCAAGACCCCCCAAACAATCGCTATCACCACGGCCCACGGCAGCACCATGAACAGCAGGCTCAGCAGGGAATTGATGCTGCTGACAAGCGATCTTATCAGGCCGGAGAACTTTACGAAGGCGATACCGGCATAACCAGAAGGCTTCTCTGATATGGACAGATAAACAGTGGTGTAGTCGATGCGCTTGTCGAGGTTCTCTAAAGACTCTTCCAGGACCTTTATCCTGCGTTCCTGGTCGAAGATGCGGTCATTCAGGTCGATCTTGTCCTCGACCTTGTCTGCTTCGAGGTACATGGCCTCATACCGGGCCAGGCGGTCCTTCTCGAGCTGTATCTCAGTCTCATAGTCAAGGTAGCGCTCTGTCACGTCCTGAAGGTTCTCGTTGAAGGACTTGACCTCTCCGAGGCCCCTCAGCTGTGAGACGATAGAATCATATTTTGCGGTCTCGACCTTGAGGGTGTAGGAACCGACCTTTGTGGGAAAGCTCTCGGTGTCGCGCTCATAGACATTCTCATTAAGGATGAACGAGCCGGTGGAGCTGACGATAGACTTGAGTTTCTGCTCGGCAATCTCAAATGTTCCCCTCTTGACCTCAGAAGAGAGCCCGGCAGTCTTGGTCACCTTGCGCTCTTCGACCTCTGGAGCGAAATCGCCTTGCGGAGAAGGTGCACCCCTGAACATGGCGGATTCCATCTGCATATCCAATCCCGCGAGCTTGCCGCCCAACAGAGGGCTTGACGTGTTCATGGCTGCCAGGATGACAATTACGGCTAGGATGAGGAGCCAGTTGTCCTTGAGAGACTTCAGTTGCTTCTTGATCGACATTAACATCACCTCAAAGAGCTTTAAGGTGAGGGGGTTAAAAAGTGTTTCGATGACTACAAACATAACAAAACATAAAAATATCAAAAAATCCTTAATGAATGTGAAAAAGAGGAAAAAGCGAAAGAGCCAGAAGGACGCCCTGAACAGGGACAGTTCGCTCGGCATGTTTGTCCAGGAGCAGGCAGAGCGCAAGAAGGAAGTGCAGGAAGTGGAGGACATGGCCTTCAGGCAGCTAAGGCGCGCAACAGCCAAAAAGCCTTGATATCCCTTCGGCTCTGTAAAAAATGAATTTCCCCTACAGATTTTCAACAGCGCCTTACCCTTTAAATAATTTTCGCAAACACAAGGAATAACCGAAAGGTTTATATATGATATCCGCATTCTGTATTTAAAAGTTTGGTAATTAGGGGTATACAGTAATATAACAACTGCAGAGTGATAATCGTCTGCAATCGTCTGCAATTGATCACTATCATTATTGACCGGGGGGATCCATATGCACTCACACTATGTAAAGAAATGCCCTGAATGCGGCGGTATTAACCTATTCTGGAACAAGGAGAAGGGAGAGATAATCTGCAAGGACTGCGGCCTCGTGGTCGAGGAACGCATGGTGGATTTTGAGCAGGAATGGCGTGAGTTCGATTCTACATCAGCTGACAAGCTGAGGCGTACAGGCGCCCCCATGAGCTATACCCAGTACGACCAAGGCTTAGGCACTGAAGTCGGAAGGAAATCAGACCTCTACATGCTCGGCAACAGGGACAGGAACAAGTTCTTCAGGCTCAGGAAATGGCAATACCGCATCTCGACAGCCATAGAACGCAACCTCAAGCTGGCGCTGGCAGAGCTGAAGAGGGTATCGAGCTTCCTCAAGCTACCGTCCTCTGTTGAAGAGGAATCAGCCAGGATATACACCCTTGCGGTCCAACGCGGACTGGTCAGGGGAAGATCAATGGAAAGCGTCGTAGCAGGAGCGCTATATGCCGCCTGCAGGAGACACGACGTGCCTAGGACGTTGGACGAGCTTTCTGAAGCGTCAGGCATAGACAAGAAGGAGATAGGCAGGACCTACAGGTTCGTGACCCGTGAATTGGGCATAACCATATTGCCAAGCAATCCGGCTGACTACATCGCACGCTTCGCATCCGCCCTTAAGCTGTCAGCAGAGACCCAGAGCAAATCCATAGAGATCCTGGAGAAAGCGCAGAAGGCAGAGCTCACCTCAGGAAGAGGACCGACAGGCATCGCAGCTGCAGCACTTTACGTGTCAGCCCTGATACACGGCGAGAAGCGCACCCAGAGAGAGGTTGCAGATGTGGCAGGCGTAACAGAAGTCACGATCAGGAACCGCTACAAGGAGCTCCTGGACAGGCTCAAGCTCGAGAAAGAGATAAAGAAGACCAAGAAGAAGAAAAGGGATTAGTAATTCTGAAGAAAGGGGTGGGTAGGTCTATATGACAAATAGGATCATCGATATAGAGGTAGGCAAGCTGATGGCTGTGACAGACCTCCATGGCAACTGGCAGGACTACCGGAGATCAAAGGAGCAATTCGCCAGCCTCAACAAGGACGGCAATGCAGACATATGCGTCTTTCTCGGAGACATCATCCATGCTTACCCAGACCAAGAGGACCGCTCCAAAGAGATAATCGATGATTTGATGGCATTGGGGACGAACAAGCCAGGCTCGCCATACATCGCTGTCATGGGCGGCCATGAGATGGCTCCGGTATATCACATGAATCTGTTCAAGCAGGACAAGGATACAGGCATACCATACGAGTTCAGCAAGGCCTTTGAGGACGCGATCAAGGATGACAGGCAGAAGTATGTGGACTTCCTGAAAGATATGCCCTTCGCAGTAAGGACAGCCGGAGGGGTGCTGCTATTGCATGCAGGCGCAACACAGATAATCGGCGAGGATCGACAGGAAGCTTATAAGGTGACATATCAGAGCTTCTCCAACTGGGACCATGATGCCATGCTACGTCAGCTGGTGATGACTGCGGAAAGGATGGGGGAGCCGATTCAGACAGATGATTTCAACCCATCATTAGGAAAACACCTTGAAGATAATTGGACCGGAAAGGTCCTCTGGGAATTCTTCATGAACAGCAACGAACGAGGATCTCAAGGCGTTAATTATTTCAGCCATATCCCAGGATTCCTCAAGTTCATGGGCACAGGGCATCCAGGCCTGGACATGATGGTGACAGGGCATCTTGCAGTGAAGAAGGGTGTCCAGGTGGTCTGCGATGAGCAGTTGAGGATATCTTCCAGCCTCGGAGCGGTATCAGACCTTGATAAGCACCTCCTTCTGTTCGGCGCATCGAAGAGATATGAGAATGCGGATGAGCTGGCAAAGAATTGCAGGTGGCTGTATTAAAGGAAAATGCCTAGAAGCATCAGGGCCAGCGAGAACAGCACGATGAAGAGCATCTGCACCACCCAGACAAGCAGGGCCCGTATCCAACCAATATCAAACATGACCTTGTAGACCAGGAGAAGGACGATTATGCCCAGTATCCAGCCCCAAGTGAGGAACCAGGACTGCACAGACGCGAACACGACCGCCACCAGGATATTCACCAAGAAGACCTTTAGGAGCGAGGTCCGCTTGCCCAGTATGTTGACAGCTAGGTAGAGCGGCAGGGCTGATACTACTGCCAGCAGCACATAGACAATGATTCTCATCGCAGTATCGAGCATGGCAGGGGGATATCACGGAGTTATTTAAAGTTTGCTCTGATAATATTTTTCTATATTGAAATTAATTCAACCAAAAGCTTTAAATATCTCTGGGCTTTTACCTCACTTGAGAGAGAGAAAAAGGGAGCAAACCTTATTCTCGATATAGGTGTATGGAAATCAAGATAAAACCATTAAGACCAGCACACAAGGAAAAGAAACGATACATCGCCATGGAAGTCATGGGAAACACTTCAAAATCCGCATTGATAATGGCCATGAACAAGGCCCTTCTCGACTATCTGGGCGAGCTCGGACTAGCCCAGGCTGGAGCCTTTCCCCTGCCTGAGACATACACAAAAGACGGCATCGTGGTAAGGACAGCGCACAATTACGTCGACCATGTCAAGGCGGCTTTCACGATGACAGACGGCATCATATTACAAACAAAAGGAGTGTCGGGCCTGATAAGCAAGGCGAAGGCCCTGATAGGAGGATAAAAATGCAACCGGTACAGCATCAGATGATGGGTTACGATAGAGCAATAACTATGTTCAGCCCAGACGGCAGGCTGCTCCAGGTGGAGTACGCAAAGAAGACCGTAAGGCAAGGCTCCACAGCCATAGGCATGGTCTGCAAGGACGGAGTGCTATTAGTCACAGACAAGAGGATAGTGGACAAGCTCGTGGTGCCAGAGGCAGTTGAGAAGATATTCCAGATAGACGACCACATAGCTGCAACAGCATCAGGCATAATCAGCGACGCCCGCGTGCTGGTTGAGAGGGCGCAAGTCAAGGCCCAGCAGCACAGGGTCACGTTCGACTCACCGATCGACACGCTCAGCATAGTCAAGGACATATCAAACCTCAAGCAGCTCTGCACCCAGAGCGGCGGCCTGAGACCATTCGGAGTCTCCCTGCTCATAGGCGGAGTGGAGAACGACTCTGTCAAGCTATTCGAGACAGACCCCACAGGGATATACTTCCAGTACAGGGCCTCTGTCATAGGCGAAGGTGAGACAGAGGTGGAGGAGATGCTCCACAAGGAATTCAAGGACGACCTCACGATCGACGAGGGCATCAAGCTCAGCATGAAGGCCCTCAAGAAAGTCCTGGGAGAGGAGTTCAAGGCAGAACGCCTCGAAGTCGTGACCATCACCAAGAAGGACAAGAAGTTCACGAGACTGCCCAAGGACGAGCTGGCAAAATACATCTCAAGGAAGAAGTGATAACATGAGCCTCAACGTAAGCAAGGAGAAGCTGCACATCAACGTGGCACGGCTCAAGAAGGCAGGAGATGTCTTCGAGGTCGTAGTAGACCCTGACAAGGCCATGGAATACAGGCAGGGAAAAGCCGACTTAAGCGACGTGATACAATCGGACGAAGTGTTCCACGACGCCAAGAAAGGGGAGCTCGCATCAGAGCAGCTCATGCAGAAGGTCTTCAACACCGATGACAAGGACAAAATCATAGAAGCCATAATCAAGCACGGCGAGATACAGCTCTCGGGCAATTACAGGACCAAGATGCTCGAAGAGAAGGTCAAGCAGATAGTGAACCACATACATCGGAACGCGATCGACCCCAAGACAGGCTATCCGCATCCTCCTGACAGGATCAGGAACGCGATGACGGCAGCCAAGGTCCACGTCGACGACCAGAAGAGCGCTGAGGAACAGATACCGGGCATAGTCAAGGCCATCAGCTCTGTGCTGCCGATCTCGATCGAGGTCAGGAAGCTCGAGCTCGTGATACCGGCAGAGTACGGCGCCAAGTGCTACTCAACGATCAAGGGCATGGCAAGGATAATGACAGACCGATGGATGAACGACGGCTCATGGCACGGCCAGGTCGAGGTTGCAGCCGGTCTACAACAGGAGTTGTTAGACAAGCTCAATGCGATGACACACGGTAATATTACAACAAAGATCATGGAGTGAAGAAAATGGGAAAAATGATAGCAAATGACAAAGACATCGTAGTACCAGGTGAGAACCTGGCAGAAGGCATGGATTTCCTACCAGGCTTCGGCACATACAGGGACGGCGATAACATCGTGGCCCTGATGGTGGGCCAGCTGAGGATATCAGGGAGAGCGCTGAAGATAGTGCCTCTCTCAGGGAAGTACGTGCCCAAGAAAGACGACTTAGTGATAGGTAATGTGACTGACATAACCTTCAACGGATGGCTCATGGACGTGAACTCAGCTTATCATGCCATGCTCCCTATGAAGGATGCTACGAGCGACTTCATAACCAGGGGTGCAGACCTCACCAAGTACTTCAAGATAGGTGACTGGGTAGCTACCCAGATAACCAACGTCACCTCGCAGAAACTTGCGGACGCGACAATGAAGGGACCAGGCCTGAAGAAGCTCACTGGCGGAAGGATAATCTACGTCAGCCCGAGCAAGGTGCCGAGGATAATCGGCAGGCAGGGCAGCATGGTAAGCCTGCTGAAGAACACGACAGGCTGCAGGATAGTGGTAGGCCAGAACGGCGTGGTCTGGGTGGACGGAGACCCCCAGAAAGAACAGCTGGCCAAGGACGCCATAAGGCTGATCGAGCAAGAAGCCCATACGCAAGGCCTCACTGAGAAGATACAGGCATTTTTAGGTGGATCAAAATGACTTACACAAAAAGATTAGACGGAAGGGAGATGGACCAGTGCAGAGAGATGGAAGCCAAGGCCGGAGTGATCGGCCGGGCAGACGGATCAGCCATGTTCCGCACGGGCAAGACCATCGCATACGCAGCAGTCTACGGCCCAAGGAACCTTTTCCCGAGATTCCTGCAGAACCCTGAGAAAGGCATACTCAGGGTCAACTACAACATGATGCCATTCTCATCCAAGGGAGAGAGGGTACGGCCAGGAGGCAGCAGGCGCTCGAAAGAGATAGCCTTCGTGACAAAGAATGCCCTCCTTCCGGCACTTGACCTCAGCGAGTTCCCGAACTCAGTGGTGGACGTGTTCATCGAGCTTCCACAGACAGACGCAGGCACGAGATGCGCAGGCATAAACGCCGCAGCCATAGCCCTTGCTGATGCAGGCATACCCATGAAGGACTTCGTGGCATCTGTGAGCGTCGGCAAGGTCGACGGGACAGTGGTCCTGGACCTGACCTATGACGAGGAAGCGTACGACGGTCCGGTAGCAGACATACCGATAGCGATGCTGACGAGGTCAGGAGAAGTAACACTCTTGCAGATGGACGGCGAAGTGAACAAGGAGGACATGAAGAAGATATTGCAGCTCGGCCAGAAAGGCATAAACGACATACACAAGCTGCAGGTCAAGGTCCTCAAAGAAAAGTATCAGAGCGGTGAATAAGATGAACAAAGAACTAAAACAGCACCTCATACTCGCGCTGGACAAGCAGGTAAGGTATGACGGAAGGAAAGACAAGCTGGCCTATAGGGACATCAAGGTGAAGACAGGGATCTCTGTCAACGCAGAAGGCTCGGCAGAAGTGACCTTAGGCAAGACAAGGGTCTATGCCGGGGTCAAGATGGCCATCGAAGAGCCGTTCCCTGACAAGCCAGATAATGGGATGCTCATGGTCGGAGCGGAGCTATTGCCTCTGTCAAACCCTAATTTCGAATCAGGTCCTCCTGGAATCTGGGCCACTGAGATAGCTCGGGTCGTGGATCGGGGCATAAGGGAATCAGGACTGATAGACCTGCCGACGCTCTGCCTCGAGCCGGGCAAGAAAGTATGGGCAGTACTGATAGATATAGTCACGATAAATGATGAAGGCAACCTGCTTGATGCGGCAGCCCTGGCTGTGTATGCTGCCCTGCAGAACACGGTCTTCCCCAAGTTTGATGGTGAGACTGTAGAGTATGGCGTGAAGACAGACAAGAAGCTGCCTTTGAATGACAAGAAACCCATTGCGGTAACAGTCTACAAGGTGGCGAACCATTTCTTCGTCGACCCGAACACGGACGAGGAGAAAGCCTACGACGCCAGGCTGACTGTCGTGACGAGTGATGACAACACCATCTGCGCCATGCAGAAGGGCGGAGAGACGCCCCTCACCCAGAAAGAGGTGGAGGACATGGTCGGCATAGCGATGGACAAGGGGAAGGAGCTGCGTAAGCTCGTTTAATTTTTTTCACTTCATACTTGCAACCCTAATCTAGGCCTCGGTTCTTAATATGGACTGCTGGGTGCGGTTTTCTATTGTACACTAAAGTGTACTAAATAATACAAAAAAGTGTAAAGCTTTATATATAAACAGTCATTTTATACACATTGGTGTATAATTTGGTAGAAGAAAAGCAAATGTTCGAAGAGGTAAAATTAACTACAGAAGAAGCCTCGAGATGGATTGCGTTCCATGACAATGCCTACAAAGAAGATCAGGAAATGGCTGATAAAGTGCTTACGGATTCTCCGAGGTGGTCGATCATAATGGCCTACTATTCAATGCACAACATCAGCAAGCTCTATCTGGCAAAGGTACATAATCTCAAGATAAGCGGAGAGAATGTGCATGCGAAAACACTGTTCTTCATCTCTAAATATGCCAAGAAAGACAGCAAAAAGATAATCCCGCTATTAGAGCAGGCAAAGCAGGAGTATGAAGCAATCACCTCATCGAGTGTTTGGGTGATTCCCAGGCTGCTGTCAAAGGGCAGGGATGAAAGGACAAAAACGCAATATTATGACGCCGCTAAGGCAGAAAGATCAAGGATGGAGCTCATGAAAGCAGCGCAATATTTCATGGACAATTTCATGAAGCCCTACATAAAAATAATGGGTGGATTATGCTATTAGACATATGCTTCGGGAGCAAATCCGCATGGAGGATATTACTGCTCTATGGCGAGTCGCCCGGCGCAGGGTTCACTAGGCAGGATATCCGGAACCACACGAAATTGGGGAACAGGGCCTTGTCATTCGCATTGAAGAGGTTGGTCTCATTCGGCATCCTGGTGAGGGGCAAGGGAGAGCTGCCCTTGGCTGTCTACAAGCTGAATAAGGAGAATAAGTACAGCCAGGACATGCTCAATCTGCTGCAAAAGGAGAGGCAGGACCTAAACCAGTTGCCCTATAATTTCAGCATCATCGCAAGGGAATTCTCAAGAGAGGCAATCGATACAGTCGATGTTAAGAGCATATACCTGTTCGGCAGCGTTGCCAAGGGGACCTACAGGGATGACTCTGACATCGATTTTGCTGTCGTGGTGAAAGAGAAGGATCCGAAGGATGACATGGCAACCAATGCGATATCCGACAGGCTGTCAGCAAGATACAAGAGGAAGATACAATGCTTCATGATAACAGAAGAGCAATTAGGCAAAAAAAGGACAAAGTTTGTCGAGGAGATACTGAAGCACGGCATCAGACTGGCTTAGGGGTGATGTTGGCCATTTAGTTAGAACTTATTCTGTTTTGGTTGATGGTTAAATATTTATATCAGTAGGATAATGGATGTTAAGGGGTGACTTAAATCAAAAGGTTGATATTTTAGATGTTAATTATCGTAATTCTCACTTCATGTAATGATCAAGAGCCATCAATAGTTGATCCATCTAGTAAAATTCAAGACCGTTTATGGAATTATGTGACCTCCAATGAAACAGAATATCCGGATTATCTTGTGAATGAGGATGGTACATATAATATTATTATTTTATGTCATGAAAATATTCATGTTGATGAATGTAAAGGTAGGATTGAAAAATATGGCTTGATTACTAGACATCGTTGGGAAAATGTATTTGATGTATCGATTAATCCTAATAATATAATTCCTTTAGCAAATGAGCCTCTAATCAAGTATATTGAAGAAGGCAATTTTCCTACAGGACTTGATCCAATAACAGATAATGAGGTTTTGCCTATTGAGAATTGATCAAATATTCCCGAAAATAAGTGTAGACTTACCACTTAATAAGTCCTCATCAAATTACTGGTTCAAATAGTATAGAAATCAGGAAAACCAAATATTAGTCATCCTGATTTGATAACTACAGCTCCCCCTCAGACCTGCTCAGGACCTGCTCAACAGCAGCAGGGTCCCATCCTTTTTCTTTTAACATGTGCCTTATCTGGTCCTTGTTGAGGCCTTTCTCGAGGGCGTCGTGGACGAAAGATTCTAGTTCGGTCGGGATGCCGCTCTCCATCGACGGCAGTCCATCTAATTCCGGGAGCTCCTCAGCCATGTGTTCTGGAGCTTCGACCGTTGGCTCAGCATTCTTCGCGACATAATGTTCGTGGTCAGCGCGCGCCTTTCTCTTAGCAAGCTCCTTGAAGGGATGCTTCTTCACCTTCTTCAAAGCTACCACACCAAGTCCGATCAGGGCCAGGATACCGACGACCAGTATGATCCAGACATAGCTCTCTTTGTCTTCAGGCACATCATCATCAGCTGGCGGCCCAGGGATGAAGACGTCTGGCTCATCGTCTTCTGGCGGCTCAACAGGATCATCAATCGGCGGTGCCGGCTGCCTGATGACTATCGCAAAAGCACTGAAACCCGGCGTTATCGCCCTATAGGTAGCGTATAGCTGGCTGTCAGCTATCAGCGAGGTGGTCAGTTCCTGCCAGCCGTTGTCATAACGCATCAGCACGACTTCCTTACCGCCTTGCTTGGGGATTACGAAGGTTATCGAGGCATGCTTGATCTCACCAAAGGCCAAAGGCTCGAAATCATAATAGGCAAGGACCTCACCCTCGGGCTTGGGTGTGAAGCGGGTGATCTTGCTGAGCCTCAAAGAAGGGCTGCTCGCACCATCCTTGAACTTCACGGACACACTCCTTATGTCAAAGCCCTCCTCATAAATGGTCCATATCGCAGACTCGTCAGGGTTGATGAAGCCCCATCTCTTCTCGATATAGCTGGGCTCGAACGGCACATGCGGCTGGTAAGGCCCCTGGGAATCTGATTTCTTCCTCAGCCAGAACTTCAGGACCATTGTCTTCTTCTTCCCGTTCATGTCACTCGCTATGATCTTGATGGAATTGTTGTTCCAGGCCAATCCTTTATCACCAGTGAGAGTGATGCTGCCTTCCTTGCCCAAGGTTATCAGCCTATTATATGGCCTGTTGTTTATGGAATAGCTGACATTGGCGATCTCATCCGTCGTGACCTTGAACCTGGTCTCCTTGTTATAGCTCTCTAGCTCAGAGTCATGCTCCGGCACGGTGGTTATCGTCGGAGCAGCCTGGTCATCCACGGTGAAGCGGTAGTTGACCTGCCGTGTGTTGCCAGCCGGGTCCCAACACCTGAGGAATACGTCCTGGTCGCCGTTCTTGAGGACATAGCCTGGAAGCGTGCCAAGCAGCCTCGAGGAGAAATCACTGGCCTGGTCGAACTCGTATGAGCTGCCGAGGAAGTCATACCTGCAGGCAACGGGCTCGTTGGTGGTCCAGGCAAGGTACACGAAGTCGCTGTAGTCGATTTCCGCATCCGGTGATGTCATCTCTATAGTCGGGGCTATCGTGTCGTGGCTGATGATGATACCGGAGAAATGCGCAAGGGAGACCTCTGTCTCAGTGCCAGCATCATAACAAGGCGGGCTGCCGCAACCGGCAAGCCTCTCAAGGCTCTCCCCGTCGATGTACAGCAGTTCCCTGTCCTGGGCAGGCACATCAGTGGGGAAGACCACGCTGGCGCTGTACGATCCATGGCCCAGGAAGTCTCCTGCGGATGAAAAGATAATAGAAGATTCCACAGTGGTGCCGTGCTCCTCGACGAGGTCTTCTATGGCCGAATCAGCGTCTGAGACCGAGAAAGGGCTGCCCCAGGATGCTTCCATGCCGTTGAAGCTGTCGATTATCGCAGTGGCCTGGCCGCTGACCGTACCGGCAGTGTACGGAAAGGTAATCCTTATCGTGAACTCATCGTTGATGTCGACCGCATTGTCGTTCGAGACATCGATGCCCAGGCTGTCAAAGACCTTGACCTGCGTGATGAACGGGTTGTCTGACATGAGGCTTTGGGTCCAGGCCAGCATGTCCAAGGGCAAGGCCACATAGAACACCTGGGTGTCCATGCCCGTGTTGCCGAGGTCGTCCTCAGCATAAAGCTTGAGCACCTGCCGGCCGCTCTGGATAATCTGGAGCCCGACAGAACTCGTGCCGAGCGGGATATCGACTTCAGTCCCGCCGTTGAGAGTGTAATGGACTGATACAGCGTCATCACCGACGCTGAACGTCATGGTGGTCGTGTCCTGTGTGAGCGGGTCGTCCTGGGTGTTGGCGGGCCCGGTGATGTCCACAGCAGGGGGCGTGCTGTCATAGGTGAAGCCTGCGTACAGCTCAAAGGGATTGTCCGCCATGTCGAAGACAGTGATGAGAACGGAATAAGCCCCATCATCAAGCGGGTCTGAGCCCTCGAAGCGCCAGCCTGTCTCGGTACCGAGGTTCTCTCCGAAAGGAGATTCTGCAATGACCTCTTTGACGCCTGCGCCGTCATCCCAGGCAGTGCCCTGCAATTGCGCTGTGCCGGTCTGCCTCGGCGCAGTGGTGGATGAGCCTCCAGGGGGCATCCTGTCCAGGGTGATGGCAAACGAATCATAAGAATCCGGCTCGTTGCCTGAACCGTCGATACAGATGACGTGCCAGGTGTGGGGGCCGTTAGCCAGATCCACGCCCCGGAAAGAGGCTGTGCCTGCCTGGAATACCCTGGTCTCCTTAGGCTGGCCGTCGATGTATAAGGCGCAGCTGAGCTCCTGGTCCAGGTTGTCCTCCACGCTGAAAGTGAAGGTAACGGCTGAGTTCATATAGCTGTCATCCTCGGGGGTGAGAAGCTCTACAGTCGGGGGAGTGTTGTCGAGGAATGAGACCTCGAGTTCTTCAGACTCTCCGACGTTGCCAGCATAATCCCTTCCACGGATGGAGAACGAATGGGTCTGCTGGGCATCCCCTGCAAGGCTATGATAGGTCAGCTCTGTAGTTGATGAATCAAAATCCTCAGTGCTGATCTTCACATCATTCTTCATCAGGGAGGCATTGTGGATGGTCTCATCCCAATCTACTGAGAAAGTAATATCATCCCCTGTGTCCTGGGGCCCTGTAGGCCCTGAGATCTGTCCAGGGGTGGGCTTTGTGATGTCTATG
Source organism: Nanobdellota archaeon (assembly GCA_018816705.1). Classification (GTDB taxonomy): domain Archaea; phylum Nanobdellota; class Nanobdellia; order Woesearchaeales; family JAHIVG01; genus JAHIVG01. The sequence goes on from JAHIVG010000032.1 coordinate 20,652, forward strand.
ATGAAGTCCCTATCGAGCGTAGACTGCTCATTGCCGGAATCATCGCTGCACTCAAGGTGCCAGGTGTGCTGGCCGGGCTCCAGGTTCAGGTTGAACAGGTGCTGGCCATCAGAGGCAGAGGACTGCTGTGAGCTGTCGATATGCAGGATGCAGGTCACGAAGGTGTAGGCGTTGTCTTCTGTAGTGGCCCTTATGGTGAGTTGCTGCGAGTTTATCTGGGCATCATCCGGGGGCCATAGCGCTGATATCTCAGGCGGAGTGTTATCCGTCAGGTAGACCTGCATCTGGCCGGATGACGCTGAGTGCTGTACCTTGTCGATGGCCGTGACCCTGAAGGAAAGATATGTGAGGGCGTCCTCAGTGTCTGTGGGATAGCCGAAGGTCACGTCGCCTGCCCAAGGCTTCTCCTCATAGAGTACAGAGCCGACATAGAGCTTCTGCTTCGATGGATTGGCCTCTGTCCAGTAGGTCCTTATGGGGATTATGCCGCCTGCAGGGAACTCGGCTGGAGTGTTGTGGCTGAGGAAGACAGGGTCTGTGAGGTCAACTGTCAGTGTGCGTTGCCCAGAGCTCCCTGTGTCGCCGTCCATGTCAAGGCAGTCGACCCGCCAGGTGTGCGGCCCTTCGGTGAGCTGCCGGTTGAAGCTGCCGCCTCCCGCAACAGATATCTGGTCCACCTCTGTGCCGTCGATGAATAAGGAGCACGTGAAGGCATCTCCGTCGCCGCTGACAGTGAAGCTGAAGACCACCTGTGCGCTGCCTGTATAGAGGTTGTTGGCAGGAGAGGTTATGGTTACCGTCGGGATGTCTGCAGCGCCAGCTGCAGTAGCGAGCAAAAGCAGTGTCAGCAATACTCGGAGCATATAGATACCTCTTTTTAAATCAATTCTTAGAATGAGAGTTTATATAGTTTTTGGTACTAGGAATCCACTCTCAAAATAATCCTTGATCCCAGCTTTGATGTCCCACTTCGGGGCGAAGCCGAGCATCTCCTTGGCAAGTGTCATGTCGCACTCGGTGTAGTCCTGGTATTTGCCCACATACGGGTTGTCGAAGTACTCAGGCTCCTTGTCCATGCCCAAGGTGTGGTTGAGGAGCTTGATAATGTCGTTGAAGGTCGTGGTTTCACCTGAGCCGCAGTTCACTATGCAAATCTGCTTTGCCTTCGCAGCCAGGAGGTTCGCAGTGACCACATCCTTGACATAGATGTAGTCGCGCTTCTGCTCTCCATGCTTGAATATCCTCGGGATGCCGGTCTGCATCTGCTGGGCCAGCTGCCAGATCATGGTAGCACGCTTGCCTTTGTGGTCCTCCCTGGGTCCGTAGACGTTGCAATACCTCAGGCCGACGAACAGGACATCTGGATATTGTTTCTGCATCTTTATCGCTATCTTTTCCATCTCGACCTTTGACTCGGCATAAGGATTCAGTGGCTTCAAAGGCTGGTCCTCCTTGTAAGGTGCTGGACCGTCGCCGTAAATAGCAGTGCTGGAAGCATAGATTATCTTCTTGCAGCCCTGGTCAATCATCCTCTTGTACAGCTCTTCTGTTGAGTCCACGTTGGCCCGGAACATCTCCTTCCTGTCCATCAGCGTGGTGTCATTGTTGGCTGCCTGGTGGAAGAGGACATCTATCTTGCCAATTGCCTGCCAGTCGATGCCGATGAAGCTCGGGAGGAGGCATTTCACTTCAGGTATTTTCTGCTCGCCCATGGCACCTGTGATGACTACGTCATGCTTATCCTTGAGGAGTTGCAGCGCTAGGTTGGAGCCGATGAAACCTGTCCCGCCTGTCACGAGGCATCTCATAAGGTAAGTTGTGGGGTATTGGTTTATAAAATTTTATATATGACCTGCATAAAGGAGATGTCATGGATGAAGAATATGAATGGGAAGAATTTGCAGATATGGCAATAGCTGAGTCAAAGGCATTCTTGCATACCGAGAAACGTCTGGTGAAGAATCATCACAAGCTGATCGACAGGCTGCAGGCCTGGGACCACATCTTCGCCCACCTGGACGAGAGGCTGCCGGCTGAATCGCACCTGCATGAGCTGTTCGGAGAGATACGGGTCAAGCTTTTGGAAATAGACCAGCTGGTGACAGAAGGGAGGCTGAAGGAGCTCAGGCTGATGAAAGAGGAGAAGAGAGATATCAAGATGCTCAGGCGTGACGTCAAGCACAGGAACTGGAAAGCCGTAAAGCAGGATGTCCAGGCAGAAACCGAAGAGGAGAGAGAAGTTAAGGACCTTCAGATGGAGGAGCTCCAGGAATTGCATGAGAGATTCAGGGAGCTGACAGGACTGCTGGAAGGCAGCGAGCTGAAAACAGCGATAGATGAAGACCTGGGCAAGCCCAAGGAGAAGCACGAGTTCGAGGACAAAGTGCATTATTACCTGGTGCAGATGCACAGGTTCTTCGCTGTCTACGAGACTGTGTTCAGGCACCTCTGGGAGAAGGAAAAGCTTAAAAACCCAGCCTGAACCAACATATTTCTACGCCCCGTTAGTGTAGTCCGGCCTCAGCTTAGGCTGCCGGAGAATCATCTCGCCCTCTCGCGACCGAGCCAGGTCTGGAGATAGGCGAGGACTCGGGTTCGAACAGCTTTTTGCAGATGCAAACCCGAAGAAATGTTGAAAAGCATTTCTTGGGCCCCGGACTGTGTCCGTGGGAACCTGGGAAAAAACAGACGGGGGGATATTAGCTTTGCTCAATCCCCCGGGCTTAGTTTCCCAAGTGTCGAAAGTCCCGGACGGGGCATTTATTCTCAATTATGTCAATCCATCGCATAATTTATAAATAATCGAGAATTCCCCCCTCATTGTTGGGGTTTAAGGTGGCTGACGAGAGCGATTTTTCAAAGCTATGGAGAAGCGCATACAGGTTATTGGACGAGATAGGCAGGCCCATCGCCGAGGATCCCGAGGCAAATAACCATAGAATTGAGATATTGGAGAAAATCATCGGTGTTCTTGACAAAGCGATGAAATATTCACCGACAAATCCCGAATTTTTCTATTTCAGGGCTCAGATGTATCAGAGTCTGGGCAGGTATGAAGAAGCGCGCATCAATTACGATGAAGCAGTGGACCAATTGGGGATACGAAAGATCCTGGCTGATGAAGAAGAAGTGCTCAGGATGATCCGCGAGGCAAGAGGAGGAACTACTGGATATCGTTTTCCCGAGATCCTTGATAGGAGGGCCCAGGTGCTGATCGTGCTCGGCAAAGCAGAAGAGGCTCTTCAGGATCTTGATATGATACTCAGGATAGAAGACAACTTCATGTTCCATGTGACCAGGGGCTTTGCCTTAAATAAATTGGGGAGATATGGTGAAGCGGTGACTGCGCTCGATGAATCAGTTGAGTTATATGATAATCCAAGGATACACTCATTGCTAGGTGATGCCTATTCTGGAATTGGCCAAAAAGGGAAGGCCATCGAACATTATGAACATGCCATTGAATTGTATGAAGGAGATGAATGGCAGGGTGCAGGCGAATCATACATTCCTGTCGTAAGGGCTCAAAGGGGATTGCACTCATTGGGTGTGAAATTTGAAAAGGATTATGAGAGAAGGGGTCTCGAAATGAATCTCATCAATCCAGAGTATCTGAAAGCGCTAGAATAAGACAAAGGCTTATATCTTCAAGCTCACGACCTTGCTCATGCCGTGCTCGTTCATGCTGACGCCGTAGAGGATTTCCGCGTCGGAGATGATTGTGTCGTTGTGGGATATCATCAGGTACTGCGCGTTCTCGGCATACTTCTGCACCAGCTTGCCGAGCTTCTCAGAGTTACGCTTGTCCAAGGCGGCATCTACCTCGTCGAGCACATAGAACGATGCCGGTTCATGCTCCTGTATGGAGAATATGAAGGCCAGGGCCGTAAGCGTCTTCTCCCCGCCGGACAATGACCTGATGTCGAGGTACTTCCTGCCTGTTATCTTCACCCTTATCCTTACCCCTTCATCGAAGACCTGCTCAGGGTTCTCCAAGACGAGCTCTGCGTTGCCTTTGGTGGTCAATGACGAGAAGATGGTCTGGAACTGGCCCTGGATCTGGTCAAAGGTCTTCATGAACAGGTCCTTTTTCTTGGTCTCTATCTCGTTCATCATCATCATGACATCTTCCTTCTCCTGGCTGAGCTTCTCCTTCTTCTTCATCAGCTCCTTGTACTCCTTCTCGACATGCTCGTAGATCTCCAAGGCCTTCAGGTTGACGTTGCCGATGTTGGCCAGCCGCCTCTCGAAGTTTGATATCTCTGTCTTGAGCTGCTCGATGGGCTTGTCCACTATCTTCACGTCCCCGTACTGCTGGTTCTCGTGCTCAAGAGCTGCAAGCTCTGCCTTCAGCCTGGCGATGTCAAGCGAGATGGCGTTCATGCGATGCTCTGCAGTCCTTATCTGCTCCTCCTTCTTGATTATGCCGGTCTCGACCTTCTGTATCTCATCAGCGGCCTTGTTCCTCTTGTTGAACAACGCCTTGAACTTAGAATAGAATGCGTTCTCAGCCTTCTCCTTGTGCTCAAGGTCAGTCTCCTGCTTCTTTATCCTGGCAGCGAGCTCCTTCATCTCCTTCCTGAAGTCCTCATCCTCCTTATCGTGCTGCTTCAGGACGCGGTTGATGTTCTCCTTCTCCGGGCTGAATATGGTCTCAAGCTGGGTCTGGTTCGACTTGACCTCTGCCTGGACCTGGAGCAGCTCCTCCTTGAGCTCTGACCTCTTGGACTCGAAAGCGTTCAGCTCTGCAAGCTTTATCGGGCTCCGCAGGTCAGTTATCGTGGCCCTGAGCTGGTTCTTCTTCATCTTCAGATCGGCCAATTCCTTGTTGACGCCAGTCACCTGCTCATGGATAGTGGCCAATTTCTTTTCAGCGTCCTTCAGCCTGGTGTCAAGGTCCTTCTTCAGGGTCTTGGAAGCATCCAGATCCCCATCTTCGAGGTGGAGGCTCTTCTCCATCTTGATTATCTCCCCTTCCAAGGTGGCCTTGTCCTGGCGGAGCTTGGCTATCTCGTCATCAGAGGCCTTCTTCTTCTTCTCAAGCCTGCTGACGATGCTCTCAAGGCCGGACAGCACCTCTTCTTTCTTCACCAGGTTGGCGGTTATCTCCTTCTGCTGGAAGCCGGTATGCCTCTCCTTGTGCCTGAAGCCGCCCTGCATCGCGCCAGAGAGCTCGCAAAGATCACCGTCGAGCGTGACCATCCTGTATCTTCCTATGCCGATCCTGCGCGCGACATCTATGGTGTCAACCACGACGGTGTTGCCGAAGACGTAAGAGAAGATCTTCTTGAACTGGGGATCATACTTGACAAGGTCAACGGCCCTGCCTACGACGCCGTTCGCTGTAGGCAACGGCTTCAGCGGCTCGCCCCTTATCCTGTTCAACGGCAAGAATGTAGCCACGCCGAAGCGGTTCTGCTTGAGGAACTTGATGCACCTGGAAGCTGTCTCCTCATTATCCACGACTATGCTCTTTATCCTAGGCCCTGCAGACACATCGAGCGCAAGTGAATACTCGCTCTTCACCTGGCCGAGCTCTGACACCATGCCATGGACCCCTCTGAACCTGGACTTGTTCTCCAGGACCTTCTGCACAGCCGTGCCAAGGGATATCTTCTCCCTCAGCGAGGCCTGCTGGGCCTTGAGCCTGGCGAGGTCCTCCTTGGCTGCCAAGAGGCTGTTCCTGGCGTTGCCGAGCTGGGCAGCTATCGATGAGTCCTCATTTATCAGTGTGTTGAGCCTGAGAGTTATCTTCTTGAACTCCTGGCGTCTGGCCTTCAGGTTCTGCAGCTCCACCTTGTGTTCCTTGGCCAGGCTGAGCACCTTGTCCATCTGCTCGTCTATGGATTGCATCTGGTACTCTATCCGGTCCTTCTCCCTCATGAGATCCTGCTGTTCCTCCCTGAGCTCAAGGATCCTCTTCTGCTTCTCCTCAGCCCGGTTGTCCAGGTCCTCCATCTGCTTCTCTATGTCGCCTGCCTCGTCCAGCTTGGAGTCCTTACGGAACATCTTGATGTTGCCTTCCACCAATGAGAGGTCCTTCTTGATGCGGTCCTGCTGGTGTGTAAGCTCGGTCTTGCTCTTCTCGATGAAGCCGATCCTCTCCTCGATCTCCGAGAGGCTCTTCTGGAGATGGTTCTTCCTCTGGGCAATCCTGCCTATCTCTGTCTCGCACGAGCCTATCCGGGTCTTGTTGGTGGCGATATCCACCCTTATCTTCTCCACCACCTTGTGGATCACGATCTGGTCCTTGTCACCCCGCTTCTCGACCTGCTCGTTCAGATCCTTTATGACCTTGTTCCTCTCCTCCACGTCCTGCTTCAGTTTGGTGATCTGGGCCTGTATCTTGTCTATCTCGGTCTTCCTCTCGGCGTGGAGCTTGCTGTTTTGGCTCAGCTTGCGTTCCCTCTCCTTCATCTCATGATGGAGGAGCGAAGCCTTGTTCTGCTTTATCTTCGTGCCTGCCTCCCTGTACTTGATGGCCTGGTCCCTCTCCTTCTGGAGCTCGTTTATGTAAGTGCCACGCTCCTTGAGGATGATTTCTGCCTCGCCTATCCTGCCATCCACGCGCTCCAGCTCACGCAACGCCTTGTTCTTCTTATCCTCGTAGACAGAGATACCTGCTATCTCCTCTATGACCTTGCGGCGCTGGTCAGTGGACATCTCGACAAAGCGGACGATATCACCTTGAAGGATTATGTTGTACCCGTCAGGGTTTATCTTGGCGATGCTCAGAAGCTCGAGTATCTGCTGCCTGGTCCTGGTCTTGTCATTTATCTTGTAAGTGGACTGCCCACTGGGCTTGACAATGCGGGTTATCTTGACGTAAGGTTCTTCCGTAGGAAAGGTCTTGTCAGTGTTGTCGAAATAGATCGACACCTCACCGCGCTTGGCAGGCTCCTTCTTCTTGCCGCCGTTGTAGATCAGGTTAGCGGCGCGTTCTGCACGCATCTCCTTGGAGCTGCCCTTGCCCAGAACGAAACACAACGCGTCCAGGATGTTGGACTTACCGCTTCCGTTCGGTCCGAGCACTACGTTGAAGCGCTCGCCGAAAATCAGCTCAGTCTTGAAGGCGAAGCTCTTGAATCCCGACATCACCATGCGCAAAATTCTCGTCATCGTATCCTCTTTTGCAGTGTCACTGGACAACTATCGGGTGATAGTGAGCTTTATAAAGTTTTCCCTGCAATTTTTTTTCACATCCGCAAAACTTATAAGATACTTGGGCATACTTGGCCACATGTTCTCCCGCTGGTTCAAGAAAAAAGAGGAGAGGGTCAAGGTCAAGGAAGACTCGCTCGAGCAGTGGTTCGGCAAGCAGGAGCAGGAATTCTTCAAGGACATGTTCGACCTGATAAGAGCCAAGCGCGAGGGGCTGAAGGAATCGATTACAGGGATTGAGACCGCCCTGAAAGCCTTGGAGGCAGCACAGCTCAAGAACAAGAAGATACCTGAACGGGCCTATCATGCCATGCAAGGCAACCGCAATTTCTATGTCAGCAGGATGAGGCAGTTCATCCAAGGCCTGGATTTCCCTAAGGGCCCGCAGGAGCTGATGAACTACTGTGATGGTTTTGCGGAGAGGACGACCAGCCTGGGCAAATCCACGATGAAAAGCTACTATGTGTTGCAGGAGTTCTTCGCCAACGAGTCATCAAAGGTTGCACAAGGCCTGAAGCAGCTCGAATCCTCTGTGAAAGGGATCGGAGACTCGATCAGGAGCTCGAAATTCCCCAAGATGATGATGCTCAGGGCAAAGATCAAGGAGTATCAGCAGCAGAAGGATAGATATGCCTCACTGAAGGGCATGCAGGAAAAGGCCGAAGCAGAGCTCAAAGGCCTCAGGAAGGAGATGGAGACAGACGAGAAGGACAGGCATGAGATAGCCACCAGCAAGGCCATGGAAGAATGCGCGCTGCTTGAACAGAACGTCAAGAGCATGGCAGGCAGGGTGAAGGACATGGAGCTCGAGCTCCAGAGCAAGTTCTCGCCCCTCGAGGCGGCGATGAAGAAGTACGAGCGCATGACGCTGAAGGACAGCCTGATCAGACGCTATCTAGAGTCACCGGTAATGGCGCTGCTGAGTGACAGCGATTTCTTCATAGCACCAGAGCTCGAGAAGATGGGCCAGGCCATAGGGCAAGGCAAGCTCGAGCTGAAAGACAAGAAGAAGGAAAAGTCCTTGGCAGCCATAAAGGCATTGCCCCGGGGAGACCTTGTGGACTTCGTGGGTCATTACAAAGGGGTCGAGGATGAGCTCAAGCAGTTCCAGCAGAAGCTAAAGGGATGCCAAGTGATCAAGGACCTGAATGCGGTAATAGACCACATCGGCGAGCTCAAGATGAAGGAGGAGGCGGCAAGCAAACGCCTCAAGGATATAGGGCAGCAGCTAGATGCCCTTGATATAAAGGCCTTGAAGGATGTTCTCGAATCACAGCTCAGCCAGCTGCTGGACAAGGCAGTCACCCTAGGAGATTAATATTCTCGAAAATATATACTACAAAATATAAAGATTTATATAGATATTTTTCCAAGAAATGGTCTGAGGGGGCCCATAATGTCCAGTAGCAACTTTTTTGAGAAAGTAGGGCAGATATTCGGCAAGATACTGTTTGAAGAGACTTCTAAAAAGACTGTCCCAGCTCCGAAAAAGGTGAAAAAGAGGCCTATGCCTAAGAAGAAGCCGAGAAAAGTCATTATACGCAAAAAGACAGCCAAAAAGGCCAAGAAAATGTCTAAAAAGGCTGTCAAGCGCAAGAAAGCCAAGCCCAAGCCGAAGAAGCCAAAGGCTAGGCCGAAGAAGGCTGCCCGCAAGCCTGTTATGAAAGTAAAGAGGCCGGTCAAGAAGAAACCAGCCAAGAGACCTGCAAGGAAGCCCGCGCGGAAGCCTGCAAAGAAGAGACCGGCTCCGAGACCTAAGGTCCCCAAGAAGAAAGAGATCCCCCCTATGCCTGCACCATGGAGCAAAGTGACCAAATACAAGAAGGTCAAAAGAGACTACTACTATTATCAGTTCTAGTAATCATGATTAGTTCTAGTATCGAATGATCAGTTCTGGTATCACCTGGACATATATATCATGTGCTTAGCCTAGGAGCAGCAGTATGATTAGGTCAATTGCTGCAGATCACCGTCTCGGTATAAGTATCCCATTTCTGGTCCCCAAGATGCGGCTCAACACTCGGTCCGGTCCTACGACAATTGACCTCACCAGAATATTCATAGACCGTATCATAACAAGGATTAATATGTGTTATTGTGTCCATGTATTGGAGATCTGTGCAGCTTCCGTCAGTGCTCTCATAATAATACACCCTCTGCTTGACCTCCTCTGCAATGCAATGGCTGTAGCCGTGGTCAATACAGAAAGTATGCCCGTCAACACCGCTGTCCTCTTCATTAACCGGAAATACCTGGAACAGGAGGGGGTTGGTTTGCGGCTCGTCATAACCCCCGCCGCCCCCTCCGCCAGGAGCTTGGACCTGATAAGTGCGGTAGCCGGCGTTGCCGACGATGAAGCCGAAAGAGAACACGGCTATCGCAATCATGAATATCATGGAGAAATAAATCCAGAACTTCTCAGGCAGGGTCATGGGATCACCTCGGGTTTATGGTATCCTCTTTCAGACAATTCCTTTTTATAATTTTCTAAAAATCCCGGCGTTCATCAAGGAAGTACTTAGGCTCCGAATCGCTGTCCACCCGATCCCCCACCCGCCCCCATATAGCATGCCTATGAAGCAATTGTGTCATCTGAGGCGTTGCCGAGCTATCAATAGAATTCCCTAAATCTCAATTCTTCCCCTTATACCTGCCCCTGGCTTCGACCTTCTCCAGGCGATTCAGGGTCAGCTTGGCATGGCTGGCTTTCTTCTCGTAGGCCTTGACCACCCTGTCGAAAGCTTCGTCAGCGATGTCCCAGTGCTTCGACTTCAGGGCCTGTTTGAGGAGATGCAGGTCCACAGCCTTGTCCTCTGCCTTCTCCGAATAGAAGCTCAGGCCGAAGTCGATGAGATAAAGCTCACCTGAAAGTATCATATTAGAGGTTGTGAGGTCGCCGTGGATCACGCCCTTATTATGCAACTCAGCCACCATGTCACCGATTGCCTCGCAGACAGCTATTGTATGCCGGGTGAGGACGTCCCTGACCTTAGAGCCATCGATCTTCTCCATGGTGAACGAGAAGTCCTCATGGCTGAATAGCTTGGGGACCTTCATGCCTTCCAGCTTCTCCAGCAGCCTGAACTCCCTCCTGTTCCTCTGCTTCCTGAGGCGCAGGTCTATGTCCGGGTGCCTATAGCCTTTCTTCAGCCGTTTCTTGACTAACTGGCCTTTCTTTTCATATATCACAGCCTCCGCGCCGAACGAAACCTTCCTCATAACTCATGGATAGATAGAAACATTTTTATAAATTTGCATTTAATTTCATGATTTAGAGGTGATGGGCATGGAAAAGGATGAGGCGGAGAAGAGTGAGAGTGAAGAGAGCATCTACAACGAGGATTCCAGGGAAGAGCTTCTCGACGACGATGAGCTGACCCCGCAGGAGGAGGCCTTCATGAAGGGCTACGACGATGCTGAAGAAGAGGGAGAGAAGAAGAAAGAGGGAGAAGAAGAGGAAGTGGAAGAATAGCCCAGGAGACCCAGGACCTTGCCCAGGTCGTCTTTCTGGATCACGATGATCGTATCTGTCCAGCAGCTCATCTCCTCAATGATGTTTATGCCGCGTTCTGAGAACAACGAGAACAGGTAGCCGACGAAGCCCGGTGTGTGCTCAAGCTCGTGCGGACTCTTCAGTATCAGCTCGACATGGCCTGAGCTGAGGTTGACAATATATTGCTTGAAAGTCTTCTTTATCAGCGGAGCGAAGTCATCCGATGTGATTATCGTGATCCCGTTGGCGCCCTCGACCACATGCAGGCCGGAGCGTCTCTTCCTGATATCCTTCTGGAGCGAGAGCATGGCCTGCGGGGGGGAATGCCTGTCTACGACCGCAACCGTTATGCCGGTGTTCACGCTGAGGGCGCTCCTCTTCAGCAGGGAGACAATCTTCTGCTCTGAGCCGGCATCCTTCACCTTGTAGCGCCGGCACGCAACCAGGACGGCATCGAAGTTCTTAGGCTTCAGCTTGAGCTGCCTGATGATCTCCCTCGCCAGCTTGGAGTAGGAGACTACTCCCTTTGACAGTGCCTGCCGAAGGGTTTGGTTCTCGTCCAGGTATCGCCAGACAGCCTTGGTGATGTTCATGGAGGGTAGGCAGCATTCAAGATATATAAATGTTTCTTTTCGGACAAAATTGTCCTATTTGTTGAAATATGGTCACAAGGCTTATAAACCGGGCAACAATCCCATAGTAAAACATAAAAACAGCCTCCTCTCCTTCAGGAGCAAGGAGGGGATGAACATGCACCTGCTCAGCCTAAAAGACTGGAAACCTGGACAGATAAAGGATATCATCGAGAAAGCGATTGAGATCAAGGCGAAGCCTGAAGACTACAAGACAGCGATGAAGGACAGGACACTGCTGATGATCTTCGAGAAGCCCAGCCTCAGGACAAGGCTCAGCTTCGAGGCAGGCATGACCAAGATGGGAGGCCACGCAATATTCTACAGCGTCAAGGACTCCCCGCTCGGCAAGAAGGAGACGATCCATGACACGGCCAAGACCTCTTCGAGGTATGTCGACATCATAATGGCCCGCCTGCTGAAGTTCAAGGACGTCAAGGACCTCGCGAAGAACAGCGACGTGCCGGTGATGGACGCGTTAAGCGACGAGAACCATCCCTGCCAGATAATATGCGACCTCATGACGGTCCAAGAGAAGAAAGGCAGCCTGAAAGGTCTCAAGCTATGCTATCTCGGCGACGCAGAGAACAACGTCACATACTCGCTGATGCACGGCACCGCGTTGATGGGCATGCACATGGCCATAGGTTGCCCTGACGACAAGACCTTCATGCCGAAAAAGGAGAAGATTGCTGAAGCAGAAGAGATTGCCAAGGCGACAGGAGCGACGCTCAAGATACACCATGATGCAAAGGCTGCTGCCAAGGACGCAGACGTGGTCTACACCGACTCATGGATGTCATACCACATCCCTGCAGAGCAGATGGAGGAGAGGAAAAAGCAATTGATGCCGTTCCAGGTCAGCACAGACGTGATGAAGGTCGCTGCGAAGGACGCGGTGTTCATGAACTGCCTGCCGGCCATGAGGGGCATGGAACAGACAGCCGACGTGATAGACGGGCCGCAGAGCATCGTCTTCGACCAGGCAGAGAACAGGATGTGGGCGCAGAACTCCATCATGCTGTATTTGCTGGGGAAGTTGACGTAAGGTCACCGCGCCAAATCCGGAATTATTACATGTCCCCGACTCGCTGTCCGCCCGAACCCCCGCCCACCACATATATGTGTACATGTCCCCACTCGCTACCCTCCCAATGCCCGCCCGCCAAAAACACATACTTTGGCCCCATTATACTGGACCACCCAATCCCCCGCCCATCTCCCTGAATGTTGCCTTTGCAGCCGTATTGTTGAGGCGATATCGTCCGCAATGATGTGAGGCATTAGAATCACAATCAACCTAGATGGAGGAATATCATGAAGAAACCCAAGACAGCCACGTATGAGGCAGACCCTGGAGAGGTAAGCAAGGTATTGCTGCTATTCTCCGGCGGGCTGGACACCACCATCCTCATGAAGTGGATCCAGGACATGTACAAGACAGACGTGATTACCTTGACGCTAGACCTCGGCCAGCCAGGCATAGACCTCAAGGAGGTCAAGCAGAAAGCCCTGAAGCTCGGAGCGCTGAAGGCATATGTCATCGACGCCAAGAAAGAGTTCGCAGAGCACTACATATCGAAAGCCATCAAGGCAAACGCCCTCTACCAAGGCCAGTACCCCCTTTCTACTGCAATCGGAAGGCCGCTGATATGCAAATACGCAGCAGAGATCGCAGAGAAGGAAGGCTGCGACGCAATAGCGCACGGCTCGACCGGCAAGGGAAACGACCAGGTCCGCCTAGATGCAGGCATAATCACCCTCAACCCGAAGCTGAAAGTCATCGCCCCAGTGAGAGACTATGACCTCACCCGTGATGTGGAGATAGACTTCGCAAAGAAGCACAACATACCAATCGCGCACCACAAGATGTCGCAGTATTCGACAGACGAGAACATCTGGGGCAGGAGCATAGAATGCGGAATACTCGAAGACCCGAGCAAGGAACCACCAAAAGACATCTACCTCATGTCCATCCCGCCAGAGTTCGCGCCCGACAAGCCGGAAACCATCACCCTGGAGTTCGAGAAGGGCATCCCAATAGCTCTGGACAACATGAAGATGGAATTGAACAAGCTGATAGAGAAGCTGAACCTGATCGCAGGAAAGCATGGCATAGGCATGGTGGACATGGTCGAAGACAGGATTGTCGGACTGAAGTCAAGAGAGATATACGAATGCCCGGCAGCCATCACCATACTCACCGCGCACAAGGACCTGGAGAAGTTCACCTGCACCATACACCAGAACAGCCTCAAGCCGGTCATGGACCAGAAGTGGTCAGAGATGGCATACTACGGGCTGTGGTACGATCCGCTGATGGGGTCCTTGAACGCCTTCATCGACAAGGCCAACGAGAAGGTAACAGGCATGGTGAAGGTAAAATTATTTAAAGGAACCGCGACTACCATCGGTAGGTCGTCTCCTTATGGATTGTATGACCACAAGCTGGCAAGCTATACCAAGGGGCAGACCTTCAACCAGGCTGCTTCGACCGGCTTCATAGAGCTGTGGTCATTGCAGACGAAGATGGCCAACCAGATCAAGGAGGGATAAAGATGGCGGGAATCGGGACAGTGGTCAGAAAAACGACTGAGCAGATAGTGATAGACGCATCTGCAGATCCGAAGATGATGGTCCTGATGAGGGCAGGAGAGGAGGATGCGGAAGCAAAAGACCTCGTCATGCTGCCTTCAGGCAAGTACGTCCCAGTCAACATATGGACCCGGGGCGGGAAGACAAGGGTTCTCAGGGACGGCCCGGGCGGCCGGACCAAGGAAAGCCTGGAATCAGTGCTGGAGAATAGGGCTTTGTACCTGGCAGAGGTCAGGCCAACCAGGACAAGCCATGCAATATCCCCTTATACCGAAATGGCCTCAGACGGACAGTTCTTCTGGGGAGACTGGTATGCACCCGGAGAGCGGCCGAAAGGCAAGTAGAATCATTAACTTTTTTAAATGAGCATCCATAAGGTAGTCATCATGCCCAAGCTCTGGAACAAAGGCAAGGACGACAAGGAAGTCGAGGATTTCACAGTTGGAGATGACCACTTCCTCGACCAGGAGCTCTTACAATATGACTTGATCGCCAGCAGCGCCCACGCCAAAGCATTGCGCAAGGCCAAACTCATATCCGAAGAAGAGCTTAAGAAGCTCCTCACCGGGCTGAGGCAGATAGGCGAGGCAGCAGAGAACGGCCAGTTCACAATCCTGAAAGAGGACGAGGACTGCCACACAGCCATCGAGAACTTCCTCACCAAGAGGTTCGGCGATGCAGGCAAGAAGATACACACAGGCAGGTCGAGGAATGACCAGGCATTGACCGCAATCCGGCTCTACGAGAAAGACAGCCTGCTGAAAGCAGCAGACGCAACCTTGAACCTAGCAAACGAGCTCATAACGTTCTCAAAGAGGCATTCCACTACAATAATGCCCGGCTACACCCACATGCGGCAGGCCATGCCGTCATCATTCGGGCTCTGGGCAGAGGCATTCGTTGAGATACTGATCAACGAGATGACCACCATCAAGTCAGCTTATAAGCGCATCAACTCTAACCCGTTAGGCAGCGCAGCCTCATACGGGACAGACTTGCCGATTGACAGGGAATACACATCAAAGCTGCTCGGGTTCAGCAACGTACCCAATCCTTTGGCAGCAGCGAACTCAAGAGGGAAGGATGAAGCGATGCTGATATCTGTCATGCACCAGATCATGCTCAGCCTCAGCAGGATGGCGACAGACCTCATGCTGTTCTCCACAGAGGAATTCGGATATGTGCAACTGCCGGAAGAACTGTGCACCGGCTCGTCGATGATGCCGCAGAAGAAGAATCCAGATGTTCTCGAGCTGACGAGAGCAAAGACAGCGGTAGTGCAAGGGCATTACGTGACCGTATCATCGATAGTCAAGGACCTGCCCTCCGGCTACAACCGCGACCTGCAGCTCACCAAGAGGCCGGTCATGGAGAGTTTTGACATCACCCTGAGCTCACTCGCTATCATGAAGCGGATTGTCAAGGAACTTAAGGTCAACAACAAGCGATGCCTCTCCGCATGCAGCCCAGGGCTCTGGGCAACTGAAGAAGCAGACAAGCTTGTCAAGGGAGGCATGCCGTTCAGGCAGGCATACAAGGAAGTCGCCAGCAGGCTGGATAAGCTCAAGAGGCCGGCGAAGCCGATAGTGCCGAAGCTGAAATCCAGGCGATTGATTGAGCTGCTCGGAGAGGAAAGAAGGCTTTTGGTAGGAGAACAGGAGAAGCTTCAAGGTAAATTGAGATTCTGATAACCCTATCTTTCCACTTTCGATGGCCTTTTTATTGAAAATCTCGCCTTTTCGAGATTTTCCAGGGGATATTTGAATACGAAGAAATGCGTAGCATTTCTTGTACACAAAATCTTTGATTTTGTTGTACCCCACCCTTCAGGGCGAGACGCTCAAAAACGAAGTTTTTGGCGTGCCAGAAATCTCTTGGATTTCTGTGCATTTTCAATTCCAAACACTCGCTTATAAGTGCGAGGAGCGTAATACACCTACCTTGAGGTCGGTGGTAGCTCCGAGCGGCGAGTGTTTGTTATACAGAGAAGGCGCAATACCCTTGCCTTAAGGCAAGGGATGTAGCGCCTTCTTGTATCCTAAAAATTCGCTTGTAAAAGAAAGCGTCCGGTCATACCCCACCCTTTAGGGTGGGGTCGGACGCTTTCGGCGGATTTTTATGATTATACAGCCGACTTCATCATATGTATTAGTAACTTTTTCTTAACCAAGATCACGGCGCCGGGGTAAAGAGAAATGAAAAAAACTAATGTTTTCTGGCCAGCTGCTTCTCCTTCTCGGCTATCCTGACCATGGTACTGACGACAGTGTCAGGATTCAGTGAGATGCTGTCGATGCCGCACTCCACCAGGAACTCTGCGAAGTCAGGGAAATCGCTCGGTGCCTGGCCGCAGATGCCTATCTTGCGGTGATGGTGCTTCGCGACCTTGATGACGGTCTCTATCAGGCGCTTGACAGCGTCGTTCCTCTCGTCGTAGATGGATGATACCAGCTCTGAGTCGCGGTCCAGACCGAGGGTGAGCTGCGTGAGGTCGTTCGAGCCGATGGAGAAGCCGTCGAATATCTCGCAGAACTGGTCTGCCAAAATGACGTTGCTCGGGATCTCACACATGACATAGACCTCGAGGCCGTGCACGCCCTTCTTCAGGCCGTTCTTGTTCATCTCGGCGATGACCTTCTTGCCTTCGTCTACTGTGCGGCAGAAAGGAATCATGACCTTGACGTTCTTCAGGCCGAACAGCTCCCTGACCTTCTTCAGGGCCATGCATTCCAGGGCAAAGGCCGCCCTGTACTTCGGACTGTAATACCTGGAGGCTCCGCGCCAGCCGATCATGGGATTGTCCTCGATGGGCTCATACTCTCTCCCGCCGATCAGGTTTGCGTATTCATTGCTCTTGAAGTCTGAAAGCCTGACGATGACATCCTTGGGATAGAAGGCAGCGCCGATCATCGCCACACCCTCTGCAAGCTTGTCGATGAAGAACTGCTTCTTGTCCTTGTAGCCGTGGGTTATCTGCTCGATCTCAGCCTTGACCTTCTTGTCCTTGATGGAGCTGAAATTTATCAAGGCCAGCGGGTGTATCTTTATGTGGCTGTTGATGATGAACTCCTCCCTTGCCAGCCCCACTCCGTGGTTGGGAAGGAAGCTCGATGCAAAGGCCTGGTCCGGAGTGCCTAGGTTCATCATTATCTTGGTGTGGGTCTTGGGTATGGTGTGCAGGTCTATCTTCTCTATCCTGAAATCCAGCAGGCCCTTGTAGACGAATCCTTCCTCGCCTTGTGAACAGTCTACTGTTATGCCCTGGCCTGACTTTATCTTGGATGCGCCGTCGCTCGTGCCTACGACGCAAGGGATGCCGAGCTCTCTCGAGATTATTGCCGCATGGCAGGTCCTGCCGCCCCTGTTGGTCACGATGGCTGAGGCTATCTTCATTATCGGCTCCCAGTCCGGGTCGGTCATGTCTGTAACCAATACCTGGCCCTGCTTGAACTTGGCGATGTCATGCACGTTCATTATGACATTTGCCAGGCCGCGGCCGATCTTAGCGCCAACGCTCTTGCCCTTCACCAGGACAGCGCCTTTAGCCTTCATCTTGTACTGTTCGATGCACGAGAAGTCCTTCTGGGATATGACTGTCTCAGGCCTGGCCTGGACAATGAACAGCCTGTTTGTCTTGCCGTCCTTGGCCCATTCCATGTCCATGGGCGTGAACTTGCCGCGCCTGCGGCTGTAGTGCTGCTCTATTATGCAGGCCCACTTCGCCAGGGTCAGTATCTCGTCGTCGCTGAGGACGAACCTGTCCCGGTCTTGCTGGGGCACGGGTATGTTCTTAGTGGTCTTGTGGCCGTCATGCGCATAGACCATCTTGATCTTCTTGGATCCGACAGACTTGGATATGATCGGTCTGTAAGAGCCGTGCAGGGTCGGCTTGAAGATGTAATACTCATCCGGGTTCACAGCTCCCTGGACCACGTTCTCACCCAGGCCGTATGCAGCGGTCAAGAAGACCGCATTGGAGAATCCTGACTCTGTGTCGATGGAGAACATCACTCCTGAGGATGCCATGTCAGACCTGACCATCTTCTGCACGCCGATGCTCAGCTTCACTGAGAAATGGTCGAATTTCTTGTCATGCCTGTACGATATCGCCCTGTTCGTGAACAATGAGGCAAAGCATTTCTTGCAGGCATCGATGAGCTGGTTGACCCCTACTATGTTTAGGTAGGTCTCCTGCTGCCCGGCAAAAGAGGCGTCAGGCAGGTCCTCTGCTGTTGCAGAGCTCCTCACAGCGACGTCCGTGTTGGGGCCGTACTCCTTCGAGAGCTTGGCGTAAGCTTCAGCAATGGCCTTTATCAGCTCGGCAGGGAACTCAGCGTGCCTGATTATCTCCCTGACCGCTGCGCCCCTATCAGAGAGGTTCTTCATGTTATGGGTATTGAGGCCCTTCAGCGCCTGCCTTATCTTCAGCCTCACGTCGGCCTTATCGAGGAGATAGTCGTATGCATAAGCGGTTATTGCGAAGCCGTTCGGGACCGCAACCCCTTTGGTGTGCAGCTGACGGTACATCTCGCCCAGGGAAGCGTTCTTCCCGCCTACAATAGGGACGTCGTCTATGCTTAGCTCGTTGAACCAGAGAATGAACTTGTGTGTTTTCATCATTCCACCTCTTTTAGAGCAAAAACCCGTTTCAGGCTTTATAAAGTTTTGTATTTATTGAAAAAGGGTTACACCTTCCCGAAAATCTTCAGGAGGAGAAAGATTACGATGGCGATGATGATCACTATCAGGGCGACCTTGGTGTCGAGATGGCCTCTCATGACATGTCTTTATGATAAGAAATATTTAAGCGTTTGGTATCCTTCATACAGAAGTAATTCGGATAAACTTTAAATACCAATGACCATGTGAAAGTATAAAAGAGGCCAAAATGCTCAATCAGAAAGCGCTCAGGATCGATGCAGGCACCGGTAAGTTCTCAGTAGACGAGGTCAGGGATGAGAAGATACTCGGCCCGGTGGATTTCAGCGTCTACGAGATCCAGAGACAGAAGGACGCGTTCTGCTTCGGATCAGGGCCGTTGGCAGGCTCGATCATACCCGGAACGAAAAGGATGATATTCTGCGGGTTCTCACCGTTGTGGGAGAGCTTCTACATCTCCACCATGGGCGGGGCAGCTGACGTCTTCCACGCGACAGGCCTGAACTATGTCTCAATAACCGGAAGCAGGGATAATCATTCGGTCATGAAACTCAACAGCCAAAGCGGCAAGATCAAGGTAGACTTCGTCGACGTGGACCCAGAGCCCATATGGAACGATTACAACGGGCAGAAAGGCACATATGCACTGCAGCAGTACTGCTATGATAATTATGGGAAGGAATTCAAGAGGTGCAGGATCCTGGCGACCGGGCCGGCTGCCATGAAGACCAAGGCAGGAGCCATCCTCTCAGCACCCATCGTGAACGACGGCATATCTCCTGTCGACTGCTGGGCAGGACGCGGCGGCCTTGGAAGCAAGCTGTTGCAGGACCACAAGATAGTCGCGGTCATCTACGGCGGGGACTTCGAGGACGCAGATGAGATGACCCATGACAAGGATGAGATAAATAGGCTGTTCCAGGAGAAGTACCAGAAGATCATGATCGCCGAGACCGTATCGACGACGAAGAAATACCGGTTCGATCCTGAACTGGGCACTGGCGGCACGTTCGGTGTGAACTTTCTCAAGCTCGGCAGCTGGATGTTCTCCTTCAACTACAGCTCAATATATTTCCCTGACGAGAAACGGAAGCAGATACATGAAGAGTTCATACTCAAGCACTACCACAAGCAGTTCAACGAAGAGACGATAGACAAGAAGCAGTTCAAGCAGTGCGGGGAGAACTGCCCTGTGGTCTGCAAGAAGATGAACAACGAGTTCAAGAAAGATTACGAGCCGTACGAGTCCATGGGGCCGAACTCTGGAGTCTTTGACCAGAGGGGCGCTGAGAAGCTGAACAGGCAAGCAGACACCATGGGCTTCGACGCCATCCAAATAGGAAGTGTGATATCCTGGATCATGGAACTGTTGGTCAAAGGCATGATAAAGAAGGAGGATTTTGGGCTCACGAAGGATCCGAAGTTCGATGCTGACAATTTCGACGTGGTGAATGATTCCATGCACAACGCAGAGCTCGGCGTGGAGATAATCGACATGATACTCTTCAGCGACAAGGGAGCGGTGTTCAGGGACGGCATACGCGAGGCTGCGAAGCAGCTCGACAAGAAACTGGGGATTAAGTCAATCAATCTTGCAGCTTTCATACCCCACAACAAGCACGGCTGCATGGTGCCGAACCAGTACTGGACGCCGGGAATGTTCTCGCCCATGCCGATAATGGGCAAATACTTCGAGTATTACGGAGCAGGCTTCTTCCCTCCGCGCGAGCTGGGCAGGAAGAACGTGGAGCGCATGGCCAAAGAGCTCTACATGGACAACACCGGCATGTGCAGGTTCCATAGAGGCTGGGCCGAGGAGATCATCGAAAAGATAGTTAATGACCTGTTCAAGATGGATCTCAACTACTTCGAGCACCACAAGAGGCTGGCACGGATGATAAACATGGGCAACAAGGCGGTGTTCTGGGAGTCCGAACGCGTTATTGACCTGATCAAGGGATACCTCGAGAAGATGCACGCCGAGGACAAGGAGAACGCCGAGCTGAATTCCTGGGTGGAGAAGTTCAGCAAGGACAAGATGGCAGCCGCCAAGGAGTATTGGGACGAGCTTCTTGCAGGGATCAATGAAGGCATGGCATAAAATGCATAAAACTTAAATTCTAGAGCTAGCTACTCCATTGAAAAATGCTTGGGGTTGATATGGATGGAAAATGTAGATTCTGAAGTGCCATTGCATGAGACAGGCAAAAGGAGGACGGGCATCGCTGCAGGTATGTTGACAGTCGCTGCGTTGGAGTTGATGGCTGTCCAGGGTTGCGATTTGGGTTTTGGCAGATATAGACATTTCATGGTCGACCTGGATGACCTGCACAGAAGGACTGGTTTTTATGACATGGTGCCGAAGGAGATATTGCAGCCTGATGAACTGGGTAATTATACCTCCTGCATGTATGTAGGCGACAACGGAGCGATATTTTCCATAGAGATGCACCCAAAAACCATCGATGGGATTGACGTCAAGCTCATAATAGATGACAGTGTCCCGGTGGGGGAGGATGCTGATTGGTATCCTCCTGCACGCGAGTGCCCCCCGCATGACCTGGTTTATGATCAGGCTAGATTGGAAATATCAGTGTTGCAGGACTTTAAGAGTGGCGGCGGTTATTGGCTGCCCTCCATGATCGCGACATGGGACGATTCTGGCCTGAACTTGGAATTACCACACCTTGATCAACTTCCTCCATCATTGGACAGATACATTGCTAAGTTGAGCTATGAGGGGACTGAGTGGATCCCACAGCATGTCATGGATGAGGCATTCATGAATGTGGAACAGTTGAAAAAAAGACCCTGGAAATTCGTCAAAGAGATATCTCCAGCTGATAAGAATGCCTTCGAGAAAAGGAACTGCCCTAGATATCTTCAGCATGGTCGGTGATGATTTATGTTTGATATCAACATAAAGACACTGCAGATGCCGCCTGCCGAGATTCCGGATAGCGGGACATTCGATCATCAAAAGGAGGCATGCGGGCCTGTTCTTGGCCAAAATGGTGTCAACGAAGACAATCCCAGGAAGGGCTGGGCGTCAAAGAAGGAGATATTCGGATGAACGATGAAGCATGGGTGCCAGAAGAGAGTCCGACAAGAAGGGATGCGACAGAATTCGACAAGCCGTTCACCAGGAAGAGGGTCGGGATTGCAGCATTGGTCTCAATCATTGTTATTGCCGGAACTCATTATATTACTCATAGGAAACCCGAACCAGGACGGATAGAGCGCCCTTCATTCAATTATGAATTGCAGCTCTCATATGATGAGGCGCGCAACCTGTTCGCGCATTACGGCCTTGATGAGGATGTCAGCCAATACCTTGATGAGTTGATACAGGGAAATGCTAATAGTCTGAGGTTTGGCGGGAAAGGTGATGACCAGTATGCGATACTCGAAATGCCATTAAGGACCGAAGGGGAGGATCTGACCTGGTTCGTCTACAAGATCTATGACACCGACTTGATGGATGCACGCTTGCATGTCTATAGTAAGATTCAACAGACTATAAAAGCCAAGTTGAGGGATTACAATTGGAACGTGACTTCTGATTCGGTGTTCGAAGACGCCTCATTGGACCTGCTGCTCGTCCCCGGTGACCTGGAAGACTTCAACCCGAAAAAACTGTTCAAAGATAGGAAGAAGGCCATCGAACATGGCACGTATTAGGATGGGTGCCAACTCCCTTTTATCGTTAAATTAATATCCTTCGCCGATTTTACCATACCATGGCACATTTCCCCAGGTTCCCTGGCACGGAAAAGTCTGTCATAGACAAGGAAGTCATCAGATTCTTGAATGATCTGCTCGGCCAGGAAGGGAACGAGGGAAGGCTCGGCTTCGGTAACCCTATTCCAAGCCCTACGGGCAAGCGAAGCTATGAGATCAAGCCACACCCTCCCACCAGCATAAAAGTGGTAGTGCACACCAAGACTGGGCATCAGGACTTCTACTTGAAGATCAACCCTACATATTATGAAGCCCTCAAGGCCTTTGTCGAGGGCTATAAGCCACCTAAGTAATTTCACTATCCCCAAGTAGTCAATAACCGAAAGGTTTATAAATTGGGGTCTGTTCAGCGCTGGCATGGGAGACTATTTTCATGTTCATCCGGAATGCAGCCAGGGCAAGGTATTGAGCGATGTCTCTGGCGGGATACAGGACTTTCTAGACGAGCACGGCAAGAACATAGCTTATACAGGTGTAATCAGTGGAACTGTACTGGCCATCTGGGGGCTGACAGGAAGTGATAAGCCGGATGTGCAGACAGAGGTCATAGGCCAGCTGACAGCGCCAGAGGCGCAGGCTCATGGCCTGGCCTGGAACTGGGACCAACAGGGGATCAATATCAAGGATATAGGAGAAGGCAGGTATGTTGTTTATAAGGAGAATGATGGGAAGGATCTGGTCATGCTGTTCCAGGCAGCGGACGGCAATTTCATGATACAATGCGTCGACGAGAACTACGACGACAACACGCCTGATGAGCCGTTCACCGTCGATAAGGTGGTAATATACGATCCAGCCAACGCCAAGTTCATCGGGATGCTGGGCGGCAAGCCATACTTTGACCTGACACAAGAGATCAATGGACGAGAAGCGGTCGAGGAAGCGCCAATAGACGCTGAAGGCATGGAACTGTGGGCCCAGATAATTGCAGGAGAGAAAAAAGCAGTGCTAAGGCACCGCAGGACCGGAAAGATAATCGAATTCTAAGCAGTAAGGGCGATCTGTCCGAAAAACAATAATAGCGCGAATCCTACTGTGAAACCATAAGCTACCTTGCTCCATCTCAATATCTTGGCTCCGTCGAAGAAGCCGAAGGGTATCAGGTTGAACAGCGCCAGCCAGGAGTTGATGTAGAAGCCGAACCATCCGATGACTTTTAGTGTTCCCACGCCGAAGATATAGAAGTTCAGGAAGAACAATGCCAGGACGAGGCTCGAGAGCGGGCCCATCAAGGAGATCTTGCCGTACTGTGGAAGGGTGGCTCTTCCTCGTATTATCACAGCTCCAGGCGCGGCGAAGACGATGCCTGCGAAAGCCGCCAACAGGACTGCCAAACCTAACATGGAGAAATTTGCCCTGAACTCTGCGAAGCAGCCGTAGTGCTGCGCCAGGAGCTTATGAGACAGTTCATGTACAATAAAACCTACTCCCACTGTGGCGGCGGCTATCATGAAGCTGGCAGCCAAGCTGCCAATATCCAATAGGAAAGCGAAAGCTAACGATATCGCTGCCCATGAGAGGGCGAGGTGCTTCAGCTCATCAGCAGAGAAGGCGAGCCTCATCTTGTCCTCCTCGGGCCGCCCTGCTTATACGGATTGTACCTGCCTTTGGCCTTCTGGGAGGTCTTCTCCTCAGGGTACTGCTCGTCATGCGCCTCATCTGGCTCTTCTTCTTTCATAGCGATCTCTCAGCATTAGTCATTAATAAACATATCGAAGAAATCATCCCTTAGGTCCGGCCCTTATCGAGGCGCCGGAGATAGTCTATCGTCGGGACCTCCAAGATGCGTCCGCTCTTCCTTATATGCCTTGCGATCCTTTTCGCATCAACACTGTCCCTGGCGGCCTTGCCCTCAATGAATCTCTGACTGAGGATAAGCTCATCGATTGTCCTGTCATGCTGCTGCTCTGGTGTCATGCCCCCTGTATCAGGCTCTTCTTCTTCACGAGTCGCATACAGTCCTATATCCAGGGTGTGGTATATCCGGTCAGTCAATGTGTTCAACCTCGGGCGATTTGCGTGTCGTCCATCTAATCTTGTCTGCCAAGGTTCCAGGAGGTTCGATATCGCCTGGAATGTGTTGGGTGATTATCATCAGTGCAAGTGAGTCTCTTGCTGCTTCCTCTATCTCGTCCATCCTGGGATCAGGCCTGGAAGTGCTCTCGAGGAACTGCCTCCTGTCCTTCTCTGTCCAGCCGTTTCCGCCAGGGACCTCGCCATCATCCGGCGTTGCATAAAGTCCTATGTCAGGTGGTGTGTATATCATCCTTCAATATCAGGCGGTCCTTCCAGCTTGCGCCGAATCCTCTCAGCAAGGGTGTTCGGAGGCTCTATTATCCTTCCCATAGGTTGGCGGACAATCATTTCGTCAATTTCATTCCATTTGGTGGCTTCTACCATCCTATCCATAAGCGGGTCATCTATCGTCACAGACTCCAAGAACTTTCGGGCCTCTTCTGGTGTATAACCTCCAGCAGGGACCTCGCCATCATCCGGCGTTGCATAAAGTCCTAAGTCAGGTGTCTTGTATCTCATTGTTTGTCACCGAAGATTTATCGATTTTTCGGGGTGCCCTTATACTTATGCATCGCTTATGGGCAGCCGAACTCCCCATCCGTTTGGTTCCCTGATGATGTGGGGATCATTGTGGGGGATGGGCTCGATTCGTGATATGCCGTTAAGGATGTCATCAAGGATCCTTCTCCTCTTCTCTTCCCTTTCATCCATATGAGTACCAGCGGGATCCGGATTTTCTTGTGAAAAATAGAGGCTGACCATAGCTTCAGGGGACTTATACATGTTCTTCACCATCCACGACGTCGCTGATGTCATTTCCTTCAGGCTTTGTTTTCTTGTCTCCTGCGCCTGCCTCCGGTCCCTGGAAGAACATCTCCCCAGATATGGCGGGCCACTGTATCCCCCGCCTATTTCCGGGCCGTTCCTCTGGATGCTGCGCATAATAATCCAGAATCTTATTATAGACATCTTGTTGTCTCCTCTGTTTCTCTGCCGGGGGCATGCTAGAATTCTCAAGCTCATAAAATTCATTGTGGAGACCTGATAGGACGGGATCCGGCCTTGATTGTCCGGAGGCAGGCAGGAGGTCTCGTCTCCAGGAAGGTCTCATGGCATCATGTAATCCTGAAGCCCTTTCAATCGTCTGCTGCTTGGCCCGTGGGCTCCTGTGAGCATGTCTGATAAGGTATTTCTGGGACTCATACCATTGGGCATCAGGCTTCTGTTGCCTCTGCTGCATGGGATTCGGGACCCGCGAGGGATTCCCCGCCCGGTGGCGGTAACCAGGTTCCCGTTCCAACATCTCAAGGATTCTCGAGCCACGATTATTATATTTCAATCACATCACCTTTGAAGAAGAGTAAATCCGATGTTTATAAAATTTGCCAGGGGGTTTATAAAGCCTGTAAATCACCCCGCAAAAAACCACAAAGTTTATATATGATTTTTAACTACTTTTAAATAGTATAGCATAATATTATGAAAATCACGGGGTAATAACATGAAGGCGGTAATATACGGAATAATCTTGATAATGCTGGCTAGCATGGCATCAGCAGACATAACCATCAATCCTGCCACGGTGGCCAGGGAGGCAGCCATCGGCGGCAGCATCAAGGTATCGATGGACATCACCAACAACGAGGCCACGAACATAACCCTGGGCAGCCTCCAGAACAAGCTCAATCTCACGGGCAGTCAGGAGCATGCAGTGGTCAACCTCCAGCTCTCAAGCACTGCCCTGACCATAGAGCCTGCGCAGACAGGACAGCTCAACTACACCTTCACAGTGCCATTCCTGTACGCTGACGATTATCAAGGCATATACACCGTCACCTTCGGGGCGGTAGACTACGACCAGACCCTCACATTGACGGTCAACGAGAGCCCTGAGTTCATGCTGGACCCCGACGATGTGATAGACGTCCTCCAAGGGGAGACAGGCATAATGGAATTCGACTTCGACAACACCGGCAACACAGACTTCAACATGCAGCTGCAGCTGATGACATTCACGAAGGGGACTGACACCCTCAGCGGCACACTGTCAGACAGCACATTCCTTCTGGAATACGGCAACGAAGTTAGCCAGAACGCCACCTTCGTCGTCCCGAGCGGCCAGGCAGCCGGAACCTATACAGGCAACCTCAAGATGACCAGCGAGCACGGCACAAAAAATGTCTCCCTCACGGTCAACGTGATAGCGCCCACCACACAGCTCAAGCTCGAGCCTTCCACGATCGAGATCGACGCAGGCGTGAACGAGACCTTCTCATACACATTCATCGTGAACAACACAGGAACAACAGACCTCAACGGCCTCTCGGTAACGTTGACAGGCCTCAGCGGGTTCAGCATATCATTCGACCACGACACAGTATCAGTCCCCAGCGGAAGCACGCAGAACGTAAAGATTTCAGGAAGGGTACCTGATGACGAGGACCCTGGAAGCAAGACCGGAACCGTTACAGTGAGCAATGCCGATGCTTCGGCTCAGCTGACCATCAGCTTGGACGTCAAGAGCATGCTCTACATAAACGACCTGGACATCTCGGTCGGCGGGGAATCACACAACAACGTGCATGACGGCGAGACCATAGACAAGGAAGCAGAGCCCATGGACACGGTCATATTCGACGTCAGCGTGAAGAACCGCTTCAGCTCCTCTGTGGACAAGGACATCAGCGAGATATCAAACGTATTTGTGCGGCTAACTATAGAGGATATAGATGACGGCGACGACTGGGAGGAAGAATCCGGAGATTTCGACCTGGAAGCCTCCAAGACCCATAGGGAGACCATAAGGTTCGAGGTCCCTCTCAAGGTGGACCAGAAGACCTATACTGCCCGCATATACATAGAAGGTGACGACGGGAACGACGTCACGCATTCAGAGGAGTGGGAGGTCGAGCTCAAGGTGGACAAGGAGAGCCACCGCCTGAGGATAATGACGGCAGACCTGAAAAGGCAGACAGTCAAGTGCGACAGGTCGAACGAGCTGACCATTGAGGTCATAAACATAGGCTCGACCACTGAGGATGAGACCTACATAACCGTGAAATCGCCGAAGTTCGACTTCAAGGTCTTCGAAGGGCCGCTGGAGCTCACCACAGACCCTGATGACGACGACAACTCATTCACGGCCACATATCCGTTCACCATACCGAGCACGCTCAGCACAGGGACGATCCCGTTAGAGATAAGGGCATACTATGACAGCGACATACTGTCAGATTTCAGGAGCCTCAACTTCGTATTGGAGGCATGCACAGGAGACGAGCCGGATGAACCGGATGAGCCTGAAGAGCCGGATGAGCCTGAAGAGTCCGGAGAGGACGATCAAGATACACCTCCTGGCCAGGAAGGGCCATTGCCTCCTGGCGGAGAAGGGCCGCCTACCACTGTCATGAGGGACACGACTGAAAGCGGAGGCCTCAGGGCAAGTGCCAACTACATGCTCATATTGGTGCTGGCGATAATCATAGTACTATCAGTGGTCGTAATAACAGCTTTCAAGCTGGCAGGCAAGAAGTAGCCACCACTTGGAGACACATATTATTAACTACTGAAATATGATAAAAAAGGGAAAGATTTAAATATGAGTGAATGATAATTCACTCCATTTCACTGTACGGAGGGGTATAATATGAAGTATATAATCGGACTGGTTATGTTTATAATGATAGCTGGACTAGTAACAGCAGCCGACTGCGGCGTAACCCCATGCAGCTGCGGGGACACAGTCACAGCTGACTACACCATGGCAAGTGACCTAACAGGCTGTGCGGGTGATGGGCTGATGATTGGCGCCGACAGCATAACGCTGGACTGCGCCGGTTTCATGATAAAAGGCACCGATGCCAGCAATTCCAAGGGGATATCAATGGAGGAGCTTGATGATATCACAGTCACTGACTGCACTGTGAAGGACTTCTCGATCGGCCTATACATAAATGCGAGCGATGCCGTGATAACTGGCAGCAACATGACCGACGGCGATGTCGGCATCGAACTGTTCAACAGCGAAAAAAGCCAGATAACAAGCACCATACTAGAGCATAATGATGATTTCGGCGCTAAGCTGACGAACTCGACCGAGAATAAGTTCTCGAACAATAAGTTTGTAGACAACGGAGTGAACGCCCAAGAGGATGCATTATCCTTATTGAACATATGGGACGTGAGCCTATCAGGCAATTCCTGGGATGACTTCGTCAGCAATGACGGGTATCCTTACACCTATGTCATATCAGGCGCGGGCGACGGCGTGGATAACCACCCGGTCTGGAACTTCACGATACATGCTCCGGAGCTAAAGCTGGTAGCATCGGTCACTGTTAACGAATCAAAGCAGGTGTCGATACAACTGGCGGCAACAGATGCCGACGGAGACACCCTGACATACTCATCCAACGCAGGCAAGGTCATCAACAGCACTTTCTCGATGAACGCCAACACAGGCCTTTTCCAGTGGACGCCGACATACAATGACGCAGGGGTATATCACATGGTATTCAACGTCACAGACGGCACATTCTGGACAGAGAAGACATCGACGATAACGGTCGTCGACATCAACCGTGATCCCAGGATCACCAGCACACCGGTCACCACAGCTTACAAGGATACCCTGTATGGATACCAAGTCACAGCCGTGGACGACGACGGTGATGCACTCACATACACGCTGAACGCCACTAACGTGAACATCACGATGTCGACAGGAGGCAAAATAAGCTGGACCCCGGGCACGAGCGGCAGAAGTGAGCACATAGCAGTCAGGGTAGCGGACGGCAGAGGGGGGATGGCCACCCAGAGCTACACACTGACGGTGAAGGAGCCGACCAAGCTCGCCATACAGAAGGTCAACGTCAAGGTGGACGGCAAGTCGCACAACGACATCACCGATGGCGATACCATCAAGAAGGATGCCCTGCCGGAATCGAACGTCAAGGTCAAGGTATATGTAGAGAGCCTCTTTAATGGTGACATAGACGCCGAGGACATCGACATAGAGAACATACTCGTGACGGTCACCATCGCAGGGATAGACGACGGCGACGACCTCGAGGAGGAAAGCAATGAGTTCAACCTCAGGCCGGGGAAGGAGAAGAGCGTAGAGTTCAGTTTCGACCTGCCGCTGTACATCGACGAGGGCACCTATGACGTGGACATCCTGGTCGAGGGAGAGGACGAGAACAACAACGACCACGAAGTCGTCTGGCAGCTCCAGCTCAACGTGGAAAAGGACAACCACGACCTGGTGATAAGGGATGCTAAGGTTTCACCCAACATACTCACATGCTCAAGGACAGCCGAACTGAGCTTCGACGTGATCAACCTGGGACAGCAAGACGAGGATCAGATCAGGGTGACTGTAGAGAGCGCGGACCTGGAGCTCGCTTTTGAGGAAGAGGACATCGAGCTCTACTCAGGCGACACCAAGGACGACACAACCTACTCCAAATCATTGACGATAAACGCCAAGGACCTGGACATCGGCGTCTACAGCATCTCGATAAAGGCCTACTACGACACCACAAAATCAGGGGACTCAGAGACAGTGCAGTTCCAGGTGGCAGAGTGCACAAGCACAAGGCCACCAACCACTCCGCCCCCTGACGAAGGCGACGGAGAGGAGGGCACAGACCTTCAGGTCGAATACATCCCCATAACCACGCCTCCGGCGACAACTGCACAGCCTGTCGATAGTGGAGAGGGGCTGAACTTCGGGGAGGGCGGCCTGTACATCGTGCTGCTCATCGTGCTTATGGTCGCTGTCGTGGCCGCGATAGTGATGGCATTCGCCGCACTGAAGAAATAACAACCTTTTATTTTATTCTTCATTTTTTCTCCTTATGGACTTCTTGAAGAGGGAGCTCGACGTGGTCTACAGGAAAGACCATTCGGGGGTCATATGTCTCTTACACTAAATCCTGGTCGACGAGGCAAATAAGAAATTGGAAAGAAATAAAAAAAAGATTGACTCAATGGTCAACCTTATCTCTTTTTCTTCTTTTTAGTCTTCTTCTTCTTTGTCTTCTTTTTAGCTATCTTCTTTCGTACGACTTTCTTCTTTGTTTTTCGTGCAGCCATTGGAATCACCTCTTTCCGTTCCGCGTAAAGCAAACACGCTAGTCTTATACTCACAACTTATATTTAAATAGTTTTTGGTTTTTGTGAAGTGAAAAATTTATTTACAAAGATTTGTCGACGGTAACAAAATATTTTTTGAAGGCCATAATGATAATATTTTTCATGCGCATGATTTTTAAGAAAAAAATTCTCTGACGGTAAAGAATATTTTCAGAAAAAATATTTTATCGCGTATTCATACGAATCCGACATCAGGCAGCCGTCTCTTGACCGCGATGGGTATCACGCCTTCCTTGAACTCAATCTTAGCGATCTCGATAGGATTGAACTTCAGCTGCTCGAGCTGTTTCTTCGTGATCTTCACGAGGAACGGGGCTCCCATGGATATCTGCAGCGCCCTGGCGCCGATGATGCGCGCCTTCTCATACTTCGTATAAACCTCTTCCATAGGGGCAATGGCGGTGAGTGCTTGTATATAAATGTTTCTTTGGATAAAGGCAAGATTATTATACTGTGTCGGATAATCCAGTGACATGAAAGTCATCCAGGTCAGGGCGACTTACAAGGTCGAGTCTGAGTCGAGAGCCGGCAAGTATTACTCGGTCACATTAGAGCACCTGCACTGCGACTGCCCGCACTTCATGGTCCGGTTGAAGAAGACCGGCGGGGAATGCAAGCACATCAAGGCAGCAAGGGAATTCATAGCGGCCAAACGCAGTCCGAAGAACAACAAGATATTGGATTTCATAAGGGAACAAGGAGAAGTGGATGTCATCACCCTCATCGACCGCTTCGATGAAGCGACGGTGAACGAGCTGATACGCAAGGGAGACATCATGGAGCGGAACGGAAAGATATCGTCGATGGATTGAGTAAAATTCTTAAGCACCGCATGCCGATCAATAATATTCTATTGCCCCAACTCGCTATCCACCTACATTATATTACCACATTATATGTGTACATGTCCCCACTCGCTACCATCCCAATGCACCCACACGCCCCCATGCAGGTTGCCTTGAAAGACAGCAGTACATTAGGCATCGATGTGCCCCACCCTCCACCCTCCTAATGCTCATCCACATTAATGTTGCACGTGCGTCAACGCGACAGCGAAGGCACATAAGTAGCCCTTCAACAGGCTCTGTCCTAAATCAGGTTCATTTTGGCCCTCTCCCTGTCTACTGGTCCTTCTCTCAGTCTTAACACCTGATGGGTCGGCCCAAAATGAATCTTCCCTTATAGATTTAGGACAGAGCCCCTTCAACCAAAAGATTTATATCATCATCCTAACGACCCAATGGCATGGACGACAAGCAGCTCAAGGCGGAGTTCAGGGAGAAGGCATCCAAGAAGCCGGAGCTGTACTACGCTGTCGGCGTCCTGAAAGAACAGGGCTATGAACGTAAGGTTTGCCCAAGCTGCAAGAGATTCTATTGGAGCATCGGCAAGGACACATGCGGGGACCCCGCATGCTCAGGAGGATACAGGTTCCTCGACGGGACGCCGGCGAAGAAAGAGATGGACTATATCAAGGTCTGGAAGGAATTCGCCAAGCACTTCAGGAAGAGGGGATACAAGCCCATAAAGCGCTATCCCGTGGTGGCCAGATGGAGGGATGACACAGACTTCGTCCAGGCATCCATCTACGATTTCCAGCCCTACGTGGTCAAGGGCGAGATAGAGCCGCCCGCAAACCCGCTCGTCGTGCCGCAGTTCTGCCTGCGCTTCAACGACATAGACAACGTCGGCATGACCGGCGCGCATTTTACCGGCTTCGTCATGATCGGGCAGCACGCATTCATGCCGCCCGACAAGTATGACCAGCCAAAATACTTCAGGGACATCCACTCATGGCTGTCCAAAGGGTTGGGGCTGCCGAACGAGGAGATAACCTACCACGAGGACGCATGGGCCGGCGGCGGCAACTTCGGGCCGTGCATGGAATTCTTCAGCCGCGGCCTAGAGCTCGGAAACCAGGTCTACATGTGGTACGAGAAGACAGCGACGGGATATGAGGACCTGAAGATAAAGGTCCTGGACATGGGCATGGGCCATGAGCGCAACGCATGGTTCACGCAGGCAAAACCGACCGCTTATGAATCCACCTTCCCGACGGTGTGCAAGTACATGTTCAACAAGACAGGCATAAGGCCTGACAGCGAGATGATCAAGAAGTTCATGCCATACTCCGCATATCTCAACGTGGACGAGGTGCCGGACGTCAACAAGGCCTGGCAGGACGTAGCTGAGAAGATCGGCGTAGGGGTAAAGGATCTCAGGGAGCAGATCAAGCCGCTCGCAGCATTGTTCAGCATAGGGGAGCACATGAGGTCGCTGCTGGTGGCCTTCTCCGACGGGGCGTTGCCGAGCAACACGGGCGGGGGATATAACCTCAGGGTGCTGTACAGGAGATCATACAGCCTGCTGAAGGAGCACGGCTGGGACCTGAGCTTCATCAAGCTCTGTGAGCTCCACGCAAAATACCTTGACCCCATTTTCCCTGAGCTGGACGACCAATTGGACGAGGTCAGCGAAATCCTCGACGTGGAAGAGAAGAAGTATATCGAGATGAGGAGGCGCAGCAGGGGGCTGATCAGCAAGATGCTGCAGGGCCCGATCACCACCGAGACGCTCATAAAGGCGTATGACAGCCAAGGCATCAACCCCCAGCTCGTGGCCGAAGTGGCCAAGGAGGAGAAGAAACACATAAAGATACCGGATGACTTCTATGCAAAGGTAGCGAGCCTGCACGACAAGGTATCTGAGACAGCCACCAAGCGCGCTGCCCCTCCAGAGATAAGAGGCCTCGCAAAGATGGACCTGGCGCCTACCCAAGGGATGTATTTCAACGATTACAGGCATGTAACGGGCAAGGCAAAGGTGATACTGACTGCAGCGCAGTATGTCATCCTAGACAAGACCCTGTTCTACCCTACATCCGGCGGTCAGCTGCACGACATCGGCACTATGAACAGCATCAACGTCATCGACGTCTTCAAGCACAACAACCTTATCATCCACAAGCTCGAGAAGACACCAGGATTGATGCCAGGCAGCACGGTCTCTATCATTGTGGACATGGAGAGGAGGAGGCAGCTGGCGCAGCACCACACAGCCACGCACATAATCGGGGCCGCAGCCAGGAATGTTTTGGGAAGGCATGTCAACCAGGCAGGCGCATCTAAGACCATGGAGAAGGCCACCCTCGACATAACGCATTACGAGGGCCTGAGCAATGACGAGATCAAAGAGATAGAAGAGAGATCAAATAAGATCGTCAAGAAGAACCATCCTGTACAGCTGTCGTTCATGCCGCGGGCGAAGGCAGAGCTGCAGTACGGCATGGGCATATACCAGGGCGGAGCCGTGCCGGGGAAGCTG
Organism: Nanobdellota archaeon; assembly: GCA_018816705.1. Classification (GTDB taxonomy): domain Archaea; phylum Nanobdellota; class Nanobdellia; order Woesearchaeales; family JAHIVG01; genus JAHIVG01. The sequence goes on from JAHIVG010000032.1 coordinate 54,429, forward strand.
TTGAGGATAGTGAACATCAAGGGTGTGGACGTGCAGGCATGCGCGGGCACGCACGTGAACTCGACCGGAGAGGTCGGCAGCGTGAAGATACTCAGGAGCTCGAAAGTGCAGGACGGCATCATAAGGCTGGAGTTCTCAGCAGGGGCTGCGAAGCAGGAGAAAGAGGTGGAGGAGACAGCGCTGCTCGCTGACACAGCGTCGCTGCTGGGATGCGAGCCGGACCAGGTGCCTGCGCGGGCAGAGGAGCTTTTCAAGAAGTGGAAGGTCAAGGTGAAGAAGGGCAGGGAGGTCGAGCCAGGGCTCTCATCGACGGAAAGGGCAGAGGGCGACACCAAGAAGCTGTTGGAGAAGACCGCAGACATATTGAAGACCCAGGCAGAGCACGTGCCGAAGACGGTGAAAAGATTTCTTACAGACCTAAAAGATAAACTTTAAATATCAATCCCCATAAGTGAAGTGTGTGAAAAGGGAGGACATCATTCTGCCACCTGAATTAAAAGAAATCGAGACCATCTTCTCAGAAATATCAAAGCTATTTCGCAAGAGGATGAAACTGTCGTATGATAGGTATAGAGGGCTTTGATTATCCTGTGTGCTTGGCCTGATTTCTTGTTTGTTTTCAGAAAATGATTGATTATCTTTTCTGTTAGGTGCGCTTTGTCCTTACTTTCCTTGTTTTTTCCGGTTCTTTCACGTAGCTATCGCTAGCTCTTTACGCTTTAGGGTGACGAGCTGGTACAGGTTAAAGGCGAAG
>JAHIVG010000033.1 GCA_018816705.1 Nanobdellota archaeon
CACTTCATCGCTGCCTGACTTCAGCACGATGGCGTCGATCGGGCCTTGATATATGAAGACCTTCTCCATGGCCGGGCTCACCGTGCTCCCGGCGCCTGTATAGGCCAGTATGAACAGGTCAGGGTTCGCTTCCTTTATCCTCCTGAGGACATCCAGCGCACGCCCGTATTTGGCAGCATAGGCCTTGCTCCTGTCCATGCCCGGAGTGACCGTCCTATCATAGGGGAGATGTGTGATGAGGGCTGTGTATGGCTTGTCAGAACCAGCGGATTCCTCTATTGAAGCCGCGACGTGATCACCCAGGTCGAGCCTGGAATCCACGTCACCGTATTCCTCCTTCAGCAATCTTTCCATCGCATAAAAGGTATCCATGAAATGGCCAGGCCTGCCATGGGCCTGCATCTTAAGGTCAAGAGCCCGCTTATCCTTGTCCACGTACATTATCTTCATGCTTTCACCCCTCTAGGGGGTAGGGTGTGGTCATTTAAATAATTTTGCCGCTGTCCTTGGCAACACCACAAAACTCCCGGCACTATCTCGTCCTCTTGGCGCAATGTTTAAGTAATAGGGTATGTTCATAGATAGTATGGAACGGGAGATGAGGAAGATCCTGGCTTGGCTCGGCCTGTTCCTGAACATCTTCTTCCTTCCTGGCTCAGGGACCATATTGGGAGGGCTGTTCGCAGGCGCGGCATATTACTTGATCGGCGCGGTCCAGCTGGCTCTCTACGTCGCAATCATAATCATTGATGTCATCTATTTCGGCAACATGAGGGTGATGATGATAGCCCTTGTTCCCGGCATACTCATATGGGTCTGGGCCATGGTCACTTCCATACTTCTGATAAGGAAGTTGAAGACCGACAAGCATTGATTGCAGTAGCCCTGCACATCTCAAGCAGGAGGCATTCTCATGGCTGCTCGCCGGAAATCCTCCGGAAAATCGATGGTAACATTAATAAATGATTTCATCCATCCGATGTCTCATGAAGCCCTGTGGTGTAGATGGACTATGACGAAGGATTTGTTTGCTCATGCGGAACTTTTATATAATTCGATGGATCATTAATCACTGATGTCTTACATCAAAAATAGTAAATGGATCGAATATTATCCGGTTGATAAGAGATATATCACTGCATTCTGTGGATCACCGGATTGCGGTAAAGAAAGAAAGCACAAGCTGTTCATCCTGCGTGCCATGCTTAAGATCGGACCCTTCAGATTATTCCCGATGTTTAGGGGGGTTGAAGCTTATTGCACGGAGTGTAATTGGGATTTATTTATTGATAAAGAAAGTAAATCCGCGATTTTATCCAGGTATGGGAAGAAATTTATGCCCAACATGAGACATTATCGTGAATTCTATATTTTTGATCCTAAAAGCTTTAAGAAGAGATTGATAATCCAATACTTGTTATCATTCCCTGTAGGTGGTTTATTAACTTTATTATTAATTCTTATTGTTATGAGATTTACGTTATTTTTCTTTCAACCAACATTTGACATACCACAAGAGGTATTTCTCATAACATTCATAATATTGATGATATATCAGACAATCTTATATGCTTACCAATATGTTGCCGCATCACACATACGAGGTCCGGTCTCTTAACGTGATTGGGAGAAGAAGATTTCTAAGTGAAGGCGGGACAGGCCGTAGATATTCCGAAAATCATCACGAAAGATTATTAAACATGAAAGGCCTTCAACAGGGCATGGAAAGCAAGTTCCAGAGGGTCTATGCGAACCTCCCTGAGCCGGAGAGGGCGCAGATAATCGCCATCATAGATGGCAGGCCCTATTCCTGGAACGTGGCGCATCAGGAGATCACGAACGGCACGAGGCTCGGCAAGAGGATATTGAAGAAGATGGAGGATATGGGCATATTATGAACCAAAAACAGGTCGAAGAGGAATGCAGGAAGCTGGTCCTGGCGAGGTTCAGGTCCCTGAATCCGGATTCCAAGCTACTATTAGGCAAGGGCAAGGAGATGACTGTGAGGGAATTGATCGGGCATGTCGAGAAACCGGACGAATTCGGCAAGAACGTCATAAAGGTCCAGATGAGGATGCTCAAGGTCTTGACAGGTGTCTGAATGGCTAAAAGATTCCTGATCACACGGCCTAAGCATGATATCATAACCTCATATCTGCATGATTTCTCCAGCGAGATTGTCAGGATAGCCAAAGAGACAAGGGACATGCATGTCACCGACCTCGAGGGCAAAATGGCGAACAGAGGCAATCTTAATGCCTGCCTGGCCAAAGAGCATCCTGGATTGGTGTTCCTCAACGGTCATGGTGACAGGATGAGGGTTGCAGGGCACAACAATGAAATAATACTGGATACAACCAATATAAACCTCTCCAAAGGTAAGATCATCTATGCATTATCCTGCGATTCATTGGAAGGGCTAGGCCCGATTGCCGTTGAGCAAGGCGCAAAAGCTTACATCGGATATGGGGCACGTTTCATGTTTGTCCATGACCCGACAAGAGTGGGTTCGCCCCGCAAAGACAAGAATGCGCTCCCTTTTAGGAGGGCATGCGCAAAGTTGATCAATTCATTGGTATTCGGGTTGCCTGTAAGCCAAGCCCTAGACCTCACCAAGGAGGAATACATGCATTCTATAAGGTCATACGGCACGAGCGAGGACGACCCATATGGCGATGCTCCCCTGATCAGGTTTGCGCTGGCCTGGAACCTCGAGTTCCTCAGCATGCATGGTGACCCGGCCGCTTCCTTTTCCTGAGCAGATTATCGTTACCAAAACATTTATATACCAATTCTGGATAATGTTATCCGAAAATGGATAATGAACTGAAGATACTCCTGCACCTGGGCAAGAACATGAGGGAATCCTTCACCATGCACCAGCTGAGCAGGCTTCTGAAGATACCTTACGCCACCTTCCACCGCACGATAGAGAACATGAGAGACCTATTGATAATAAGGGAGGTAGGCAAGGCCAAGACCATCACCATCAACAAGACCAATCCAGTCATCAGGTCATACCTCGCAATAGCATCCTATCAAGAGACCAAAGATTACCTCACTAGGCACAGGTTGATAAAGATACTGGCCAAAGACCTAAATTCAAACGACGTCGTCATTCTCTTCGGCAGCCATGCCAAAGGGACACAGAGGAAAGACAGCGATATAGACTTGATGATAATCAACAAGAGGGGGGATAGATCAATCTCCTTCTCGCATTTCGAGCTGCTCTTCCGGAAAGAAATCAACCCGATATTTATAACCCCCGGAGAATTCAGGCTCATGCTCGGAGAAACTCAGGAGAACGTCGGAAATCTTGCGGTAAAACACCACATAGTCTTAAATAACCCCGAGACGTTCTGGCGGCATGCCCTCAGAGGATGAATACGGAAGCGCTTTCGCCCGTCTAAGAGGAAAAGGCAAGATTATCAGATCATCAAACTCCTTCAAGATAGGGCTTTTTCTGGAAAAGGGAGATAACACGCTTGACATTGCCGAACATCTCAAGGATATCAAACCTGAGGGCAACCTACCCAAACGACTGTTCTGGGACTATTGGGCCATAACCCTGTCGTATTATGCCATGCTGTATGCTGCCAAGGCAGCCATCCTTTCGAAGGGCTACGAGGTCAGCACCCATGACGCCGCCCAAGTCGCATTAGGCCACCTATTGGTGCCAGGCCAGCTGGAGAGGGAAGACCTGGAGCTGTTGAGGCAGTCCCATAAGATATTCGAGGACGAATACGTGAAATATTTCGAGGATGCAAAGAAGGAGAGCAGGATCGCAAGGTATTCGGCCATAAAGACATATACGAGGAGAAGGCTGGAAGAGATCTTCGACAAGGCAACAAGGTTTGTCGCTAAGATAAGGCTTATCCTCGGATGACCCACCCCCAACCTTTAAAAACCCCCGCACACCACATGCCGCCATGAAACCCTCGCGCTACCTCAGCATCATCGGGGTGATAATCCTTGTCATCCTGCTGTGGAGGCTGGACCTGGGCGAGATAGCGCAGACCATATCCCGGATTGAGCCTGTCTGGTTCCTCCTCTCACTGCTCACCATAGCTCCCATCTGCCTCCTGCGGGGCCTGCGCTGGCGCCTGGTCATAAGGTCTCTCGGCGTGAAATACTCGCTCTGGAAGTCCACCAGGGGCTACCTCATGGGCATGGGCCTCGGCTCTTTGACCCCTGGCAGGATAGGCAACTTCGTCAGGGTGAGGTTCCTGCAGAAGGACCGCTCGCTTTCCTTCGAGAGGTCGCTGCTGACAGTGGTGGTGGACAACCTGCTTGACATCGTGATGCTGGTCTTCGTGGCCATGCTAGGCGTACTAATACTGCTCATAAAATGGCATGTGGAGCTCGTATCCAAGGAGTGGCTCATCGTATTATCAGTATTGGCCGCAGTCACAGTGCTGTCGTTCATATTCAGGAAGCGCCTGCTCAGGATGTTCGAGGCCGCGGTGCTGCGCGCGGCATTCCTGGTGCCGGTCAAGCACAGGCAGGGCTTCAGGCACAAGGTCAAGACCTTCAACACAATGATGAAGGAGATGGAGCGCAGCCTTCTCCACGTCGTGCTGGCCTTCCTAGTCAACCTGCTGAACTGGGCCTTCGTGGTCCTTGCAGGCTATCTGGTGGCGAGGGCCTTCTCCCTGGACATCTCCCTGCTGTTCGTCTTCGCAGTGGTCTCGGTATCTGCCTTTGTCTCGGCCCTGCCTATCTCAGTCCTGGGTCTGGGCACGAGGGAGGCCACTGTCATCTTCCTCTTCGCCTTCGTCAACATCCCGGGCGAGGTCGGCCTCATGTACTCCCTCCTCGTGGCGTTCGTGACGACCTTCTCCCTCGCCATCCTGGGCGGCGTGTTCTGGATCAGGAGATAGGCAGCAACATTGGAATGGTAAGGCAACACCACTGGCGCGCTGGAGAGACAAGAATTTTGAGGTTCCTACATAATTCTTTCCTGAACCGAAGAAATTCTTGGCGGACAGGACGGTCTTTTCGACAATCGTGATGTGGAGTTGGGAGAAAAGCCGGTCGTGAGCGCCGCCAGCAGTGGTGTTGCCGTTGTCACATATTCACTTAGGTCGGAAGCGCGGCCAGTGATGTTGTTCCCGAGAACAAGACCTGATTATCTCAGCACGCTCTTGAAGAACGCGACACCGTTCTGCCAAGCGGCCCGTAAGCCAGCACGACGGATATTATACCAGATGATGTGCGGCCGGAGATAGAACTGACGATAGGCCTTCTTCTGCAGCTTTATCAGATCATCCTTAGTTAGGTCATTCATCTCCATCACCGCGTTCCCATAACGACGGAACTCCTGCCAGTCGTCAGTAAGTAATGTGATTCCCCCATAACCCTCCTTTGCCAGAGTATAAAGCTCAGACCCAGGATATGGCGTAGTGATATTGATGTAAGCCTGGTACATCTTGAGTGACTTAGCAAAATCGATAGTTTCTTTTATGGTCTCCTTGGTCTCGAACGGGTGCCCGAGCATGAAACTCCCCCTGGTCTCGATCCCAGCTGCGTGGCACATCTCATATGCCTTGACCATGTCCTCCTTCTTGATGCCTTTCTTGATAGCTTTCAAGACCTTGTCGTTCCCGCTCTCAACCCCAAAAGACAACCTAACCAACCCGGCATCTTTCATGACCTGCAACAATTCAGGGGTGATCGTATTAGCCCGAGTATACCCTTCCCATGTCACCTCTAGCTTTCTTTTCTTTATCTCCCTGCACATATCGAGCATCTTGGCCTTGTTCATGGTCATGGTGTCATCCTGGATGTAGAAATGTTTGATGCCCAGCTCATTCACCCTGTGCTCAATCTCATCCACAACGTTCGGGATCGACCTGTACCTTATGCCCTTGAACATGGTCTGCACGCCGCAGAATATGCATTGGAACGGGCACCCTCTCTGTGTCGTGATAGCAGCAACAGGCACTGTGCCTTTGCCCGGCACGCTCCACAGATACTTATCATGCTTAAGCAAGTGTAGTGCAGGGAATGGCAGCGCATCAAGGTTCTGGATCTGCTCCCTCAGCGGGTTCATCATGATTTCCTTGCCCTTCCGAAACAGAATCCCTTTGACTCCGGAAGGTTCCTTTCCCTCCTTGATGCAATCGAGCAGTTCGACGATAGTCTCCTCTGCCTCACCAAACAGTCCGAAGTCAGCAGTCGATTCCTTCATCGTACGCATAGGCAGTGCAGTGATATGGAAACCGCCCAGTATAGTAACGAGAGATTTGTCAATCTCCTTCGCAAGTGAGAATATCTTGTTCGCTGTGGGATAGATGGGGGTCGTAGCCGTTATTCCCAGCACCTCTGGCTTGAAGTCCTTTATCTCCTGCGAGATCTCATCAGGGCCATACCCTTCGATATCAGCATCTATCAGGCGCACATCATGCCCGTGCTTCTCCAGCTGTGCAGCGATATAGCACACACCTAAAGGTGCCTGCGGAGTGGCTCCTGCCTTTGCAGCGGCCTTGTACTTGCCGTATGCTTCTATAGCCGGGGGATTTATGAGCATTACCCTCATGGGTTTCACCTTTTCATGTCAGCGAGAAAGCCGAACAGTATTATCTGCATGCCTACCAGTATGAACATGACGCTCAATATTGCAGTGGGTATCCTTCCCAAGATAGTGCCAGTAGTGATGTAAAAATACAGCAGCACCAACCCGACGATAAATCCGACGGAAAAAGAGATGCCGCCTATCCATCCGAAGAACTTCAGGGGCTGGTAGTCCCTGTATGTCCGGAGCAGGTTCACGCCCGCGCTGGCAGCGAAATGGAACGGGTTCCTCATCAGCCGGCTCTTGTCTTTCCTCCGCGCGAAATACACCGGTACCTCTGCTATCTTGAACTTGGCTTTCACAGCCCTGATTATCTGCTCCTGGGTATAAGTATAGCTAGATGCCACTCTTATCCTTGCCACCTCTTTGCTGAAGACCCTGAAGCCTGTCTGGGCATCGCTTATCTTCAGGCCGCAGATGTTCGACACGACTCTTGAGAAGGCCTTGTTGCCCATCCTTTTCAACAAGGACATCTTCTCGATCTTGCCCTTGAACCTAGAGCCCAGTACCAGGTCGTTCCCTTGCTTGAAGACCTCGATCAGCCTGGGTATGTCCTTTGCCAGGTACTGGCCGTCAGCGTCGAAATGCACTATTATATCAAAGCCTTCCTGGACAGCGATGTCAAGCTCTGTGTTGAAGGTCTCTGCCAGGCCATAATTTTTTGGGTGTGAATGCACCATCGCTCCCAGTTTCCGTGCAATGGCAACGGTCTTGTCTGTCGAGCCGTCATCCACTATCAAGATTCTGTAATTATGCCTGTGCTTGTTCATGACTTCCTTTATGGACGTTACTACTTGGCCTATGGTCTTCTCCTCGTTGTATGCCGGTATCGTGACCACTATTCTCGGTTGCATCACAGCTCGACCTCTGAGTTATCTCCGATTATCAGCTTGTGGCCTCTGGGCAGGGTGCTTTCAGCACATGTCACAGTGCAGTTCTGGCCCACGACGCTGTCAACGATCCTTTTCCCTGCTTCAATCCTGCATTCGTTGAGCATGATGGTGTGCTCTACCTCGCTCCCCACAACTTTACAATTATCACCGATGGAAGTATATGGTCCGATGAAGGTGTCGGGCCCGATGGTGCAGTTGTCGCCGATTATCACAGGCCCCCTTATCACGGTGCCTTTCTTTATGCTTGAATTCTTGCCGATCGCCACCCTGCCTGTTATCCTCGTTTCTTTGTCGACCGAGCCTTGGATTGTGAATACCGTCCTGTTGTCCAGCACGAGCTGGTTGACCTCCAGCAGCGCATCCGCCTTTCCGGTGTCCTTCCACCAGCCCTGCACCAGGTCTGAGGTTATCTTCATGCCTCTGTCCAGCAGCCATTGCATGGCATCTGTTATCTCGAGCTCTCCTCTCTTGCTGGGCTTGATTCTTGAGCAGGCCTTGTGTATGGTGTTCTTGAAGGCGTAGATGCCGATTATGGCCAGGTTGCTCTCAGGCTTCTTGGGTTTCTCCTCTAGCTTGACCACTTCGCCCTTGCCATTCAATGTAGCGAGTCCGAACCTTTCAGGGTCCGGCACAGGCGTCAGCAGTATGCTCGCGTCCGCTCCTGACTCCTTGAATTTTACTGCAAAATCACTTATGCCCGACCTTAACATGTTGTCTCCGAGGTACATGACAAAATCGTCATCGCCCAAGAACTGTTTGGATATCAGTATGCAGTGTGCCAGCCCGCGCGGCGCGTCTTGTTCGATATACTTTATCCTGACGTTCCACTTGCTGCCGTCACCAACCACCTTTTTTATCTGTTCCTTGTTCGGGCCCACGACGATGCCTATATCCTTTATGCCGACCTCTGCCAGGTCCTCAATCACATAGAAAAGGATGGGCTTGTTCGCTATGGGGATTATCTGCTTCTGCGTAGTGTGCGTGATAGGCCGAAGCCTCTCTCCGAAACCGCCGGACAGGATCAGGCCTTTCATCTTGCTCACGTGCTGCCTGCTCTGGTAGTTGTTGAAGGCCTTCCTTATGTTGTCTATGTCCTGCAGCCTGCTCTCGTGCAGGTAGTGTTCCGGCTCCTTCTTGCTGGCAGCCATGATGTCCTTGAATTTCACGCCGAAATATTTTTCGATTTCCAGCATCATCTTGAATGAGAAGTCGATGTTCAGTGTGGTCACGGTCTGCGGCCTGACCTTTATCTTCGGAGCAGCGATCTTCACCTTCTTGGACAGCAACTGGTCGAGGAATGCGAGGTCTCCTACCCATTGGTTGACCCCTTTGAAGCTCAGCCCTTTTATTAGGTCCTTGTCGAGTATCATGAACAGGCCGGGTTGCGGGTCTGTCAGCTTCAGCTTGTGTTTCATCCTGAGGAACCCGTTCTCAAGGTCTTCAAGCGCTGCCCTGCTGAGGTTTGAGTCTGACAGGAACACTGTCCTCTTCTCCCTCTCAGGTATCACGACAGCCTTGTCCTTGTTAGCATCGTAAACCCTCTTGATCTCTGAGAATATGTGCTGGTCATCGCCGTCCACCAGTATCAGGCCGGCACCCAATTTTCGGGCCTCCTCGATGAGTATCTCCCAGGGCTTGGTCAGCCCGATCGCCTTGCTGCTGTAGTGGATGACCTTGTCAACGTCGAGCTTGTCAGGCTTCATGCCGCACGCGGCCACGATGATCTTAGCAGAAGGAAAATGCTTCTTGGCTTCCCTGACCTGCATCTCGAGCTCTGGCTTGCTCTCTTCGCTCAAGTAGCTCCTGAATCCGATGACGAGCGTCATTTCAGCTTCCTCCACCATGATCCGTTCTGTTCGTACCACCTGATGGTCTTGGGCAGTGCCGATGCAAAGCTGAATTTGGGCTTCCATCCCAGCTTCTCGAGCTTGGTGATGTCCAGGCTGTAGCGCCTGTCGTGGCCTGGCCGGTCCTTGACATACTCGATGGACGAGTCGTCCTTGCCCATCTCCTTGAGCATCATCTTGGTGATCTCGATGTTGGGCAGCTCGTTCTTGCCCGCGATATTATATATTTGGCCATTCTTTCCATGCACGCGTATG
>JAHIVG010000034.1 GCA_018816705.1 Nanobdellota archaeon
AAACTGAGTTAAATCTTGTTTCTATAGCACATAACCTGAAGAAAGTGTGGATAAAGAAAAAGGAAGTAGGGATGAGAACTACTTTTAGTAAGATGTTGATAAAATCGGATGGAATTTGTTGTTAATTGTGACCCAGCCTGATGTGTTATATACAATAAAATTTCCATTTCTTATACGGTAAAATCAGTTTACGCAATCATAATTCACATCTTCATCATATTTCATGTGAAAAGTCTTCATTTTCTCTTTGTTATACAGAGAAGGCGCAATACCCTTGCCTTAAGGCAAGGGATGTAGCGCCTTCTTGTATCCTAAAAATCCGCTTGTAAAAGAAAGCGTCCGGTCATACCCCACCCTTTAGGGTGGGGTCGGACGCTTTCGGCGGATTTTTATGATCACCCATCTTGCTTTTCACCATTTTTAATCATCTTCATCATTTCTTCTGGTGTCATATTCTTCATAGTTTCATGAGCATGTTTCATTTCTTCCTCAAGCATCCTATTTGAAATCTCTGTTCCTGCTAAAAAACTAATGAAGCATGCTTCTTTTCTAGTTGCTTCTTTCAAATCTTTCTTTAGTTTTGGCCATAGTTCCTTATCAAAAAACTCTCTCATATCTTCTATTTCTTCTTGATTTAAATCTTCTTCATCTGATATATTTACTGGATCAGGTGCCTCTTCTCCATGAATCTCTTTATACATCTCAGCAGGAGTTTTTCCTGTGTCAGATTGTTTCCTTACCTTATTGTACCAATGGAAGAACTCTTCCAGCATTTTTTTGCTTTCTTCTTCATCCTTTGCTTTAGGCTTATCTTTGAAAAACTCATCAAAAGCTTGCCTGTATTCTTTAACTGCTTGACTTTCTTCTTTCATTTTTTTTTATCTTGGAGTTTCTTCTTTTTATCTGTTATAGAAAAATAGTTTGGTCTAGTTGTTACTGGACGACCTAATTCTTTTTCAGCATCTATCCTAGCATTTCCTGCTACTTTTCCGCCTCTTTTGGCAACGTCTTTGCTTTTATCAAAAGTTTCTGGTTTTTCATCTTGTGAAAGTTCTGTTGTCATACGTTCACCCAGCATTGTAAAAATTAGTTCTAAGTCATTCATGTGATCTCTTAGATTAGCTTTTGATTGTTTTGGAAGATTTTTGAATCTTTTGTACTCACTGGGAGTCATTCCAAATGTAGCTTTAGAAATCTCTGCTGTTAGGATAGCAAAATCTCTTTTTTCTTCAATACCTCTTTCTTTCCATTCATCAGTAAGATTTTGCCGTATAGCGATACCCCTTAATCTTTTGTCAATCCAATCTTGAGGGTAGCCTTTTGCAGAGTAGATTTCTTTCATTCTTTCCTGTGCAAGTTCAGGATTTTCTATTTCATCAATTCGTTCTTTTCCAACTTCTGCTAGCCATCTCTTGAATGGTTCAGCATTTTTACTTGGAATTGACTGAATAAGCCTAAAAACATCCTTTGTATTTCCTGCAAGAATCTGTCTTTTTTTACCGGTTTCAGTCAGCATTTCTACGTGGGGACAATTTGTCCCTAGGTAGCTTCCAAGCTCATAATCTCTTTTACGCAGTTTTTTCAGATAATCAGTAGGATTAACACTATCAGTTAAGGCTTTGACTATATCCACTAAAGAGTAAAACCATTCATCTTTGAACCAAGTTCTTCGTATTTTCTTGCTCTGAAATACTACTAATGCCTTGTCTGAAGGGTTCATTTTTATCCATCTCTTGTCATTTGTGTTAATACAATAATAAGCAAATGTCCCTTTGCAATGGGATGAATTGCTTGATTAAAACTCGTCTCCATTATACCATTAAAATCATGTGCAATCATATTTCTAAAATGTTTCAATTCCATCATCGGAATAAAATAATCATTAGGTATCTTGTACTTTGCTGTACAGTATATAATGAGACAGTGCAAATCAAAATGGGTTACTTTATTAATAACTGATTGATTAGTTTCCTTCTTTTGTACTAAGCGAATTAATAAATCATGCACATGAGATGTTAATATCACTACACTTCCTGCAATTTTTGGAATTGTCCATTGTTGATTATTATTTATCAAGTCTGAATAAAAATTTAAGATTTCCTGTTCTGATTTGCTTAAAAGATAATCAGAAAAATTTACTATTGTATCTTGTTTTATTTTATCAGGTATCAGATTATCTAATTTTTCATATTCATCCTGTCCAATTAATCTAATTAAATCTTCTCTATGGCTCATTTTATTGAACAGCACTCCATCCATCGACTTGCTGATCTTCGCAGTATGCTCTCATATTGAAGTCTTTTGACCATTTTCGTTCACATTCGGACTTTATTGTCTGAAAATCTGCATCTGACATACCTGCAGGTTTAGTTTTTAATAATTCATCATAACCATCAACCTGTTGCTCTTCACAGTAAGCTCGCATGTTAAAGTCGGTTTCCCATTTATCCTCGCACAGAGTTTTTATTATTTGAAAATCCGAACTAGACATGCCAACAGGGGAAGTAGTCATTAATTCATTATATCCTTCAATTTGTTGTTCTTCACAATAAGCCCTCATATTAAAATCGTTAGACCATTTTTTAGCACAAGATTCTTTTATAATCGCATTAACTTCAGTATTAGATAATGCAGGTGAATCTTTTTTAGTTGGTACTGACATATCTTCCATTTCATTTAAACTGTCTACTAATCTAGTATCTTGCGATAAGTCAGACTCATCTTCTAAATTGCCAAAATCAGTTTCCTGTGTACCCATCGATATTTTTGACTCTTTTGTTTCTCGATTTAATATTTTTGAAGCTCCTCCAAACCATGAGGAAATGAATAAATCCTTGAAAGTCACATAATATTCTTTTGATTTCATCAAATTAAATTTTACTGCTTTTTTATCTTCACCCAAATATACTCCATTCGTATCAATTATTTTTCCAAATGGTTCAATTATATAATTAAATGACATTCCCATGGAGCCATATTCTGAATCATCTGAACCTTTATTTTTCAAAGTAATAGTATAGTAATAATATGGAAATTTAAACTCCTTTTTTATTCCGATAGATTCAAACATACTATCACCACTTTCAGTAGAAACATCTTCAAACGAAGCTTTTTCTAAAATATATTTGAAACCATCGTCTTGTTCAATAAGCGTTGCTTTTTCAATTACGGGGCTTTCTTCAAATCCTTCTTTAACCATATTGGTAAACATTTCATTGTCTGATTTTATCTCTATAGATAAATCAAAAGTTCCATCTCTGTACAATTTTTGATTTATGTTGATTGTTCCACAGCCACTTAATAATAACATAGAGATTAATGCAATTACAATAACGATTTTTCTCATTTTTTATCCCCATGTTTAAAATATTTTTCATATCCTTCATTTAACCAGAATTGATTCTGCCTTCCAACTTTCTTATATTTTAAAATCCCCTCGTGAAGCATTTTTAAGAGATGAACTTGAGCAGTATTCCATGATACTTTTACTTCTGCTGCTATATCCTCTGTTGTTGAAGGCCAATCTGCTTTTTTTAGAAATTCCAGTATCTTCTGTCTTGTATTAGCCATTAACGAAACTCCCCCTTAAACTGTGATATACCATAAGTCAAGGCATAACTTCTATAAAAAGATTACGATTGAAAATTACAAAAACGGAACTCCCCTAAATTTACTAACTGAAAGAGGCTACGCCTTAGATTTTCTTAAAATTGTCCCCTTAATGTATGTTCTTGAGGACTCTCCGAGCTAGATAGAACTGAACTCCCCTGTCCTGCGGACATATAGTCTCGGCTTTCCCTCAAATGGATTGGAAATGGAAATTTTACTTTTCGGAACGAAATCCGCCAGAACTCTGCAATCGTATTAATATCATTATCGCTGTAATTCTTTAAAGAACCTGATTCTATAACACTATGTTTTAATAGAAACGATTGCTCGTAAACTGGCGGAGTATTTAACAGCGATCGCGATGTTCTCCTCCCCGAAATGTCTGTGGATCATTTCAGTGATGACCGAGGATTTCCCTCCGTTGTACCGGCAGATTATGACGATACAGCTGTATTCATCGAAGCCCTTTATCTTCTCTTCAAGTTCCTTGAACCCATCCAATATCATCTTGACAGCTTCTCCAATATCAATCTGTTGTCTTGGATAGACTTTTTTATCTCTCTACCCACATCATGGCTTGATTTGTGGGTATCTAAATGTGTCTTGATGAATTTCTTTATCTGTTCCAGCGTCCTCTGCTGGTCGCTGTTCTGCCAGAAGAAGATTTCATCTTCAGTCTCCTTATTTTTCTCGGCCCTAAACTTCAGCTTAAGGTTGTTCATCCTCAAGAAAGCATCGACCGTTACCAACAATGTCCTTTTATTCCCGTCCTTGAAAGGATGGTATTCTGCGAAGTTCTTCGTAAATCTCGACAGGAATGTTATCATATCGATGTCTAAGGATCTGTCGATGACCTGTTGTATGTCTTCTTTCAGCAATCCTTTTGAGTCGGCCCTGAACCTGGAGCATATGATTTGGTGTATATTTTTTATCCTCGCTGTTGTAAAGATTAAATCCTTGACAATGAGGAAATCCGTATTCGTTTTCATTTTGGATAGCTTTTCCTCGATCGCCTGCCTTATGAACTCGGAGACAGAGACATATCTCTGTGATGATGATATGGTAGTCTCTATCTCATTGAAGTAATATTCAGGTATTTTCGTCGTTCTCCATTTCGCTAGTGTCATATAAGTGTCATATATAACACCTTATATATAAATATTTCTATTTTTCCACCCATCACTAATAGATTTTTCGAATATCTTTTATATTAGGAATTTCCCAACCACTGCATGAAGATCCGCAAAGCAACACTCAAGGACGCCAAGGCCATCCGCGCCATGATGAAGGAGCTCTACATGAAGTGGCACAGGATGGATGAGATGGATAAGATAGACCGGGTGTGGTTCAGCTCTCCAGCCTCACTGAGACTGGTGAAGAAGCGGATCAAGGAAGGCGCATATTTTATAGCCGAAGACAAAGAGATCATCGGATTCATCTATGGCTTCATCGACATCCGGCCGGCGTGCAGGGATAAGAAGTTGGGCCTTATCGATGAGCTCTACGTGACTCCTGAGCGCAGGGGATCAGGCATCGGTACCAGACTGACTGAGAGGATGTTGGCATGGTTCAGGCTGAAAGGCGCGAGATGGAGCATACTGATGACGCATGCAAAAGACAATGAAGCCAACATGTACTGGAAAAATGTCGGCTTCAAGCTATACAACATGAAGTACAGGATGAGATTATGACGGACATCAGATTCCCCTTCGACGTGGAGAAGCTCTTCCAGAAGTGCAAGGAGAATGACAGCCTCCCCAGGAATGACTTCAAGAAGCAGGCAGTCCTGTTAAGGCTCCTGGATGATTTCAAAGATAGGATTTACTCAGAAGAGGAAATTGGTGGGATCATAAGGGAACACTTCAGTGACGCTGTTCTCATCAGGAGAGAATTCGTCAACTTCGGCTACATGAGGAGGGATCCGAGGGCAGGGGAATACCAGGTCGTCAAGAGGGCTCTTACAGAGGAAGATATCAAGAACAATACCTTGTTGAGAAGGCATGCAAAAGAGCTTATCACTCGCTGAAGAAGGCCTTGTTGGATTTCTTTAACACCGTGGCTCCGCGGTGGTCCTTGAACATGACCCTCGTTGCCGGCAGCTCTATGCCTCCGACGATGTGCAATGTGCTGTGGAGCTGGTAGGTGATTATCCTCTCCTCGAACGGCTCTATGCTATGTATCTCCCATACGACCATCGTTCCCCTCTTGTGGTGCTTCAAAACGCGGGGCTTCAGGGTCCCGACGTCGAACTCTCCCTCGACCTCTGTTATGTTAGGCACACGGTCAGTTATCTTGAGCTGCTCATAGGGCTTCTTGGTCCTATTCCGTAGGTGGATGGTGACCTTCATGCGGTGGATGCCGCCTGCCTTGCCCGAGGTCTTTCGCACGTCGGTGATGGTCTTGGTGATCACTATCGGTGTCCTATATCTGAAGTATCCGAAGATCAGCACAGCAATCAGGATCACCAGATACAACAGTGACCTATAGTTGTGGGTTATGTTGATGGTCACGCTGTCTGTCCGGTCATCTTTCCTCGCCCGCAGGTTTATGTTCCAGAACAGCACGCCCTTCTCGTGTTCTGCTTCGGGCTCGGTCTTGGTGAAGAATGCCGTGAGGGGTGAGAGCTCGTGCCTCACATGAGTGGTCCTGTCGGTGTTGCCGAGGTTCTCGTAGGTTATCGTTATCGTCTTGCTGAGGAAGCCTTTCTTCTCTTCGCGCTGTATGTCCAGGTCTGAGTAGGCCATTATCTCGAAAGGCAAGGGCATTATCTCCCAGGTGAAGGTCTCGTCTTGTGTTATATAGGTTCCCACTACGTTCAGCGCGTCCTTCTTCGGTGTCTCGTAGGGGTTCAGTTCCAGGATGATGTTCTCTGTCTTCTCCTGGTTGGGCTCAAGTGATAAGGTAAGCTGCTTGCTCACCTTCTTGGTCGAGATGACCAGGTTGAGGTTCTCCACATCGCGGTTGTTGTTGTTCTTTATCTTCACCCTGATGATGAAGGGCTCTCTCGGGTCGACCTCGTCGGTGGGTATCTCTGCTGATATGCGGACGTCAGGCAGGTATTCCCTGTGCGGCGGGGTCCCCTCTAAGTAATCTACGTTGAATATCTTCGTGATCTTCTTGTCTGATGTGCGTGACTTCACGTCCACCATGAGGCGGTAGGAGCCGATGCCGACGTGTAGGGGCCTGAAGGCCACCATGACGCTCCTTGAGCCGTTTCCGTCTACAGCGAGCAGGTAGCGCTCCCTCGGGATGGTGTAGAAGTCCCAGTCAGGGAAGTTCGGGCTGCCTATCTCAAAATCCACATCATCGACCAGGTTGTTCCTGACAGTGAGGTTGGCAAGTGTTATGTCTTCGCCTTCTGTGAAGATGACCGCGCGTACCGGTTCGACGTTTACCTCGAACTCATCCAACGCGAGGCAGGGCGCGGCCAGCAGAACACCTAGCAGAACGAGTGTCACTAATCCCAAGAGCCTCTTTTCCATAAAATCCACCACTCTAGTATGGTTAAGGGTCATTTATATAGTTTTCGATTGAATTGCCGACTAAAGCATCAAAACATTTTTTAATGGGCATTCTTTACCCCCCGGGAATGGTGAGGGTGTTCGTTGCAGGGATGGGGGCTGTGAGTCCGCTTGGGAATACCTGGGAAGACACTAAGCAGGCCCTATATGCGGGTAAATCTGGAATTACGACTTTCAATGACCGTTTCGACCCGCATAGCCTGGATGTCTATAACGAGAGGGAGATAGAGCTTGACGGCATCAAGGTCGTGGTCTTGGTCCCGGCAAAGGCTTCTTTGGAGCATATCGCCAACGCTGCAGGCTTGGTCAAGAATTTTCAGCTCGATGATCATATAGACCAGCCGGCAGCAAGGAAATGGAAGATCTACTTCGATATCTCAGCGCAATACACGCTGGCGGCAGCCGTGGAGGCCATGGGTTCTGTGCCGGGATTCCTCGAGAAATATCTCTGTCTCAACCCGAAGGAGAGGGAGCACTATGCCGATGACCTCGGCGTGTACATCGGAACGGGTCAAGGAGGCATATCGACATGGGAAAAGGGCTATCTAAGATTCATGCACAAGGGCAATGTGCTCAGGCTGGATCCGAAATACATACCTGGATTGATGGCCAACAGCCCTACCTGTGTGGTCGCTGACGCTCTCGGAGCGAGAGGCGGTGGTGACGGGGCAGTAGGCGCCTGCGCAGGCGGCCTTATCGGCCTCAAGAACGGATACCTAGCAGTCAAGCATGGATATCAACCTTGGGCCTTGGGGGGTGGAGTTGAAGCACCCATTACACCGAATACAGTTGCCCATTTCGCCATGATGCAGGCACTTGCCAAGCCCAATTATGATTCACCTGAAGAGGCCAGCAGGCCGTATGACAAGGGACGCTCAGGATTTGTCATTGCTGAGGGAGCGGCTGTCGTGCTGTTCGTCAGCGAGGAGAAGGTGAAGGAACTCGGTCTTCCTGTCCTCGCAGAGGTCATCGGTTTCGGCTCCAGCTTCGATGCCTACAGTCAGTTCTCGCCTGACCCGAAAGGGAAAGGGATGGAGTTAGCTCTTGAGAGGACGATCTACAATGCGAGGCGGTTCATAGGCATAGGTAAAGAGGACATCGGCATAATCAATCCGCACGGCACTTCAACTGAGCTGAATGACAAGTATGAATCGCAGGCCATACGCAGGGTAATGGGTGTATATGCTGACAATGTCGTTATCACCCCGACCAAAGGGGCGACGGGTCACATGGTTGCCGGCACAAGCGCTCTGGAGTTCGCGATAATGGTGGACAACATTGCTACCGGCAGGGTTCCGCCGTCGCTTAACCTAAACGAGCCGGATGTTGAGAACGGTTGCGACCTGAACTACGCAGGCCCGAAGACGGTTGACAAGGACGTGCCAGTTGCCGTCACCCTTTCTTACGCCTTCGGCGGCATCAACCTAGGGATGGCCGTGAAGAGGGTTGATAAGTTAGGGCTGAAATAAATGGGGTTATCACGGCTTCCTTTTATTTTCTGTTTCTAAAAACTCCTTCGGGAGACTATTTTCATACCCTTGAATTCCTTCAGTCTCAACAGATGCTCGTCTCCTGTGATGATGTAGTCCGCTTTGCCTGCAAGAGCGCATTCCAAGACGATATTATCGGCTGGGTCGTCTTCAATCACATCAAGCTTCTCTTCTGGCTCGACAAGTTCACAGATATTCATCAGACAAGTGAGGAACTCTTTTTTGTCCTCCTCTGGAATGAAGTCAAACTTCGGCCTCTGGATGACGATGAGGAACTCCTTGAGAAGCTCCAGGCTTTCAATAAGGACATATTTTCCGGCCAGGCAACGATCCAATATCTTTCTTGGGTTGCTGTCTTTCCATCCGAGTGCAGAAATCAGCGTGTTCGTATCAAGGACTAACCTGATCATCTTGCCCTTGCCTTTTTAATCTCGGTCTTGACGTCGTCAAGAGTGATCCCTGCCTCCTGGAATTTCTGTGAGAAACTGTCCAATAGCCTTGTCATTTTCTTATTGATTTCCTGCTTCTTTATTTTCTTGAGTAATATGCTGTCGTCATCATGAACAATGATGAACTTGTCCTGTTTTTCAATTCCCATCTCTTCCCTGATATTCCTAGGGATCACGAACTGCCCTTTGCTCGACATGGTAATCACATCCATCATCTGAATCACCTTGTAAGTTTTATCTTACTGTAAGACGGAACTTACTTATAAGGTTTTCGGTTTTTAGCTGGTAACAGAGGAAAAATCTGGGGCTACCGTGACTTTCAGCAACTTCTGTTGTCCTTTGAACACGGGTCACTAGCTGTCCGTCTCATCGTCACAGCAACGCTGACCTCGACGAACCCCGAGCTAGTATGATGGACCAAGCTACACCATAGCCCCAGTGCACTTAAAGAATTGGTACGGGTTTTTAAAGGTTACTCATCCCCTGGCCAGCATGCTGACGAAAGTCACCACGAACACTGCCAGCAGCACTATCACAGCCGCGAATATCAGCCACATGTGCAGGGGTTTCATGACATGATCAGAAGAGTATTAGTATATATTTCTTTTCATCCAGCTATTCTGCTCTCATGCTCATCCTTCTGTATCCTTATGACGGTGTTCACGAAGCTCTCGATCTTGCTCTCATGCGACACTATGATCACCTGCTCCAGCGGCAGCATATCTAAAACGTCCCTAACCTTGTCCAGCTGCTCAGAAGAGAATCCGTCAGTCGGCTCGTCGAGCATTATCAGATTCCTAGTCTTGATGTTCTCGATGATATCGTTGATGACCTTGTTCAGGGCCAGCCTGTAGGCTAATGCGCAGCTGGTCTTCTCCCCGCCGGAAAGGTTCACCAACTCAGCCTCATACCCGTTCTGCACCACGATAGGTGTGAAGCGGTCATCCAAGCGGACAGACAATGTCTCGTCTTCGATAAGCATGTCGAACCATTCTGAGAACAGCTGGTTGAACTCCTGTTGGATCCTCATCATGACGTGCTGCTCCATCACTCCCATGAGCTTGCAGAAGGCCTCGTCCAGCCAGTGGTCCATCTCCTTGTGCCCTTTCGCTTCCTCAACAGCCTTCTCCTGGGTCAGGATCTCTTTCTGCAGCAGCTCGATGCGCTGCGTAAGGCCTTCTATCTCCTTGCGCAGCTCCGCGACTAAGATGGCTGCCTGATGCTCCTTCTTCCTGGCCTCTTCCAGCAGTTTCTTGCTGCTCTCATA
>JAHIVG010000035.1 GCA_018816705.1 Nanobdellota archaeon
AAGCAATTTAGTTAGTTTTTTCTTTTCCCGATTTAACGAAGTTAGCCCCGTTTAGAAGTCTCGGTTTACCTTTACGACAATTGAATTTCTCGTCTATGAAGTAGTAAGAAAATACAACGTTACCGTCGTAAAGGCAATGGAAAAATTTCTCTTAACTCCTATTGAATGTACTGATTTCCGGGCTGGGCCGGAAATAATGGGGTTTAACAGGCGTTTTTTCCGGAAAAATGGCAGTTAATCATTTCAATAGGAGTTATTTGATAGTCGGCACGGACTCAGAAATGATTTGGGTCAGATTGTCCGAAAAGCTCAGATTGCGGGCTTTCAGCACTTGAAAAGTCTAGGTAATGAACTTTCCATGCTTGGCTGGATACCGGTAAGTTCGCTATTGCCAGCCTCAGACACCGTTAGGAAGAACCTTCATGATGGGCCCCGCAACCTTTTTAAAGCCTCTCCCATTCTCAGGGTGTTGATGCAGGATGACCAAGATAAGAAGCCCGATTTGCGTAGTCGTGGGGCACGTGGACCATGGAAAGAGTTCTATACTGGATTGGATTAGGAAGACCGCTGTCGTCAAGTCCGAGAAGGGTGCGATAACCCAGGCTATCGGCGCATCCATAGTCCCCCTTGAAACCATCAAGCGGATAGCCGGCACCCTGATGGAGCAGATGAAGGCATCCATCTCCGGCCTTCTCTTCATAGACACGCCTGGCCACGCGGCCTTCACCAACCTCAGGAGGCGAGGAGGATCGTTAGCTGACATAGCGATAATCTGCGTGGACGTGAACGAGGGCTTCAAGCCCCAGACAGTCGAGGCCTTGGAGATCCTACAGCAGTTCAAAGTGCCCTTTGTTGTCGCAGCCAATAAGATAGACCTGCTGCATGGCTGGCAGCAATCAGGAAAACTATTGATAGAGAATATCTCTTCCCAGTCAGAGCAGGTGCAGCAGAAGCTGGACCGCAAGCTCTACGAGCTCGTGGGCAGGATCTCTGAGTTCAACATCCAGGCCGAGCGCTTCGACAGGGTCGATGATTTCACCAAGCAGATAGCCATCATCCCGACCTCGGCCAAGACAGGGGAAGGCCTCCCGGAGCTGCTCATGGTAATAACCGGCCTGGCCCAGCGTTACCTTGAGCAATGCCTCAAGTGCGATCCGGACGGCCCTGCCAAGGGCACAATCCTGGAGGTGAAGGAGCAGAAAGGCCTGGGATGCTGCCTCGATGCGATAATCTATGACGGCAAGCTGAGGGTCGATGACACCATCGTGGTCGGGACCATGGGCGAGCCTGCTGTGACCAAGGTGAGGGGACTTTTCGAGCCCGCTATCAACATGGAGATGAGGGATGCCAAGTCCAAGTTCCTCTCGGTAAGAGAGGTGAGGGCAGCGACCGGAGTCAGGATATCCGCGCCGTGCCTGGAAGGGGTGATACCTGGGATGCCTCTCAGGGGTGCCACTGACAACATAGAGCAGCTCAAGCAGGAGATCGCCAAGGAGATCTCTGAGGTCCTGATCGAGACCGACCAGCTGGGCATAGTGATCAAGGCTGACAGCCTCGGGAGCCTGGAGGCACTGATCAAGCTCTTGAGGGAGAGGAAAATCCGGATCAAGAAGGCTAGCATAGGGGACATAATGAAGAAGGACATATTGGATGCGGAAGTGAATCTTGAGAAAGAGCCTCTGCTAGCAGTGGTCATCGGCTTCAACATCAAGACTCCGCATGAAGCGGAAACTCTTGCGGCTGAGAAGAACATCCGCATAATCAATGACCCGGTCATCTACAAGGTGATCGAGGACCTTGAGGCCTGGCAAGAGACCAGGAAGAAGGAGCTTGAGGCAGGCAAGCTTGACCAGCTGGTCAGGCCGTGCAAGATAGAGCTCATGCGTGACTACATATTCAGGCAGAGCAACCCAGCCATCCTAGGTGTTGAAATCCTCGTCGGTACCCTTAAGACAGGCATGCCCTTGATGAAGGAAGGTAAGCCGATGACCGTGGTCAGGGCGTTGCAGCACGAGAAAGAATCCATATCCAGCGCCCAGAAAGGCAAGCAGGTGGCGGCCTCGCTGGACAAGGTCACGATCGGCAGGCAGATCAACCCAGGGGATATGCTGTTCAGTGCCATACCTGAGAAGGATTTTTTGGCGTTGAAAAAGATGAAGTCTTACCTATCCAAGGAAGAGCTGGGTGTCATGAAGGAGATAGCGGAGATGATGCGCCGCGAGAACCCGGTTTGGGGTATCTAAGTTCATGTCTCAACATCAGATCCACTTCTTTCTCTTGAAGAAGATGTACAGGCCGATGACGGATAGTACCATCAGCGATAATGAGAACGGGTAGCCGTAGGCCCAGTACAGCTCAGGCATGTTCACCAGGGATGTCTTCTGGAAGTTCATGCCGTAGATGCTGGCGATGAGTGTGGGGAAGAGCACTAGAGAACCCACTACGGTCAGCTTCTTCACGATGTTGTTCAGGCTGTTTGATATGGATGACAGGTAGATCTCAATCACGCCGGTAAGCACCTCCCTGTAGGTGTCAGACATCTCGATTAGCTGTACTAGGTCGTTGTACAGGAACCTGAACCTCTGGGTGTTCTTCAGCTGGGGCACCATGCCTCTCTCGATAGACAGCAGGACTTCCCTGTCCGCGGTCAGGGTCTTGTGTATGCGCAGCAGGTTCTTCTTGAGGTCGATGTTCTTCCTCATTATCTCCCGGCTGGGGTGGTGGAACGAGGCGTCCTCGAGGTAGTCGAGCTGGTCTTCCAGCTTGTCCAGTATGGCATATGTGTTGTCATTTATCTCGTCGACGAGCTCGAAAAGGAAGCTGGAAGCGCTTTGGATGGTCTTCGGGTTATCCTTCATTATCTTCTCGAGCACCTCGATGACCGGGCCTTCCTTGCTCCTGAGCGTGATGATATTGTTGCTGTTGACCACGAACATGGTTATCGGAGCTTGTCTCACCGCTGATTTGTTCCCCACGAGCACAGAAAGAGTGATTATCGACAGGTCCTTGCCCGGCAGGACGTGCGGCCGCAGATCCGGGAAGAGATAGTGCCCCATCCTCTCTTCCGATACCTTCAGGATCTTGCTGAGGACAGAGATCTCGGTCTTGGAGGGTGCGATGCACTCCACCCATGTGAAGGACTTGGAAGAAAGCTTGCTTAGTGATGCCTCTTGGAATACACCTCTTTTTTTCTCGAAAACCCTCAGCATGCAGTCATTTCAGCGTATGGTATTTATAAGGTTTTTGGGAGAGCCGGCTCTGTCCTGAGTCATAACCTCCCGGCCCCATTTTCGGGCGGAATCTCTTTTCCCGCCCTGCCTGGGCGAGGCGGGAAAAGAGAGTAGCAACATCCAGCGCGACCGATCCGCCAATCTTAGGACAGAGCCGGAGAGATTGATATGACTTTTTATTGATTGAAGTTCCTCCGGCTCTGTAGAAAGTAGTGTTGTTTTTTCTGCTCCTATGTTATAGGAGATAAGTCTTGAATATATTTCGGCGCGCTGGGCGCGCCATGTGCGTGCACGTAAGTGCACGCCGTATAAGCGTTTGACTGCGCTTATCAGAG
>JAHIVG010000036.1 GCA_018816705.1 Nanobdellota archaeon
CGCTGGCAAGACGACTCTGCTCAAGATACTTTCCAGGATCACAGAGCCGACAACTGGCAAGGTTACGCTGAAGGGAAGGGTAGCTTCACTGCTTGAGGTCGGCACAGGTTTCCATCCTGAGCTTACTGGTAGGGAGAACATCTACCTCAACGGCTCTATCTTGGGTATGACCCGGAAGGAGATCAACCGGAAGTTCAGCGAGATAGTCGAGTTCTCCGGCGTAGAGAAGTTCCTCGACACCCCGGTGAAGAGATACTCATCGGGCATGTATGTCAGGCTGGCCTTCGCGGTGGCCGCGCACCTGGACCCGGAGATCCTCATTGTGGACGAGGTCCTGGCTGTGGGAGATGCGGAGTTCCAGCAGAAGTGCCTCGGCAAGATGCGCGACGTGGCCAAGGGCGGGAGGACTGTGATTTTTGTTAGTCATAATATGGGGGCGATCTCATCGTTATGCCATCGCTGTATGCAAGTCAATGAGGGAAGTATTGTGAAAATTGGATTACCAAACATAATAATTCAAAATTATAATAAATTAAAAGTAAATAAGGAAAATCTTGGAGAAATGGTATTTAAAAATAAAATATTTAATCAGGCTATCAATGTAATGGCTATCAGAACGCTCAATAAGAATAACGTTATTACTTCGGGATTTAAATCAGATGATGAAATAATTATTGAAATTGAATTTATTCTTAAAACAAGTATTAAATATTTAAGAATAGGTTATGATTTAAAAAGTTCTGATGAAACTCTTATTTTACGAACATTCCATAATGACATTAAAGAAATGAAAATACAAACAGGAGTAATTAATAAAATAAGGTCTTATATTCCCAAAAACATATTAAATACCGGTATATATTATCTCGATTTAAATATTGGAGTACATAAAAAAGGGTGGTTAGTACATAATCTAAGAACATTATCGTTTCATGTTGTGTTGAATTCAATAAATCCCAGGTATATTATCACAAAAAGACCTGGTGTAATTGTTCCTATGTTAAAATGGAAAAATATTACTATTTGAACATTTGAGGGAAAATATGTGGATAATTTGTTGTGGAATGCCCCGGTCTGGTTCAACTCTTCAATATCAGATTGCTTCAAAACTTATTGAAGATGCAAAACTTGGAAAACGAGTTGGTTGGGTTAGACCGGAAGATATTGAAAAAATATTCAAAAAATATGATAATTATAAGAAATTTAAAGTCATCAAGACTCATATATTTTCAAAAAGAATTCAGAATGAATTTTTAAATGGTAATGCAAAAGGTTTATACATTTATAGGGATATTCGTGATGTAATCGTATCACATATGAATAAAAACAATATGTCATTTACCTTTTTAATTCGTAATAATTTTCTTAACAATATTTTAAATAATTATTATTTATGGACTGCATTACCAAATATGTATATTTCAAAATATGAAGATGTAATTACAAATTTGAAATTGGAAGTGTATAATATTGCCAGATTTTTAAATATAAACAAATCTCTTAAGGAATGTAATAAAATTGCTAATAACTTTTCTATTGATAAACAGATAGCACGAATAAATAAATTACAAACTTCATTAAAAAATAATAAATATGACTCAGTCTCATTATTGCACTCAGACCACATATTTTCTGGTGATATTCATTATTGGAAAAGAGTGTTGTCATGGAAACAGGTCTCAATGATACAATCCAATTATAAAAAATGGTTACAAAAAAATAATTACTTCTTGATGAAAAAAAATATTAACCTAATAAACAATATTAAATCTCATATTAACCGCTTTCCATTTAATAAATATAAGTATTATAGTCAGAATGGTGAAGATTACATATTAATGAAATTTTTTAATTTTAAGCGAAAAGGTACATTTATTGATATAGGTGCTTTTGATGGAAGACATCTCAGCAATTCTTATAGTTTTGAAAGAATTGGTTGGAAAGGCTTATGTATTGAACCACATCCTGATTATTTAATATTATGTAAAAAAAACCGGCCGAATTCAATATGCTTGAACATTGCTTGTGTTGGAAATTATAAAAAAAATAAAATTCCATTTTTTATTGAACATTTGGGTTTGTTATCAGGAATAAAGTCGCAAAGATATGAGGAAGTCAAAGAGAGATATTTCAAAAGAAGGTTAAAATTTACAGGTTTTAAAAAAATATTTGTTGATGCTTTCCCACTATCAATAATATTTAATAAATATTTTTCTCCAGACCACAAAATTGATTTTATTTCCATCGATACTGAAGGTAACGAACTAGACGTATTAAAAGGTATCAATTTACATGATATAAGGCCAAGAGTAATTTTAATTGAAGCTAATTCATTAAAGAACCGCAATCTTATTCAACAATATTTAACGCGCACTTATAATTATCATTTTGCTAAAATATTAAAACAGAACTTATTCTTTACCATTTCAAAAAAGGATGCACGAATATTATCTGATATATCTATAAAATGTATGATTGAAAGAAATATTCATCCGTTAGGGGAAATATATACAGAAAAACAGTATTTAAATCAAAGATTAATAAATGATTTTCCAGAAAGATTTAACGAAAGGATAATATGTAAAATAAAAAATCCTATTACCATATATAAAAAAATTAAATCTGTTGTCCGACCATAAAATGAAAACAATATTAATAATAAGACCAGATCATATAGGGGATTTCATTATTTTTACCGCTGTACTAAAATATTATAAACTACATTTTTCAGATTATAAGATTGACATCCTATGCAATAAATGTAATAAAGACCTTGTAATAAAATGCCCATATATTGAAAAAACATTCTATATTGAAGACCATTATTTTAGAAAGTACAACTATTTTAATAAAATATTAATGTGGTTGAAATTTCATAATTTAAAATATGATATCATCATATATCCAGTATTTTCTAGGTGTCCAAAACACGAATGGCTCTTAAAGATAATTAAAGGTAAAGACAAGATTGTTTTTCAAGGAGACTCTTCGAATGATCCTGCGTGGGAAAGGATCAACAATAATTTGAATTATACAATGATCGTTCCTTGTTCCAATGGACAAATGCCTGAAATAGAAAGAAACCTTGAATTTCTACGTGGTCTTGGTTTCAGCAGGAAGGTCGATAAACTTCACACCGAGATATGGTTATCTGAACAAGATTATAACGAAGCCAAATTAATAATGGAGAAATATAAGATATCTCAAAATGAATATGTTGTCTGTTGTCCAGGTGCCTATAATTCTATTAAACATTGGAGTGTAAAAAATTGGAAAGTTTTACTTTCTAGATTGTGGGGAATAAATAGAAATAAAATTGTTTTGATAGGTAGCAAGAAAGAAAGTATATTATTAAGGTCTTTAATCAAAAATATGAAAAAAGTTGAAATTATAAATTTATGTGGAGAAGTCAATCTGAGAGTATTGGCGATAATAATCCAAAAAGCAAAGTTTGTAGTTGGAGTTGACAGCGGTCCAATTCATATTGCAGCTGGAATGAATACCCCAAACATTTGTATTGTTGGGGGTGGGCATTTTAATAGATTTTATCCATATGGAGATTTAAACCTGAACAGAGTAATATGTAATAAATTAGATTGCTATGATTGTAATTGGAATTGCTTATATTTAAAACCAAAATGTATTGACTCGATAACTGTTGATGATGTCGTGCAAGCCATTAAAAAGACGGTGACAATATGAAAAAATTATTGATTTATTGTCCGAGTATAACTGGCCATGGTCAAATATACTGTAATGTTTTAACTGAGTGGGCTTTAAGTAGAAATTATAAAGTGGTGCTTGCATTTGGCGGAATCGCAATTCCAAGACAATTGAAACGAAAAAGGAGGTTTTATCGTTTATTGTTACGTATTCCAACATTGAAAAAAATACTCCTTGAGTTATATCCGATAAAAGTCATCAAATATTATTTGATACGGAAAAATTCAGTATATTTGGATTACTATAAAAATAATAATAATGTTGAATTGTTAAACATACTTAAAGAATTCAATTCATTGAAAAACCATAATACTGAAGTTAGATTGATAACGAACCTTCAAAAATATCATAAACCTGATACAACTATACTTGCAGTTTGTGGTGAAGATTATAAAAACACTTTTTTTATCCACACAATCACTAATTTGTTTAATAAGAACAAGATGTTTTTGAGTCCCACTTATCTCATTGATATTAACACTTCATTTTATTATAAAAATTTTCTAATAAGATTAATTGGTTTTTTAAAAATTTGGTTGATTAAATCAATTGATAAGTTCATAATTATTGATAAATATTTATATGAAAAGTATCCTTTAAAGCGAATCGGATATATTCCGGACATCTATCAATCTTATAACGTAACAGATTCAGAGAATCCTGATAAGGAATTGATGTTGAATTTTAATAAATTTCTCAGTAATAATAAGGATAAAGAAAAAATATTATTTTTTGGCTATCCGTTTAAAAGGAAAGGATATCATACTCTTTTGAAGCTCGTAATAAGTAATGATGAATACGTTTTTATCCATTGCGGTAAATTTACTATGATCCAAGAAGATAAAAAAAATGAAATTGATAAGCTAATTAGAAAATTACGAAATGAAAACAGGATTTATTTTGTTGATAGGTTTTTGACAAATGAAGATATGATATCAAAATTTTTTAAGTCTGTAAATTTCATAGTCTTAGCATATGAAAATCATTATCAATCGAGCGGGATATTATATCAAGCATTGATGTATGGAAAACCTGTTATTGTTCCGAATATAGGATTTATGGGTAAACTAGTTAAAGAAGAAAAATTAGGTTTATTATATGAACACAGGAGTTATAAAGACCTCAATAAAAAGGTCAAAAATATGCAAAAAAAATATACTGAGTTTGAACCATCAATAAGTAAATTTTGTAAACATAATTCAAAAGAAGTGCTATTTAGGGCCTTAGATAATAACATTAAAGGAAGTTAAGCGTGATGAATATGGAAAATGGCTTAAATCGGACAATAATATTCCTTCATATTCCTAAAGCAGCAGGTACAACTATCCATTCTATCTTAGAAAACCAATACTCCTCTAAATCAATTTTTTCGATTCATGGCGGGAAAGTCCAAGAGTCTATGGATAAATTTAAAAGGCTTTCCGATAAGAGAAAAAGAGAGATAATATTGATAAAGGGCCATATGAAATTCGGGCTTCATAAGTTTATCCCTCAGCCGTCAACATATTTTTCCTTAATAAGAGATCCTATAGATAGAATTGTCTCTCATTATCATTACGTGTTAAGAACCCCAAACCATTATTTGTACAATAAAGTAAAAAAAGCCGATATGGACATCAAGGAATATGTGGAAAGCGGCATATCGACTGAACTGAATAATGGGCAACTCAGGGATTTGTCGGGGGTAGGAAAGAGCTTTAAATTTGGGGAATGTCCTAATAATTTGATGAAAATTGTGAGATACAATATAAATACTCATTTTTCTTTTATTGGATTATTTGAGCGATTTGATGAGTCCATCATTTTTTTAAAAAGACAATTTAATTGGAAAACACCATATTACATACACAGGAATGTCACAAAAAATAGAATGAAAGTAAAAGAGTTAGACAGTGAAACTATAAAAACTATCATAAAGTATAATAAAATGGACATCCAATTCTACAATGATTATAAAGAAAAGTTTGATAAGCTAATAATCCAACAGCCAGTCTCATTTTTTACTGAGTTAGCAACGTTTAAAATAAAAAATAAACATCATGTTAGATATAATCATTATAATATGCTAATTACAGAAAAAATAAAAATGATATTATCAAAATTGACTTAACAAATATTTTAATAACCAACCACAAAAATTAAAAACCCCCCCTCCATTCCACTTCTTAATATGCAAAAGGGGTCTTTTTGGGACGGAAAACGAGTCTTGCTCACAGGCGGCTCGGGCTTCTTGGGCTCTCACCTAGCTCCGAAGCTGGAGGCTGCTGGCACCAAGGTCATGATCCCCAGGAGCAGGGACCTGGACCTGACCAAGTGGGAGAACTGCCTCAAGGCCACAAAGGATGTAGACCTGGTAATCCACCTGGCCGGCATAGTGGGAGGCATAGGCTTCAACCGGAATTACCCCGGCAGGCTCTTCTACGACAACGCCATCATGGGCATCCAGCTCATGGAGGCCGCAAGGCAGAACAATGTCAAGAAGTTTGTCACTGCCGGCACTATCTGCGCCTACCCCAAGTTCACCCCCACCCCTTTTAAAGAAGACTACCTCTGGAAGGGCTACCCTGAGGAGACCAACGCCCCTTACGGCTTAGCTAAACGCATGCTCCTGGTCCAGTCCCAGGCCTACAGGCAGCAGTACGGCTTCAACTCCATATTCCTCCTGCCCGTCAACCTCTACGGCCCCAGGGACAACTTCGATGATGAGCGCTCCCACGTGATCCCGGCCTTGATAAAGCGCTGCTTCAACTCAATAAAGAACAACGAGCCGGAGATGGTCTGCTGGGGCGACGGCTCGCCCACAAGGGAGTTCCTCCATGCTGATGACTGCGCCAGGGCCATAATGCTGGCCGCAGAGCGCTACAACAGCCACGAGCCCATCAACCTCGGGACAGGAGAAGAGATCTCCATAAAAGCCCTTGTGGAACTCATAGCGAAGCATGCAGGTTATGAGGGGAAGATAGAATGGGACACCTCAAAGCCGAACGGCCAGCCCAGGCGCTGCCTGGACACCTCCAAGGCAAAGCAGCACTTCGGCTTCGAGGCCAAGATACCCTTCGAGCAGGGCCTCAAGGATACCATAGACTGGTACAGGGAGAATCCCCATAAATGATAATATCCATTACCTTTTTTATATAATTTATCATTATTAACCGCAAAATTTAAATATCTGTATATTATAAGTAATATCATGATAGTGTATAATCCCCACGGGTCGGATATATTGCCCGAAAGGCTCAAGACAGCCCAATCCCTATTAGACCAAATCCCGGCCAGGCACTGCTTCATCACAGGCTCATTCCTATACAAGCAGCATTACAGGGACATCGATATCTTTGCCATCACAAGATCAAAGAAGAAAATAGGAATAGACAACGAGAAGGCCAGGATCGCTATCCTTGATTTCAATGACCTGCACTCTCTTTTCTATCATTCTATCTCGAAGAGCTGCATAGCCAAGAACATACTGCCGGTCAAGCAATTAAAGGCCACGATGGCAGACTATTGGACTGTCATCAACGAGGCCATTCCCACCCTGCTGAACAATAAGGACAGGTTCCACAAGGACGTGCGTTTCCTTGTCCTGTACACCGAATATCTCAGGACGAAAGAGGTATTGGACACCTTTGAATTGGATAGGATGATTGGCACCTTTAAGGATTACAAGGAAGTCATAAGATACGCCGAGGAAAACGTTCCAGCTGTGATACACAAGAGCCGACAAAAATCATACCTGAAAAGGTATTTCTACACCCAGGCCGGGCATTACAAGGACCTCCGAAGCTATCCAGCCCAAAATTTTTTATATGGCCTGGCCCACTCCATAATACGGGGGGTCGCAAATGGTCAGTGTTGAGGGATTCAAAAAGGCGATTGAGGATGCTATCTCGCAAGATTATCAAATCGAATATTTAGGGAAAAATTTTGATAAGACCGTGGGCCTTCTGACAGAAGCGAAAGCTGCCAAGATCTACAGATGGGTAGATGATGTGGCCAGGAAGAACATCCAACCTATCCTTGTCGGGTCAGATAAGCCATATAAGGGATGGACAATCAGCGAACTGCTTACCTTCCGCTATCCGTTCAGCATCGGAAGGACAGAGTATAGGGTGATGTTAGTGAAAGTCAAGAACTCCATCTACATCGAATTTCATCTCGGAAATCACAAGTATTATGATAAGGTGCGCAAAGAGCTTGACTTGAGGAATAAGAGCTAATAATTCTCGGAATCCATTCCGAATTTTCTTGATATTTTCGGAATCAAATCCGAAAGTTATTAAAAATACACTATTATTGCTTCTGTATTATGGGTGGGTGAAAAAAAGCATGAAGACCTTAACTTTCTCTATCATAACCCCTTCCCTTAACCAGGGACGGTACATTGAAGAGACCATTCAGAGCGTAATCTATCAGGAAGGCGATTTCGCGATTGATTATATCATCATGGACGGCGGCTCAACTGACAACACTCTGGAAATAATAAAGAGATATGACAAACTCATCAATTCAAAGGCATTCAGGCCGAAATGCAAGAGACTGAGCCTCAGGTGGTTCTCAGAGAAGGACCGCGGCCAGAGCCACGCCATAAACAAGGGCTTCCAAATTGCAAAAGGAGACATCCTCAGCTGGTTATGTAGCGATGATTTGCTCGCTTCTGGCGCTCTTCAAGCTGTCAATAATGTGCTGAAAAATGAGAAAATGCAGATAGTCTTTGGTGATAGTGTTGCTGTTGATGCACAAGGCAAGAAAAAGGAAGTACTTAAAGGTAAAGAGTTCACAAGGAAAGAGCTTCTCAGGCCATGGTGCGACATCCTTCATATGTTCTACATCCCCCAACCGTCAGTGTTCCTCAGAAAGGAAGTGTTCGATAAGGTTGGACCTTTAGACGAGAAAAACCATCTTTGCATGGACTACGACTTGTGGATAAGGATGAATGATCATTTTGAGTTCCATTACCTGAATAAGATACTTTCAAAGATGCGCTTCCATAAGAGCGCGAAGTCAGTGAAGCAGAAATACCAACAGTATGACATGATGGTTGCAATCTCGAAGAAATATTGGGACGAGAGCAAGTTATACAAATTATCATATTACAAATGGTATCCTTATAGGTTGATCAGTAGAATGATAGGTCAGTTGATATCATGAAACCCATCATCCTCCACGACTACCTCAACCAGTACGGCGGCGCAGAGAGGGTGCTGGAGCTGCTGCATGACTGCTTCCCCTGCAAAATATTCACCTTGGTGTGGAACAAGAAGAAAATCCATTATAGATGGAATATTCAAACCTCCATCGCCCAGCATTTTCCTTTGAGTCACAAGCACTTGATGCCGTTCTTCCCTCTGATTCTGAGATTTCAACGTTTCAAGCATCCCCTCATCATCTCCTCCTCCCACGCCTACATAAAAAACATCAACAAACCCAAGAACTCCCTCCACATCTGCTACTGCCACACGCCGATGAGGTATGCCTGGGACCTGAAGGAAGAATATCTCCGGCGCGAGAACCCTCTCCTGAGGCCGTTCATATCCATTTTCCTAAGATACCTGCGGTGGTGGGACAGGAATGGCTCGAAGAACGTTGATTTCTTCATCGCCAACTCGCAGAATGTAGGCAACAGGATAAGGCGGTTCTACAACCGGGATTCGGTCGTCATCCACCCCCCTGTGGACACCAAGCAGTTCGCCCTCAGCACGAAAAAGCGACAGTATTACTACCTTATCGTCTCACGGCTCATCGAGTACAAGCGGACTGACCTCGCAATAAAGGCCTTCAACAAGACAGGCAAGAGGCTCATCATTGTGGGCACAGGACGAGATGAAAAGATGCTGAAGAAGATAGCCAAGAAGAACATCGAATTCAAGGGCTTCATACCAGCGCTAGAATTAGTTAAATACTACCAGAACGCCAAAGCATTGATCCACCCACAGTTAGAGGACGCAGGAATAGCCTGCCTCGAATCCCAATCCGCCGGCACGCCCGTCATCGCCTACGGCAAAGGAGGAGCCCTGGAGACCGTCATCGAGGGCAAGACCGGCCACTTCTTCCACGAGCAGACCCCGCAGGCCCTCATCAAAGCGATAGAAGAATTCGAGCAGATGAAGTTCTCGCCGAAAGCCTGCCGCAACAACGCCCTCCGCTTCGACAAGGAAATCTTCAAGAAGAAGATCAAGGCTTTCGTGGAGGAGAAATATGCTGAGTGGAAAAAACTCCATCCAAAAAATGGGCAAATTTGCATGTGAGTGGCAGATATCATAGTGGATTTTCTTCGCTTAGTGAAAGCCTCACATGCAAATTTGTTTTCTTCTATACATTTTTTGGATGTCGCTTGAAAAACCGAAAGCCTTAAATATAACTATTAACTTTCTGTTAACAACTATTAACAAAATGGAAACAACAAAGAAAAACATCCTGAAGGTCCTGCTGAAGGACCTTTCGACAAAGCCGGTGATGACCTCACTGGCGGAAGAGGTCAGGATGAGCAGGGTGGGTGCATGGAAGGTGCTGAAGAAACTGGAGCAAGAGAGGCTTATCACGACAACTCCGGTCGGGAAAGGAAAGACAAGCGCCCGCATCATCAGAATAAACTGGGAGAACCCCCTCTCTGAGAAAACGCTTTCCCTTGCCTTGGGCGAAGAGGCTTCCACCCAGCAGAGATGGCTGAGCAATTTTGCAGCACTGTCGAAAATGGCCGATTTTCTCGTGCTCTACGGCAGCATCATCAACTCGCCAAAGGAGGCAGATGACATCGACATCATAGCGGTAACCGGCAAGGATAAGTTCTTGGAGATTGAAAAGGCCGTGATGAAGATCCAGAAGACCCAAGCCAAGGCGATCCATGCGTTATATTTCACCCGGCAGGGGCTCAAGGATGAGCTTGGACTCCCGAACAATGCGCTTGTCGACGCGATAAAGAAAGGGGTGATCCTGTACGGGCAGGACAGCTTCGTCAGGTTCATGAGGGGCGTTTCCAGATGAAGAAAGAAGTGATAGACTGCCTCGCCGGTGCATTGAAGGATGAGAAGAAAGGGAAGAAACACAAGGGCCTTCTCATTGTCAGTCCTGACCAGCGTGCCTCGGAGAGGTACATGATCAAAGCCAAGAAGAACCTCGAGCTGTGTGACCTTTACAAGGAGATGGGATATGATTACAAGATACCGGAAGAGTGGTTTTACACCCTGTACTACTGCGCCCTGGCCATCCTGTCGAAGTTCGGGATCGAGAGCAGGAGCCAGAGGTGCACCGCCGCCTTCCTGCGATATGTTAAGGAAAAAAGCCTGATAGAGTTCAAGGACGAATTCATCGATAGGATCACAGTTCACAGTGTCAAGGAAAAGAGATCTGATGTGGACGAGAGGGAAACCGCAAGATATGGCTCTTCTGTGACGATAAGCGAGGTCGAGAGCAAGTATGAGCATATGATGTCAGTATGCAGAAGGGCGGTCTCCCAGGCAGAAGAGATTGTATACTCCAAAAATGATTTCGGGATCCCGGATCAACTGATGACATCAGGCCCATAGTGAGATTGCTGGAGGAGAAATATGCTGATTTGGGAGCTAGAGCTCACCGATAGCCGCCAGGAGCTTCTCGTGTCCCTTGATGAGTTCCTTGAAGCTCTCAATCTTGCTGGGATCAACTTCTCTCAAATTTCCTGATTTTGCCATTTTTACTTATTATGCTGTAATACTTTAATATCTTTCGCATATTCAATAATGATCGTTATAGCTTACTATGACGGTTCCCAGCGACAAATTTAATAAACCCTGAGCCAATCCCTCCTCCCATGCCCACCCTGCGCGGAATCATGTTCAACTTCTCACTCATGTTCTCAGACATACTCATGCTCCTCTCGGCCTTCTTCATCACCTTCTGGCTGAGGTATCATTCAGGCATCTTCAAAGCGGCATCCTCCTCCCTGGCAGCATACTCCAACATGGTGGCCTTCTCTGTCCTGCTCATGCTGATAATATTCCAGGCCTTCAGGCTCTATCAAGAAAAACGCACGCTCTTCGACGAGGATGAGTTCTTCATATTGGTCAAGGCAGTGTTCCTGGCCTTCCTCATAGTCATCACCGCAACCTTCTTCTTCAAGGCCACCGCCCAGTTCTCCAGGGTCGTCCTCACTGCCACCTTCGCGATCAGCATCCCGACGGCAAGCATGGGCCGCCTTACCCTAAGGGCTATCCAGGCCGCTGCACGGAAGCGCGGCATCAACACCCGGAACGTTCTCATCATAGGGGATGGCTCCCTGGCCCAGATGGTGTCTGAGAAGATAAAGGACCACCTTGAGCTGGGATATGTGATAAAGGGCATATTGAGACCAAACCAATTGAAGCGCTTCGGCGCCATCCTCGAGGGCAGGGACATCAGCGTGGTCTTCATCGCGACAAGGATAGATCACAACAGGCTGGCAGAGCTCATGGCCAGGCATGACCACGTCCGCTACAAGCTAGTGCCCTCCCTGATAGAGACAATGACAGAGGCGCCCAGCTACGAGGAGTTCAAGGACATTCCCCTGGTGATACTCAAAGAGAGGGATGCTGTCAGCTCTTACCTTAAGTGGAAGCGTAGCATGGACTTCTCCTTTTCAGTCATCGCACTCATCATCATATCGCCCATCTTCCTCATCATATCCCTGCTCATCCTGTTGGCATCGAGGGGCGGCGTCTTCTACAGGCACAGGAGGGTGGGCAAGAACGGCCAGGTGTTCCTGCTGTACAAGTTCCGCACCATGAGGAAGGGCGCTGACAGGATGAAGCCGAAGTCAGAGCTGAACAGCCCCTTGTTCAGCATGAGGAAGGACCCTCGGGTTACTTTCATCGGCCGCATCCTGAGGAGGACATGCCTGGATGAGCTCCCCCAGCTCCTCAACGTGATCAGGGGTGAGATGTCGCTGATAGGGCCCAGGCCGCACCTTCCTGAGGAGCTCAAGGAGTTCAAGAGGTGGCAGCACTCCAGGCTGCAGGTCAGGCCGGGCATGACAGGCCTGTGGCAGGTATCGGGCAGGCACGAGCTCAACTTCGAGAAGACCATGATGCTCGACCTTTACTACGTCAAGCACCTCTCGCTGTGGCTGGACCTCAAGATACTCTTCAAGACCATCCCCTCGATAATCTTCTCCGGCGGGAGATGGTGAAGATTGAATCCCTGATAGAACTTATCCGTCCATCTGTCATCCTATTAAGCTCCTCCCTTGCTTCACTGATTAACTGATAATTCTTGACCATGTCCACTGATATCGGCCTCTGCCCCAGATAGTACTGGTTCCTGATGCGGGATTCCTTTGCCGTCCTCAACCTGCTCGAGATCCTGAGATTTGTCAGATGATTCGTCTCTAGGTACGAGAAGAGCTGGATTGTGCAGTCGTGGATCTCTGACTTGACACCGGCTCTGGCCAGGATAGAATAAGCGAGGAAATACAGGAAATAGTATTGGACGGTCGATATCCAAATGACCGAACCTGTGGGCATGACCGCTTTCAGTACCCTCAGCGTCTCTTCCGCCGCCTTGAGGTACTCCTCTGAGGTATCTCTACTTGGATGTGCCTTAATGATGCCTTTTCGCCTCTTCTTGCACCAATCCAGGGATACCATATGAGCCTCAGGGCCTCATCAGACCTGTTCAGGAAGATATGCCTCTTCTGTATCTCCACCTTCAGGGTGGCGCCGAGGAAGCCCGAACGGACAAGATGGATCTCCTTGCCATATGCATCGCTGATGTGCTTTGCGATCCTCGTCGGATTTCCCTTTCCGAGATACAGCAGGTCGATGTCGTTGGCCTCCTTTATGTTGGTGACTGCCGAGCCGAACATGATTAATAAGCCTTTTTCATAGAAATCCGAAAATTTTTCATAGATCACCGAAAATATCGTGTCCTTGAGCGAAAATAACAGCCGTTCCTTCTCTGCGATCGAGAGTTTTTCCCAAACCGCCGGATTTTCCAGGTTCAGGGAGTATACCTTCAGTACCCTATTGATGAGGTTCTTGTCCACAAGCGTGTCGAGATGGTGTCGTATCGTCTGGTGCGGCACGCCGAGCTCTCTCTCAAAGTCTGCCAGGATGCCTTGCCTGAAGATGTCATTCAGGAAAAAAGTAAAAATATTTACCATAAGGTAAAATAATTTACTTCTTATATATAATCCTTTCGGTAAACCTTTTAAAGCCGCGGCATCCAGACTTCTGCATGCACAAGCCAGACTACCTTAACAGCATCGTCAACGTGATGAGCTCTATCTCCTCTGCCCTCGGCGCCAGCTCGAGGTATGCTAAGCTGAAATCTCTCAAGCCGGATGATCTCAGGTCCAGGAACATCGTCCTTATGGTCATCGACGGGCTCGGTTATGAGTTCCTCATGCGGTACGGAGATGGCACGATCCTCAAGGAGAACGTACGGGCCAGGATAACCTCTGCCTTTCCTTCGACGACTGCGAGCTGCATCACATCCTTCGCAATGGGTACCGCCCCGCAGCAGCACGGCATCACCGGCTGGCACATGTCCTTGAAGGAGATCGGCCTGCAGGCCAACATTCTCCCTTTCACTTCCCGCCTGGGAGGAGTGCCGCTCCAGCTCCTCAACATCGACCCCAAGGCAATCATCGGAGGCAAGCCCTTTGCAGACAGGTTGAAGGCCAAGTGCGTCCATGTCCTGCCCAAGAAGGTCTCGAAGACACCTTACACCCTGGCCGTTGCAGGGAAGGGCAGCATCATTCCCTATACATCCCTGACCGGCTTCACACGGGCTGTCAGCAGGCAGATAAAGGCCAAATCAAGGAAGAAGTTCATCTACGCATACTGGCCTGACCTTGACACTGTAGGCCATGCTCTCGGCATCAACAGCCGCACAGCGCAGCGCCACCTCATGGCTGTAAATAAACAGCTGACCGGCATGATCAGCAAGGCCAAGAACACCACATTCATAATCACAGCCGACCACGGCCTCATCGACACGAAAGCCGGCCATAACATCAGCATCAAGAAGCATCCTAAGCTGAGGGAATGCCTTAGCCAGCTGTTGTGCGGGGAAGGCAGACTGCCATACTGCTATGTCCGGCCTTCCAAGGCCAAGCAGTTCGAGCGATATGTTAATTCCAGGCTAAAGCATGCATGCCTGCTGAAGAAGAGCCATGAACTGGTCAAGCAAGGGTATTTCGGGCTTTTCAAGCCTGACTCACGCTTATACCACAGGGTCGGGGATTATGTCCTCATGATGAAAGATGATTACGTGATCAAGGATGAGCTGCTGGGCCAGGAGACGCATTTCCACAGGGGCAACCACGGCGGCCTCAGCAAGGATGAGATGTATGTTCCGTTGATAGTGATAAAGAAATAATTACGAAGAATCCTGACTCACATTCTCACTCAACTTATAAACACTCACACCGTCCTGGAAGTAGACCCTCTCCATGCCGGTGATGTTCAGGCCCATCAGCATCTTGGCGAGGTTGGTGTTGCATAGCT
This sequence comes from Nanobdellota archaeon, assembly GCA_018816705.1. Taxonomy (GTDB): domain Archaea; phylum Nanobdellota; class Nanobdellia; order Woesearchaeales; family JAHIVG01; genus JAHIVG01. The sequence continues at coordinate 15,183 of JAHIVG010000036.1, forward strand.
TCTCGTTGTAGTAGAACCTGTACTGGTTGCCGAGGTATAGGCAACCGGTCTGCGGCGACGTGACATTATCCTCCCGCCGGTATATTACACCATCGTAGTATACCATGTAGATCGGAATGAGCTGGTCGTCCTTCCTGTAATACCCTGCGATCCCGCTCGGGTATTGCCTCACCACGAAGCGCTTGCGGTCGATGAGGTCCATGTACTCTGTCTCGTTATGACCGATTTTCTCGCTGTGGTTTATCGGGTAGAGGAAAGGAGAGCCGAACAGCCCCTTCTCGTTGGCGAGCTCATTGTAAGACCAGACGAAGTTTCCGTCCTCCTCGCGGTTGAAGAAGTACAGCCCTGGCACCTTCATAGGATATGTCTGGTTCGACATCAGGAATGTGTAGGTCTCCCTCTTCCGCTCCTGGTTCATCGCAACAGAGGAGAAGTATGTCGGCCTGTGCATGAACATCTGTATCAGGCTGAGCCTTATCATCTTGCCTGTGAAGCACGCGTCCTGGGGCACTATCCCGTCCAGGTCATTGAACGCTTTCTCGTATCCCTCGTCATATGTCGGTATGAAGAACGTCGTCTTCATGTAGACCGTGTATGTTCCCAAGAGCAGCACTAACCCGAATATCAGCCACCATTGCTTCTTCCATTTGCGTGCAAGATAGATTATCAGCACGAGCAGAGGTATGATTATCAGTGACATGGGCAGCACGATGAACACGAAGAATGCCAGTATGGCGAGCGGTGTTATTATCACTGTGAAGAGCAGCTTGCTCTTCGACCTGAAGAGATACCTCAGGCAGATGGCGGTGACGATCATGAACGGCACTGATGCGAGGAACATGTACCTGAGCGAGTTGGCCATCATGTATGAGAACGGCAGCAGCAGCCCTAGCAGCATGACTCTTTCCCTGTTGAGGTGCCTGAAGTAGAGGAACAGGCCTGCCGGCATGAAGAACACTGCGACCCAGTAGTTGAGCCAGAAGCTCCTGAAGTCGAATGGCCTGAGCTCCTGTATCAGCTTCAGGTCGCCGATCGGCCGGACAGAGCCGAAGCCCGTCAACAGCAGCTTGGTCTTGCCCCAGAAGATGATAGCGACGACGACCAGAGCCAGTACTGCCACGCCGAGCGACAACAGCTTGGTCTTCCTGCTCCAACTCTTTGTGAAGTGGATGAACAAGGCTGCAATGGCCAGGAGCGGCAGTATTATCGGCAGGTAATAGGTAAAGTGGAACCTGGCCGCATTATGGGTTATGCCTATTGCCGCATGTACCAATAGGATTGTCGCAGCCTGGGCTGCCAGGGCCAGGATTATCTTCAGTTGGCCCCTGCCTTTGAACATATAGCTGTAGAACAGGTATGCCATGACAGACACGCCGAATGCGACCATCACGATGATGTGCCCGTTCCACATCAATGACGACAGGCCCGACGCGATGCCGGCAAGCGCCGCGTACAGCCAAGCCTTCCTGTCTTTCGCCCTGAATGACATCGTGAGGAACAGCAGGCCGGCGAGCAAGAAGGGGTATACCAGGTTGTCTCCGCGATAATACAAGGCTGTGGACCTCGAGAGGTGTGCATTGGACACGGCCATCAGCAATGATGATATTATGGCTGTCCTCCTGTCGAACCAGAGCTTAGTGAGGAAATAGACGAGGACAACGGTGAGCGCACCCATGAGCGCAGGGGTCATCCCGAAGGCGATGGGCAGTCCGAGGATGAATGAGAGGTAGTATGGTATGGCATAGAAGCCGACCGGGTGGCCGCCTGTGTGGCCGTCAGGGCACATGTCCAGCGGATTGTGGTTGCTGAGCCTTCCCTGTTCCAGCCCGAGCTCGACGACGGTGTAGTGATAGTACGAGTCCGCGCCGATGAAGTTCTCCTTGGACATTGTCAGCGACCTTATCGACACCGCGAGAACGACGAGAAATATGATGAATACGACTTCTTTCTTATGCATCCATCGTGGAATCAGGGGCTGGCTTTTATATTTTGCCCAACATATGCATTGGGAATGCGACCACGGCCTCCACCATATGGTTTCTAAGGCGGACTAAATAAGGGTGGGTGGGGACGGGATGGCAGCTACTGGGGACAATCAATGCCTCACTGCGATGGCCACAAAGGCAGACTTCATGGGGGTTGGGTGGGGGGTAGTGGTGGTTCTGCGGGAGGGGGGCCTAAGTATGCATTTAGTGGGTGGGGGCAGAATGTAGTATCACTTGCCTTCAAGAATCGCATTCACTTCGACAGAATCTCCCTCGACAACCGTGACCGTCTCGACATGGTCAGAATACCCTTCTTTTGTTATCTTGACTTCCTTCTCGCCTGGTGTGAGGCCGTTGAGTATCGTGGGCGTGTGGTCCATGTATATGAAGTCATCATTCTCCTTGACAAAGACCTTGGCTCCCTCTGGATAGGACGTCACTTTGAGGATGCCGCCGCCTGACTCTACCATGCCTACCTCTCCTAACGCCCGCTTGCCGACTATGCCATCGCAGGCTGTGAGCATGAAGCACACAATGAAGCATGCGATGATCAACGCCACATGGACTGTTCTCATGCTCATCAGGATGGTTCTTGGATTTAAATACCTTTGGGTAAACACATAAAAACTTGACGGTAATCATGGCTGCCATGACCAGAAAAGCGATAGTCGCAGGGCAGTTCTACGAAGAGGATGCTGCTCATCTCAAGGAGCAGATCAAGCAGGCATTTCTTGACAAGAACGGACCAGGCAAGCTCCCTGGAGCGGCGAAGAAAGAGGTCATCAGGGGGGCTATAGTGCCGCACGCCGGTTTCACTTATTCCGGCCCGTGCGCAGCCCACGTCTATAAGCGACTGGCTGAATCCGATCCTCCAGACCTCTACCTGATCCTCGGCACCAACCACACCGGGCTGGGGAGATCTTCTGTGCTGCTCGAGAACTTCGAGACCCCGCTCGGCGAAGCAGAGGTCGACCAGGAATTCGGCGAAGAGCTCCTGAACAACACCGAGCACCTCAACAGCAACCCTTCTGTTCATGCCTTCGAGCACAGCATAGAGGTACAGCTGCCATTCCTGCAGTTCACGCTTCCAAAGTTCAGGTTCGTGCCGCTCGTGGTATCAAGCCCTTCTTACTTGGATGAGATCGCCGAGGGCATCAGGAAGACCGCTGAGCAGATGAAGAAGAGGGTGACGATCCTTGCCAGCTCTGACTTCACCCATTACGGGATAAACTACGGCTACTATCCGTTCAAGGATGATCTCAGGGAGAACATCGAGAGGCTTGACATGGATGCTATAGGGCTGATACAGAAGTTTGATGTTGCCGGCTTCCATTCTTACATCCGCAGGACCGGTGTTACTATCTGCGGCTTCCTGCCGATAATGACCCTGCTGAAGACATTGGAGAAGGGCAAGTCTGAGCTCATCTCATACTACCTCTCCGGCGACCTGACCAAGGACTACTCCACTTCTGTCAGCTATGCCGGGATTGTTTTTAAATAGGGAATTTTTTGTCGGCAACACCACTACCGGCTGCGCTCACGGCCAACTTTTCTCCCAGAAAATGTCCCGATTGTCCAAAAGGTTGTCCTATCACCAGAAATTTGTTCGGTTCGGTAGAAATTTCTAAGAACCTCCAAATTTCTGCTTTCTCAGCGCGCCAGTGGTGTTACCAGGTGGCTGGATTTTTTCAATATTTAACAAAGAATTTTTAAACAGTAGATAATTATTTTCCATTGCTGGGCCCGTAGCATAGTCTGGCGATGGCCTCGCTGAGAGCGATGCTGTCAGGCAAATAGTGCGGTCGGCTTCGGACGACCTTTTTCAAAGCTCGACCAAAGGAAGTGGGTTTCCCTCGCTTCGCTCGGTCAAGCCCACGGAGAAAGGCCGGTTGTAACCGATTGACCAGGGTTCGAACTGAGTGGTTATGAGAATCCCTGCGGGCTCAGTTTTTTTTATTATGCAGAATCATGTAGAATAATTAACAATACCAACCTCATTAAGACGTTTGATAATTTTCTCATCCTTATGTATCTGAACAAGAGCTTCATATGAGATATTTTTATAGTCATAAAAAAAACCCAAAAGAATTAATAAGAGTCCGAATGCCATCATACCAATATCCCAAATTACGTTAGTATTCATGTATAAATAGCTTCCCCCCATTCCTATTGCGCTTCCTACACTAATAAGAGTCCATTTCCTATCATATTTTTGATCATTTATGGTTGTCTTTTCCATAACCTTGTTACACCCTCGATAGATCTTGACATATAACTTTATTAAATCAAGATTTGCCTTCATCTCAGCATCCCAAGCAGAAAGCAGTTCATGAAATTGGTCTTCATCCTTGTTAGCAAGGAAGTTTTCTTCTTGATACATCCTGAATCCGATGATAGTAAGGTCCTCCCTGGCCTTTTTTAGGAAGGCAATCGTGTTTCTTAGAAGACGGTCATATTCATCCCGCTTAATTTCAATATGCACCCGTTTTTCTTGCAAGATTAGCTTTCTCAATCCTGGTTTGTGTTTCAGATAATATTCGAATTTATATAAAGCATACTCAATATGATCCTTACCCTCCTTAAACTCCTTTCTTAATATTTGTATGATTCTGTTCTCAGCTCGAAGAATCCGACTTAAAGACATAAAATTCTCTTTATCAAAATTATTAAATGTTCTTTTGGTAGATGATAGGATATGATACCTCTGACTCATGAATGTCAATCTTTTACGGTAGAATTGCAGTATTGCCTTGAATATGGTCTCTAAATCCTTCAAATCCCCGAGTGTAATGAAATCATCACTTGTCATGATAATACATGTTATAATATGATTATAGAGAGGTTTGAAAAACCCTTCTGCCTTTTAATTCATTGAACCGATTTTGTTTTCAAAATCGATAAGTATTTATACTTGTTTGTCGACGGTAATCACATGAATTTTTTTGAGGTGATTCCAATTGAGCTTTAACCA
>JAHIVG010000037.1 GCA_018816705.1 Nanobdellota archaeon
GACTTGAACTTCTCCACCAGGTTCTCCTTGTAAGGTATTAAGATGCCATCCTTGTAGGCTGCGTAGCTCTGCATGCTGCTCAGCCCGGCGCCCGGGCTCCTCATGGCCAGCCTCTGGATGCTCATCCTGCCCAGTATTGCCAGCTCTGCCACGCCGCTGAAACCTGATTCCTTGTACAGGAAGGAGCTGGGATCGATGTTCAGGCGGCCCTTAAGCAGTATGCTCCTGGGCCTGTACAGCACGCGGCCGTAGCTGAAATAGCTCTTCCCTTGGTTATAGCTCAAATCTTGGGGGAACCTTGACAATTTCAGCTGGATGTTGTGGAGCTTAGCCCTGTGATAGAGCAAAGGCAGGGTGATGTTGCTGTCCTCAACCATCAAGATGTCAGGGTCTTCATCTTCCAGGTGGTGCTGGAGGCATTCCATGAGATATCTTTCATCCCCTTCTAACACCTGGTCGTTCATGCAAAGCCTGGTGATGCTGCAGCCGAAATCTTTGAGATAAGAATAAGATGTCTCTATCTGGATGGTGGTCTTGGTGAGTTCAGGTATGCTTTCTCCCAGGAGCTCTATGCGCTTCAGGTCCTCGCCGTCGTGCGCTATCTTGACTTTACAGAACGGGAAAAGGTGCTCTGCGAACAGGTAGTACTGCTCTTCGTGCAAGTCAGCGTTGTACAGCCTAGCATCAGGGTATTCCCGCTCCAGCTCAAACACTAGGTGCCTGACATTAGCTGGGTCTGCTGTTACGGCCAGGACAGGCATCCTCTGCTGGGTAATGGTCCTCCTTGCAGTCAGTTCTGACCTGATGCCGTACAGCATGAGCTTTGACCTCAGCTTCTCCAGGTCGGTGTTGCCGATGAATATCGTGGGCTTGAAGGCCGTCTTCAGGAAGAGGTTGCGGCCTGACTTGAACCAGGCCATGATTCCGTTGTTTAGAAATACATCTATCAGGATCGCTTCTTCTGTGTGCATATTCAGGCCTCTGGCTAAATGAAAAAATGGCAGCCAGCAGTCATTAATATGGCTCACGCCAGGATGTCCAGTGGGGAGTGGGGCTTATCTCTGAGTAGCTATCCCTTGCAGTTCGCGCAGCAGCCTTTCTGCTTTGGTGACCGTGTGCCTTGCTGCGTCGAAGCCCATCCGCCTGCCGTAATAGACGAGGTGATTCCTCTTGTAGCGGCAGTCATCGAACATCCTGAAAAGGTCTTCGCGCTTAAGAACATCCCTGAGATAAAATCCGAGACAGATATGGTTCCTTACCTTGAAGCCGTCAAGCAGGACGATGGTGTGAAGCACCTCAACAATGGAAGAGTAAATATCCTCGAAAACGTAATTGGCATTGTCCTCCTCGAGAGGATACCTCTTGACGAACCTCACCCTGCCCTTGGCAGTCTCCAGCAAAGACTTCACCTTGGCCTTGTCAGGAGTTATCCTTATCGCACTGCTGAATTCCAGGCATTCTTCCCATGATCCCTCCATCTCAGAGTACCTCCAAAAAACCGTTCAGCGTGATGCCGTTAATTATGTTGTTCGCTAGGTGCCTGTTTTTCGGAAGTTTTGTCCCAGTAAATAATTGTATCGTTCTATTCAGTTTCTTCTCAAAAGGCTCCATATCAACCTTGGCTGAGCCTCTGGTCTTGATAAAAAGGTCGACATCGCTGGATTCCGTGTCCTCGCCCTTGGCGTATGAGCCGAAGAGGATTATCGTCGGATTATCCAGCTCCTTCCTAAGATGCTCGACGAGGCCTGACTCATGCAGTCTTCTGATGTTGAAAAATGTCTTTTCCAGGCGATAGCTCTGTGAAGCCCTGTCAGCTGCATAAGCCCTGACTGCAGCCACTTCGACAATCTTGAGCAAGCCTTCGTTCATCAATTCTTTCGTGTAACGTATTGCTGAAGGCAGCGGCACATCTACGACCCGCTCGATCTGCCTGACCCTGAGCCTAGCAGTGGGATTCATGAAAAAGTATTCCAATATCCGCTGTTTGATATTCTTTGTTTTCATTTGATAATATAAATTATCAATTGATATTTAAACTTATCGATTATTAGTATAAAATCTTCAGCAAATAAATACCTTATGCCAGGATGTCTAGTGGGGAGTGGAAACGTTTTTAAACTGCCAGGGATATTCCAAGCAGGGGTTATGATGAAAGCACATTTTTACTACGACCTGCCGGCTGAGGACTGCGGCGAGGGATCAAAGATAGCCATAGTGCCAGTTCCCTTCGACGGGACGAGCACCTGGCAGAAGGGCGCTGACAAGGGACCTGAAGCCATACTTGAGGCGTCGCAGAATGTGGAGCTGTATGACATCGAGACAGATTCAGAGGTCTACAAGCAAGGCATATACACAGACAGCCCTGTCAAGGAGGACACGCCTGAAAAGATGATCGCAGCCGTCAAGGAAAGGGTTGAAAAACATACAAAGGACGGCAAGTTCGTCGTGGTGATAGGCGGCGAGCACTCAGTCAGCATAGGGGCCATTCAAGCGCATGCTGAAAAGAAGATCACCGTGCTCCAGCTGGACGCACACTCTGACCTCAGGGAGAGCTACAACGGCTCCAAATACAGCCATGCCTGCGCAATGGCCAGGGCCAAGGAGCACGCTGACATAGTCCAGGTCGGCATAAGGAGCATGGACATCTCAGAGAAGAAAAGCCTGGGCAAGGTCTTCTTTGCAAGGGACATACACGGCAAGAAACGATGGGAAGACAAAGTCGTTGAGGCCTTGTCCGAGAACGTCTACATCACCATCGACCTGGACGTCTTCGACCCGAGCATAATGCCATCGACCGGTACTCCAGAGCCGGGCGGCCTCGACTGGTATGAGGTCACCGGATTATTGAAGAAGGTCGCAGACAAGAGGAACATAATCGGCTTCGACGTGGTGGAGCTCTGCCCAAACCCGGGCAACAAGTCCCCTGATTTCCTGGCAGCAAAGCTCATCTACAAGGCACTCTCATACAAGTTCAGATGATAGACCAATACGAGTTCGGACGGATCGTCATAGACGGGAAGGAATTCACCCAGGACCTGATCGTATTTCCCGATAAGGTCAAGGAGAACTGGTGGCGCGACCAGGGACACCTTCTGCAGGTCGATGACCTGAATGAGGTGTTCTTCTCCAAGCCGGAGAAGCTCATAGTCGGCACAGGCTTCAGCGGGCTGATGGAGGTCACCGATGCGGTGAGGAGGAAGGTGGCCGAGCTGGGCATAGAATTGATAGAGAAAGGGTCCAAGGAGGCTTGCGCTGCCTACAATGAGGAGAAGGGGAAGGCCGTGCTGGCCATCCACCTGACATGCTGAATCACTTTTTCTTCTTTGAAGCCAAAAGCACGAAGAACTCGGCGAAGATGCCGAACACCGCGAACGCCCAGACGATTGACGTGAGATACGGCAGGCTGTCCTTGGCGAATATCAGGAAGAACAAGGCCACGACCATGAACACGCCGCACACCACAGCCGGGATCGCGACGAAGTAGCTCAACTCAGACTCTTTTGGCATATCAGTCACCTCCTTTTCACCTCATTCAGCATCAATCATATAAATAATTATGGCTGCTGCAAGGCCTGACCACCATCCTGTTGGATACCTTCGTATTCAGGTTCATTAGCGCCGCCAGTCGCGACGTAAATATCCCTATATAAGTTGCGTCCCACTTCAGGCGACACTTGATGGAACACTAATGCTGATTGGACAGTCACCATCACGAGCTCGGCAATATTATCTGCCCAATTGCACTCAGGAGCAGAATGGGTCGTAGCTTCAAGCCTCTCCTTAATCCTAGCTTCATTCCAGCCTAAGCAGCTGATCGCGTCTGGTTTCACATATTCAGGCAAACCCGATTTGTTAATCACGTCTTTGATAGTATCGATCGTAGCTTGATGCATTTACATCACCATAACTGCAGAATTATGTCTGATTTAAAAACCTTTCGGTACTTGACTACCTTGCAGTGGTGTTTATTGGGCTGGGATGGAGGTAAAGAAATAAAAAGGCTTAGCCCATCATTCTCATCGGTGTTAATAATGAACAAGAAATATTGGCGCTGCAACGTCTGCAATGATGTGCATTTTGGCATGGCCGGGCCTGAGACCTGCCCTACGTGCCAGGCCAAGAACGCTTATGTTGAAATAGACACGACAGAAGCGAAGAAAGTGATGGGATCATGAACAAGGAAGAGCTCCGCAAGGCATTCGAACGGTTCACCGAGAAGAACGACTTCAAGCTGAATCCGGACAAGGAACACACCGACTCAGCCATAGAGGGCCTGCTGGAAAATGAGAAGAGATACGGACTGAAGCTCTGCCCGTGCAGGCTGAGAGACGACACACCCGAAAGGGACCTCGAACTGCTATGCCCGTGCAACTTCAAAGCGCAGAACACATGGAAAGAGAAAGGCCAGTGCTGGTGTGGGCTGTTCGTGAAAACTACTTCTTGAGTTTCTCGATCTCCCGCTGCTGCTGGAGGATCATGCTGAGAAGGATGAAAGAGGTCGTGTCGAGGCTGTTGGAATAGGCTATTGCTGAGATGAACTTCGACGGAGCTGTCAGGAGCCTGTCAAAGAGAAGCTGGTCTTCCATGCGCAATGCCCTGCGGAACTTCCTGAGCTCTTCTATCTTCAGCTGCACTATGTTGCGCTGCGGCAATACTGTCCTGCCCATCGATCATCACCCTTGTTAAATGCATATCCGTATTGAGTGTCGGCCTGTACCTGCCGATTATGCACCTGACCCCGAACTTCTTCATCAGGTGTTGCAATAGCTGCTCGATCTCTGCGAGCAGTTTTTTTGTATCCCTCTTGCCGGTGTCCTTGAACAGGGAATCCAAGGAGGATATGATGATGGTGATGCCCTTCCGGTCATGGCTCTCGATGAGGCTGGCTGTCTGCTTCAAGGCAGCGAGAAGCTGAAACTCGGTAAAAGGTCTCGTGACCAGGATGCGCTCCAACGCCTCATAAGCATCATCCTTGCAGAAGCTGTAGATGAGGTGGGGGTCGAAGCAGTTGCCCGAGTCGATGAACAGAACAGGAGGCTCTTGAGCAACGGCGATGCGGTGCAATGCCAGGAC
>JAHIVG010000038.1 GCA_018816705.1 Nanobdellota archaeon
TAAACCATACCTGGCGTCCATATCCCACACGACAAGATTTATATAATCCAGCTAGGACGACACACGACTCAGCCCCAAGAGAAAAAGAATACTTAGTGGGATACACTAGCACTATGTCAGAAAGAAGAAAAATTTATCCGGTTGACACCAAAGGATTTCCGGCTCTTCCACCATTTTTTCCGGATTTTGTTGCGTGAGACATAAATTAGATTAGTTCTTGCTTCTGTGGATGTTCGTCGAGACCCTTGCTGCTATCGGCTGCGGGATCATGTTCGGTACGCTCACCGGGCTCACCCCAGGCATCCACATAAACCTTGTTGCATTGATAGTGCTCTCGCTGGCAGCCTCTCTCGGGGTCCAACCTATCCTGCTCGGGGTGTTCATCATATCCATGGCCATAACCCACACTTATCTTGATGCCTTACCCGGCATATACCTCGGCGCCCCGGATTCGGACCACGCCCTGTCTGTGCTGCCCGGTCACAGGCTGCTGTTGAGAGGCAAGGGCCACGTCGCTGTCCTGAGCACCTTGGTTGGCTCCTTGTTCTGCCTGATGATGGCCATCTCGCTATATCCGTTGTTCATATTCCTGATGAGACTCATCCATGAGCGCATCCAGGCCTACATCGGGTTCATACTCATCGCCATAATGTGCTACATGATCTTTAAGGAGAAGAGCTGGAGGAAACGGCTTTTGAGCCTCACCTTGTTCTTCATGGCTGGCAGCCTCGGCCTCATAGTCCTCAACATGCACTCGCTGTCTCAGCCATTATTCCCTCTTTTATCCGGCCTGTTCGGGATCTCGTTGCTGCTGCTCAGCCTGGCCAATGACAGCAGTATCCCTAAGCAGCAGAAGATCTGCGATGCTGAGCTCGAGCCCAAGGTCATATGCAAGGCTGTCTCGGCTTCCACCGGGATGGGTTTCATCGCTGCCTTCCTGCCTGGCTTCGGCTCTGCGCAGGCAGCCATCATCGCCCAGCAGCTCGTCGGCAAATTAGGTGATCGCGGATTCTTGGTCCTGACTGGAGGGATTAACACCGCCAACATGCTCATCAGTATCGCTACCGCTTACACCTTGCACAAGGCTCGAAATGGTGCCATAATCGTGGTGAACAAGCTGCTTGGAGAGATCACTCTTAGTTATGTCCTCATCTTCTTGGCTTCCGCCCTGGTCGTTGCTGGTATCGCCACTGTCCTCACATTGAAGATGTCGAGGCTGTTCATCAAGGTGATGGAAAAGGTCAACTATCGTAAGCTGGTCATCTCCATAATCATGTTCATCGTCTTCCTCACCTTCGGCTTCGACGGCATCCTCGGACTGTACGTCCTGATGGTGGCTACCTCAGTAGGGATGCTGACCGGCCTCCTCGGCATCGGGAAGAACCATCTGATGGGGTGTCTTTTGTTGCCGGTGATACTTTACTTTACACTTTAGTTGCTGACCCTATTGAGGTGACAACAATGGCCGGATGGAGCTCATCAGGTTCCCATACGAAGTGTGGGGTTCTGGTGAGCGAAATAGGACAAATCGGTACGATTTGGCCGTCCGTGCCATAATTGTTGTCGCCGAAATACAGAATATATGCTTCACAAATCCCCATGTCACATCTAGTTTTCCGCAACCTTTTTAAACAGCCTCCGTCCTCCCAGCTGGCATGCAAGGTACAATCGTGAATTTCAAGGGCGGACGGCACACCCAGATAGGGAACCAGATGATAGTCAAGATAGAAGGCGTTGATTCTAAAGACAAGGCTGCTGCTCTGGTAGGCAAGAAAGTGGTCTGGAAGACGCCTGGCAAGAGCGAAGACATAAAGGGCGAGGTAAGGTCAGCCCACGGCAATTCCGGTGCCTTAAGAGTCCTCTTCGAGAGGGGCATGCCTGGCCAGGCTATCGCTACAAAAGTAGAGATTTCTTAGGCTGGCGCCGGTGACGGCATTCCGTAAGGGTTTTGAGCTGGAGCCTTCTCATTCTTCTTCTCGCCGGGAGGCCATATTTTCATCGCTGCGCTGAACGGAGCTGCGTTCACCGCGAATGTAGGTAAGCTTACTGAATAATTTCCAATTCCTATTGCAAGATTGTGCACATAGTTTGCTGTCAGGCTTAGCGCCGGGGCCATCAACAATGATACCTGTTTCCATCTATTGACAAAATTGTGAGAGACGCTCTTCCATAGTCCCTTTGGATTCATATAGTTGCCCACCATATGTTCTGCAGCTCCGAAAGCACCCACAAATGCGCCAGAGTACGCTGTCAGGGCATATCCTGTCCTTGCTACTACGCCGCCTACTGCCTGCCCGACTCCGGTTGTGGCTCCGAGTGCAGCTGCGCCGTAATGGCCGATCTGGGTCAATATCGGGTAGGTCACGTTTCCGAGCCAAATCATCGGATAGATCACGATATTCAATGCCGAATATTCTTTCATGGCAGTCGTGGCGATTTCGTACAATGATTTCCTTTTAATAGCTCCGCCCACCATACCACCGATCGCTAGCGCCCCACCGATCATCGGTGCCAATGCTCCGGCAGTAAGCAATCCGAACATCGTCGCTGCAGTCGAGACACCGGCATAATATACCAGGTCCCTTGCCTTCTCCCATATGTCTTTTTTCTTCATCTCCTGCTCAGCTTGGTTCGTGGTCGTTTCCAAGGGTGATTCGTCAGCCATTCATACCACCCAGATTGAAGCCGAATTCTTTTCCTAACTGCTCAAGAATGAGTTTAGCCTCTTTATAGTCGAACCTGCGCTTACAACGAGGACAGGATTTAGGACTAGCCACTCTCGAAATCCAACCGTATTCGCAGTATTCGCAGGTCTGATTCTCCCCCATGATTGATGATAATAAACTTTAGACTTTATAAATCTTTCGATTATTTACCACTTTGTAGTTGTATCAATTCAACGTCGTTGTAGACCACAAATTATAAATAGTGATTATACCAAATGGAATATAAATAAAAAAATAATATACCAAATGGCATACTAATAACCAAGGCTCAGGATCACACCGAAAGCCTTATATATTAGACCATACGGAATATATACCAAAAGGTATAACATGTATATCCAGGCGTGGTAGAACGAAACATTTATATAAAAGTATACGAATAGGTATATAGACCAATTGGTATAAAGTGATTTCATGATCAATGATCAGGCGCTCGCAGAGATACGCGGACGAGTTCTACGTGAGTTACTCTCTGCAAGCGAAAGGCAGGCAAGCGTCTTGCTCTTGGGACAGGGCGGGAAGACAGCACTCCTTCGGGAAGCTGAACGCACTCTCAAAAAGAGGTTCTTCTCGCACTACCTAGATCTGCGAAAAGTTCACACCCCCCCAGAACTTTTCTCCTTACAGATTGCAGGGCTTGCCTGCGCTTGGTCATTATCCTTAGAGCCCCAGAGCCCCTTTGACGAATTCTTGAGGAAACACAAGGAAAAGCTTGACCCTGCCCTGAAAGAGGCTGCTGACCTCATACTGAGCGAACTCGAGAAGGTCAAGCCTGACCAGAAGAGGCTGATACAGACAGCTTTTTCCATGCTCGAGGAGCTGGCCAAGAAGCATAAGCGCTTCTTCCTTGCCCTTGACAACGCCGACCGCCTTCTTGACCTCGACAACTTCCCCAAGGTGGGAGACATATTCTCTCTGCTCCCTCGCAACATCACCTTCCTGATTTCATCCTCCGTGGATGCCCTGAAGCCCCGGCTTCAGGGCTTCACGACAATAACCTTAGAACCTCTTACTAAGGAAGAGACCTCGAAGCTTGTCGAGAGGCTGGCTGGCAAGCAGGCACAGAAGGTCGTAGACGAGATAATAAGCCTGAGCAGCGGGAATGCCCATGTCGTCGAGGTGCTGTGTTCCGGCCTCAAGCAGTCCAAGGACGTGAAGACTGCCTTCCTTAAAGAGCTTGTCTGGCGGCACGGCAGGCTTTACCAACATTGCGATTCTGTCTATTCCAAGGCCATGGCCCGCGCCCGAGGGAAATCCTTGCTCCATTCCATCATGCTCATCCTTTCTAAGGAAGACCTTAAGCTTTCCGAGCTGGCTCGGAAGCTCTATCGTTCTGCTCCAGTAACCAAGTCCCTGGTTGAGCGCCTGGCAGGCTTGGTGGAGAAGCGGGACAAGGTCTTCATTGTGAAGGATCCCCTGCTCAGGGAGTGGCTCAGGCTGAGCGAGCACTGGTCTGACTCTGAGCCGGAACAGCTGGAGGTGGCACGATGAACAAGAAAGCCATCCTCCTCATTGCATTGCTGCTCCTGTCGTTGACAGCGTGCCAGAAGATAAGCGAGACCGGTTCTGGTGTAGCAGCCAGGTTCGGCAGCTGGAAGATTCCGCTGATAAACTTTGTAGCTTTGGCTGTTGCGTTCGTCCTGTTGCAGGCCTTTGCTTTCAATGTGACTGATCAGAACAAGGCGCGTCGTTTCGCCACTCAGATGGCAGCTGTCGTGGTAGCTGGGATCATCGCTTGGAGCCTGAATAATACTTACTTCTGGAAGATAGCCTTCCTTGAGAACATATTCCACGGCAAGGTGATCCTGAACATAATCATCGTCGCTGGCGGCCTAGTGGTGATCAAGGAGCTGATACCACCTCTGGCTGCACGCTTCAAGGAGCGGCCGCAGTTCATACTCTACATCCTGCTTGCTGTATTCGTCGGCTTCATGGTGGCCATGGCGCCCTTCAAGGTCAACGACGAAAAAGTTACCTGGGCGCAGCTCGGGAACGGCGCAAACTATCCCATGGTGTGGCAGAGCTCCAACGGCATCAAGGTCAAGTATTACCTGCTCGGAGACTCTGACTGCGTAAACTACAGGGATGACAAGAACCACTGGAAGGGCGGTGGAAAATATTGTTACGATGATTCCATGATCGTCAAGGAGATAAGGAAGAAGAATCCCAATTACCTCAAAGATGTCACGGTCCAGCCTGAGAAGGATCCAGGCAGGTTCGGAGTGCTCAGGTTCCCATACCTCTGGATCGCTATCGGCCTGAGCATGATACTCGCATGGACCTTCAGGTTCCTCAAGTTTACGGGAGACGGCGACCAGGGCAAGTTCGCGCAATACGGATTGGCCATCTTCTTGGCTGTGAGCATGGCGCACGAGGGCATGGGCTCGAAGGCAGCAGTGCAACTGTCCGAGATGCTGCTCTTCTTCCTCTTCTGGCGCGGCACGAAGAATGCCGGCGCAGTCCAAAGCGAAAAGATGTCAGGCGTACTATCGTTCATCCTCGTCAACTACATCACTGTCAAGACCTTCCCCGACTACGCCATCGGCGGATGGCTGGCGGAGGACATGACCTCGATAAGGTCCATGATCTTCCTGATCATCATCGCACTTGCCATCGGCGGAGGCCTTGGAGGGGCGGCGAATGCCGTGCTAAGGAAGCATGTCAGGACCGACCTTGGAAGGCTTTTCAAGAACATCGGGGCGAATATAATGCACAAGATGCGCCGCCAGGGCGGCTGGCTCGGCCGCATATTCAACAGGTGGCGTGACCCCACCATGTACCCCGAGGAGCCGAGACTGATGGTCTCCATGAGGTACATGTTCTTCGTGCTGCAGA
>JAHIVG010000039.1 GCA_018816705.1 Nanobdellota archaeon
ACTTGCTGGAAGGTCACAAAAAATGCTGTGACAAAATCACAATACTTCCAAAAAATCGATGACATGCAAGACGCACTAGAAACATTTTGGGATGAACATTTTTTTACACAAAACTTTATGCGTTACTTATGTCCTTGACTATAGATGCACGTTCTTTCCGAGAAGCGGTCAACTCACTTGAATAGGTTGGCGGTCAGCCCGATGATGATCAAGGACACGAAGAGTAAGTTGATGGAGTACCATATCTTCTTGGCCAATGCCTTGTTCTTCATGCTGTCTCTCAAGGCGAGCCTGAACATCTGCGCACCGTCAGTTATGAATATGGGGATCAGGTTGGCGAGGCCTATGAAGAAGTTCAGCAGGGCGACCATCCTCAGCAGGCTCTTGAACCAGTAGAATGTCCCTTCATACTTCTTGTACTCAGGCTTGAACTGCCTGACGTTCTTTGGAGGGGTGATCCCTATATAGCCCTTTTTCTCGGAATCTGGATGTGTGGTGGTAGTTATCGTGTATGTCCCATTCTCATTCCCCAGCGTGATGGTCTCATTGGGCTGCACGCAGTAGTACATGTGCTCTAGGAAGGGTTGGGCCTCAGTCATCTGCTCGCCGTTGAAATTCGTGATCAATGTGCCGTTCTGCAGGCCTGACCGTCCTGCAGGATAGTTGGGGTCCACGTTCACAGTGAAACCTATTGGCTCTGTCATCCTCTCTTCGAACGGTGCAGGTGTTCCGGAGCCGAATGCGGTGAAGGGGAAGATGCTGAACAGGAGTATCGCTATCACGATGTTGACCATGGGTCCTGCGGCGAAGATGGAATACTGCTTTATGCTGTCCATCTTGTCCATCTCCTTCGGGTCCTGCTCCACGAAAGCCAGGGGCATCATCGGGGCCAGTATGCCTATGAAGCCGAATCCGCTCGATTTTATCCTGACCTTGTGCACCCTCATCAGGATGCCGTGGCCGAACTCATGGACCACTGCCAGTATGAATATTGATATTATCCAGTGCCAGAACCTGATGAAGCCTAGTCCGGGCACGGTCGTCAAAGGCAGCACGAGTGCCATGCCTGTCTCTGTTGTCGAGGGAGCGCTGAAGAATTTCACCATGATGGCTATTATGCTGACGCCCATGAATATCGCTCCGAGGAATGCGAAGCCGACGAAGCAGTAGCCGATTATGGTCAACAGGCCCCTGAACCTTTTCGCGATGCGGTCCATCATCCGCAGCCCTAGCTGGGTCTTGTAGAGCATGATGTATAACAGCGGGTAGAGGATCTTCTGCAATGTGACATTCTTCCTCTTGACATGGAGAAATAATGAGAGTATCATGACGAAGATGACTAGGCTGATCACGTCAGGAGACCTTATGATACTGCCTATAGTCGCCAATGCATCAGTCATGATTTACCTCTTTTTTCGTCCTATTTCTTCCTTATCGGCCTGAGCATCCTGCTGCCGCACTTCCTGCAGCTGATCTTTCCGGCTATCACTTTCAGGTTGGATGCCCGTATCTTGGACTTGCACTTCTTGCATACGAATATGTTCTTGAAAAAATGTGCTTCTGCTTCAGGGAATTTTACCATGTTTCACACCTATTCTGACTTCACCTGTTTCATTACCTTGTCGTTGAGTATTATCCAGAACAGCACGTTGCATCCTGCAGTACAGCCAGCCTTCAGCTCTTCGGGGATCTTGAGGTCGAATGTCTCGTAGGTCTCTATGTCCATCACGTTGGCCATGTCTCCTGATACGGACAGCACCTGGGCTGTCTTCTTCTCTATGACCGGGACATTTATCATGTCGTGGCCCGGCATCACTGTAACCCTTTTCTTGTCGTCGATTATGCCGACAGCGTCCATGCGGACCTTTGCGTGGCCGTGCTTCCCTGGCCTGGATACTTGCAGGCCTGACACGATGCATGCTGTGCCGTCAACGACCACGTAGTTCCCTTTTTTCAGGGATGAGACTGATACTTGTTTAGTCGTCATCATATCACAGTATGATTGGGTTAAGAGGCCCTATATAAATATTGTGGAAATGGGGCCGAACAGACCGGCCTGGTGCTCACCAGAACCTGAATCTCCTCTTGACCTTCGACTTCCTGAGCGCCCTGCCGAGCTCCCTCTCGAGACGCTCCTTGCCAGGATACTGCTCCTCGTCGGCCTTGAACTGCCGGGTGTGGTAGTAGCTCTTCTGGCCTGCGGTGCGGAACTTGTGCTTCTTGTGCAGCATCTCGTGGTACATCACGTAATCCAGCAGCTCAGGCTCCCCCCTGATGACCTCTGAGACAGAGATGGTGTCAGAGCCGTAATCATAATGCCCGAGCTTGGTCGTGCCCTTGCCCCATACGAAGTTGGACACTCCCATCATGCCGTTGAAGAACCGCTCGTTCAGCCTCTCAAACGAGCCCTGGAGCACGCTATCGGTCTTGGTCTTGGGCACTGCCATGTGGACGTTCTTGAGGAAGTTATGGTACAGGTCGAGCTGCACGGTCTTGGCCTTGCCGCCGAACATCTTGATGAGCAATGACTGGATGAGGCCTATCCGTATCTCCTGAGATACTTTGCGCCAGCTCTTGCTCATGTTGACTATGAGATGCCTGTCCCGGCGTTGGATGTTCGCGTTGTAGCCCCTGAACCTCCCTGAGTACCTCACAGCGTCTATGAAATCCCATTCCCTGTCAGGATAGAGCCCCCTGAATGCGTCCTCGACCATTCCCATGGATAGAAGTGTGTTCATGGACAATTTAAAAGTTTATGTAGAATAGGCCGCGTAGAAAACCGATAAGATAAAATTCTTTTTGATTCGTTCCACTATATGGACTCATTGATACAAGAGTTGGCTCTCGGACAATTCTTGTGGAAAAGGATCAAAACCCAAAAAAATCAAAGATTCCACAGAGAGCGTAGCTCTCTGGGACCCAAAAATGAAATTTCTGTGGTTTTTTGGGGCACAAGAAATGTCAGACATTTCTTTGTGAGAACAAGACTTTCTACGCGGCCGTAGAATATGAAAGTTTCTATAAAAAAAGGAAGAATTACTCTTCCTTCTCTTCGTCCTTGTCAGCCGGAGCTTCGGTGTCCTCGTCGACCGGCTTTTCTTCTGCATCATCAGCCGGAGCTTCGGTGTCCTCGTCGGCCGGCTTTTCTTCTGCATCATCAGCCGGAGCTTCGGTGTCCTCGTCGGTGGACTCAGATGGCTCCTCTGTAGGCTCTGTCATAGGCTCTTCTATAGGTTCTTCTGTAGGCTCTTCTGTTTTTTCTTCTTCCATTTGAAATACCTCCAAAAAAAATTAATAAATTGAAAGCTGGGGTATCCTTTAAAAATTTTTTGATTTTTCATTGGTTCCCGCAAGATTTTTAAACCATGCCTCACAGATCCAAGCATATGTACCATCAACACGATCCTATTGAGGAGCACTCGGGGTATTCTGCCAAGAAATACGGCGCTGCAGCCGGCACTGAGGATATCCTTAAAGATGGTTATCATGGCCATGACAGCGAGGACATAGAATACATGAACAAGGACAAGTACCAGTCTGAGGACACTGATGAGCTCTATCACACCGGTGCAGCCGAGGATGATGAGGACAAGGAGAAGGAGGAGTCTGAGTGGGAGAAGATGCTCGAAGAGGACGAGAAGAAAAAGGAGGAGCAGCATGATGAGGAATCTGCCATCCAGACCCAGGCCATGCCCGAGCATCATTTCGTCGAGCATGACAGGCCCAAGACCGTGGAAGAGATAATCGCTGCCGCTTTCAAGAAGAAGGGGAAGAAGGGGACCGGAGAAGATGGGTAAGGCCTGGCCGGTCGTATTCTTGATGGTCATCGTCATCGCGCCGATGATCCTGCTGGTATCAGCAGATTATTGGATATTCAGAGAAGACCATTATGCGAAGCACTTCGAGAATGGCATATACGATGATTTCAATGAAGATTTCCCGGATGACACTAAGGAGGAGATCGACAGCATCGCTTACGAGCTCCTGGGCTACATGGGAGACAAGGACCATTCTGTGCTCGCCGTGCCCGAAGGTTTCTTCAGCCCAGACGAGCTTTCCCATATGGAAGATGTGCGCACCTTGGTCCTGAAAGGGAAATATTTTCTGCACGGGCTCCTCATCCTGCTGATCATCCTGACAGCGCTCTTGGCAGCTGTCTCATATCTTGTGATACCCAAGCTCTGGGTCTCCTACTTCTTCAAGTACCTAGGCGCATCCTTGACCTATGCCCCGATGATCCTGCTGCTGCTCAGCACCGCATTCTTCGTGGCCCTCGAGAATTTCAGCTCGGTCTTCGTCTCATTCCACAACGTATTCTTCCCGCAGGGCAACTGGCAGTTTCCGGAAGATGCCAGCCTTGTGCGCCTGTTCCCTGAAGAGTTCTTCAAGAGCACTGGCGAGAATATTGTCATCACAGCTGCAGTGGTATCCCTGGTGATCATGGGCCTCGGCATCATGATGTCCAGGTTCGGACCGCAGTGGAACCTGGGGAAAAAGGTCAAGGTCCTGAAGCAGAAGATCTGATTGACATACTTGTTGAAGTACATGTTGATGTATAAGGCTCTGTCTTGGATATCGCTTCACCTGCCCGGGTCGTGGACGATTTCTTTTTTCCCGCCCTGCATGGCGAGCTAGCCTTTACGAAACGCGAAGACGAAGTCTTGCGCACAAGAAATCTTCGATTTCTTTGCGGGCTAGGATCCAAAGAAGTGGGGCATAAAACCCCACGCCGCAGCTTTCACAACTGACTGTGAGCTGCGGTGGGGAGCCTTGCGCTCCCCTTCCTTTGCTCGAGCCACGAGAAATGCAAAGCATTTCTGTGTGCCAGAAATCTTCGATTTCTGAGCATTTGAAAAAGGTCGGGGAAAAAAGAGGAAGCAACAGCCAGCGCGGCCGATCCTTAAGATTCAGGACAGAGCCGGTGTATATATTACAGCTTCAGCACTGTCTTTGCACCGGCTATCAGTCTGGAAAGGTCCCCGAACGACCTGATTGACGTGACCTGCCTTAATAGGTATCTCGGCCGGAAATAGAAGGAATGATACGCTTTCTTGTGCAGCCGGATCAGCTGCTTCTGGGTCATGCCCTCTGGCACGTATATGGGATCCTCGAGGAAGTTGAACTCAGGGAACATCCGATGCTTCCAGTATTCCTTCTGGAAATTCTTCTGCCTGCATGCGCGGAAATAGTCCAATGTGTTGGGCAGCGGCACCATCATGGTGAATGTCGCTACGTCAGGGTCGAGCTCCTTGGCGAAGTTGATGGTGTCATCGATCGTCTTCGGCGTGTCGCCCCACAGCCCGACCATGAAATATCCCCGTACGGGTATCCCTGCCTTCTTTGTCGCCTTGACTGCTTTCCTGACCAGGTCAAGGTTGGTCCTCTTGTTCATCTTCTTGAGTATGTCGTCATTGCCTGATTCGATGCCATAGGCTATCAGTGTGCAGCCGCTCTTCTTCATCTTGCTGAGAAGCTCTTGGTCCACCCTGTCGACACGGCTCGAGCAGGTCCATGTGATGTTCAGGCCTTCTTTCTTCAGGCAGTCGCAGAATTCCATGACTCGGGAGCGCTGGGTCGTGAAAGTCTCATCCCATATCGCGAGCTCCTGTACTCCGTATTCTTTGACCATGTGCCTGATCTCAGCCATCACGCGGGGGATGGAAAAATTGCGTATCTTCATCCCAGTAACGTCCTTGCTGCAGAAGCTGCAGCTGAAAGGGCATCCTCTGCTTGTCAAGAGCCCCATATCCCTCTTTTCCGAACTCCTTCTCGCTCCGCTGCTCCTATACAGCTTCCAGTTGAAGAGATGCCTCGCAGGGAAAGGCAGCTTGTCTATGTCCTCGATGAAAGGCCTTGCTTCGTTGAACTTCATCTTGCCTTTCACCTTGAAGCCAATCCCCTTGACAGTGTCCAGCTTCCTCTTGCCACAGATGGCTTCGCATAGCTCTGTCAGGGTCTCCTCGCCTTCGCCGACCACGACATAGTCGACCCAGGGGTTGCTGAGGGCCTCTTGGGGAACAGCGGAGACATGGCAGCCGCCGAGCACTATCGGCTTATCCGGCAGTCTTTCCTTGAGATATCTGGCGAACTCATATGCCCTGACAACGAAGCTTGAAAGAACGTGGATGCCCAGCAGGTCGTAATCCTTCGCCAGCTCTGCCACTTTTTCCCAGCCCTGCCTCTCGACGAACCCGTCCCATATCCTGACCTCATGGCCCTGTTTTTCCATGTATCCGGCAAGATATGCCAGGCCGAGAGGGGGGATTATGCTGGCTGTCTCCTTTGAGCTCTCAGTGAACAGCTCCTTCTCTTTCATCGGGGGGTTCATCAGCAGTATATTCATTTTTTGGGTCTCAGCGACATGTTCAGCATCGATCTTGCCTCATATCTTGGCAGGTCCCGGATACGGCGGTCATTTTCTGCAATGTCCTATGATTGTCAATCCGAAGAGGGGAGATATCCGGTTCTTGATTAAATAATTATCTATTCTTAATATGGGGTAGAACAGCCTGTTCAAGGCGGACGGGGACCTCATGTATTCCAACTTAGGTTTCGACCTTTTCTTCATCAGCCTCAACGCCGCCCAGGGTAAGAACAAGATAGAATTCCAATAGTATAATCGGGTATTGCCGAATCTGTTGAATAGCTGCCTCAGCATCCGCTTGTCATACCTCCGCTTGTGCTCTGCTGCCTTGTCATGGCTGCTGAACAGCACTGGGAAGGCTGGCACGCTGAAGAGCATGGTACCGCCTTTCTTCAACACCCTGAACGCCTCTGCTGCGGCCGACTTATCATCCTCGATGTGCTCGAAGACATCGAATGAGACCACTATGTCGAAGAAACCGTCTTCATATGGCAGTCTGCATGCATCTGCAACGGCCTTCTTAAGATAAAGGGACCTGTCGATGAGGTCCAAGGCCTCCTTGTTTATGTCCACTATGTAATTATCCCCGTATCTGTTGAGGACCTTGAGGTCATCCCCGGTACCGACCCCGATGTTCAGTATCTTGAGCCTGCGTGCTTTGCCTCCTGTGGCCTTTGACATCAGTATGCCGATGAGGTCGTTCTTGCACCTGTGCCAGAAGTTGGTGCTGCTCTGGCCTGCTCGGTATTCCTTCGGGTCCATGAATGTGATGTGATGCATCTGTTTATAAAATTTATTGCGCAACCGGCTCTGTCCTGAGTCCTAACTTGCCTGCCCAACTTGCGGGCAGATTCATAAAATCTTTGATTTTATGCTACGAACGGAATCAAGTAGAGTGAGTGTGCTCTTTTCCCGCCCTGCCTACACAAAGTGAGCGTAGCTCACTTGTGCCCAAGACTCCGTCTTTGGGGGCGAAGCGGGAAAAGAGAGAAAGCAACATCCAGAGCAACCGATCCGCCAGATTTAGGACAGAGCCTGCATGACCGAAGTGAGGTTGCTGGATTCAGGAAAAGATTTATTAATTCAGCGTCTATCCCATTTTGAATGGTAAAATTCAGTGTCCTCGTCCCGTGCTACAACGAGGCCGAGAGGGGGAGAGAGTTCCTGCCCGAGCTTGCGGAATACCTCTCGCGCATGAGATGCTTTGAGCTCATCCTGATAAACGACGGCTCGGATGACTCTACCATGGAGCTTCTGGACAGTGTCAAGGCCAAGCATGCTTTCTGCCACGTCCTCGACCTGAAGAGGAACCAGGGCAAGGGCGGGGCGCTCAGGGAGGGTGTCTTCAAGGCCGAGGGCGACAGGATTATCTTCATCGATGCCGACGGGTCCATAGCGCCGGACCAGTTACCTAAGATGCTCGAGCTGCTTGAGCACCATAAGTTCGTGACCGCTACCAGGTACATGCAGAAGTACAGGATCGAGCAGCCCATCTCAAGGGTGTTCATGGGGCTGATGTTCAACCTATATGTCGAGATGCTCTTCCGCCTGGGCATAAAGGACGTGCTCTGCGGTTTCAAGGGCTTCCACTCGGATACGGCACGTTCCCTGTTCAAGGACCTCATCTCTAAGAGGTGGGTCTTCGATGTCGAGCTGTTCTATAGGGCGAAAAAGATGGGCATCAATGTGAAGCGCTTCTCCATAAGCTGGGTGCATAGGGGGGGCAGCAAGATAACGCTAATTGATCCTTTCAAGATGGCCTGGCAGCTATTTCTTCTTCGGCTTAGGCTTTAGGCCATGGAACAGGAAGAATGCGACTATCAATATCACCATGATGAGCGAGATCGCTGTCCCCATCTTGAAGCTCCCGGAATCATATATCAGCTCTAACCGGTCGATGTCCTTGTCGATGATGATCAGCGTGTTTATGCCGTTGGCCCTGTAGAGCGGGAACTCCTCCCCGCCTGATCTCGCCTTCCAGTCGAACATGTAGTATTTCTCGCTGAGCACGAGAAAACCCTGCTTGCCGTCCACATTGAGCACTACCCTGTTCGGCGAGTAATATTCGACCTCGACCTCTTCAGGTGCAAGCCCGGAGCTGTAATCTGACAGCATGCTGTTCACGGCCTCGACGGATATCTCTGCCTGGCCGTTAGGCAGGTCTGGCAGCAGCTTTCCGCCCTGGCTCACGTATTTCAGGATCTTCGGCGATATCGAATCTATGGCTCCGGATGTGAGGACTATCGCGTCGAACCGGTCCAGGAAGGACTGTTCATACCTATCCAGCTTACCGTCTATCATGATGACAGTGCTGCGAGGATCAAAGCCTGGCTGGAGCATGAGGGAATACGTCATGTCCCTGCTCCCTTCGCCTAAGACTAAGATGGCTTTCTCTGCGATGTATGCCCGAGGCAGGACCTCTGTGTTCTCATAGAGATACGGGCCGTCGACGCTGTTATCGGTCGAGTCACCATAACAGGGTTCGCATCTCTCGAATTCTTTGACCAATGTCAGGCCTTGCAGGTCCAATGGTGTGTCATGGTAGATGTACTTGGTGTTGAGCATGCTGAAGAATCTTATCGGTGCTTCCTGCGTAGCCGTGAGGTAGACGTTGAAGTACTCGGGTATCCAGACGTTGTTGTAGCCGTAGAGTATCTGCTGATGCTTCGGGATCGCGTACATCCCGGCAGCCCCCCCTATGCTCACCGTGCCTATGTTGTGCATCCTGAAGACGCCTGGCTGCTCTTGGAGATAGTTGAACAGCTGGTTCTCTTCATGCGCTGCCTTGAGGTCCATGCTGTCATGCGGCATCGGCCTGGTTATCACGAGCAGCTCGAGGAATATCATCAGGCCGGCAGCGATGATGATGCCATGCTTCATGTACTTCTTCAGCCTGTACCTCTTGAGATATGAAAGACCGTTGCTCAGTCCGAAGCCTGCCAGCAATGACACGCTGAACATGGTTATGAACAGTGTCCTGGTGACGTCGTGTATGGCCTTGAAGCCCGGTACGAACCTCCACAGGACCTCGTAGAGCTGCAGGCTGGATGCGAAGAGTATGTTCACCACGATGAGGGCTATGAGGAAGAGCACGTTCTTGTTCTTGATCAGCGGCAACGACAATAAGAGGAGGATGAATGCCACCACACCTATTCTCGGCGAGTATGATATGCTGCCTGTCTTCTGGACGAAGAACATCTTCGGCAGGTCGCCTGGCTTTATCCCTTTCTCATATGACTGTTCGAGCGTGAATCCGTCCTTCTTGTTCGTGTGCTCGCTGAACTCCAGCATGGGCAGCAGCTTTATCGATACCAGGCCGAACACCACTATGCTGAATATGACCCCGATGGAGATTATCCTGACTATCTTCCTAGGCGCTGATATCAGCCTGAACAGGAAATAGATGCCTACCATGAGACCTGTCCAGAGGAAGACGTCGAAGCCTGATCCCATGAAGGCTAGTGCCATCATCATGCCTGCGATTATGGAGTTCCTCAGCCAGTCCTTCCTGAAGGCCTTGAAGAGGAAGAGGAACACCCAGGGGATTATGCTATAAACATAGAGCTTTTCCATGCCTGACCCTACCATCAGGTATATGGCCCAGCCGTTGATCATGAATATCAGCGCTGGGATCATTGCGATATGCCTCTTGATCTTAAGCTGCTTCGCCAGCAGGTACATGCCGATGCCTGACATGGCCGTCGCTATGATGAAGCCGAGGTGCATTGCTATAACTGTCGGCATGATGAGCGTGAGGAGGCCTGAGTAGGTGAACAGCATGCTCTGCGCGTTGGCGAAGTATGGCATGCCGCCGAAATAGTAGGGTATCCAGTGCGGGAACTGGCCGTAGCTCATTGATTCCTTTATGAATTGGTGGAGGTAGTAGAAGAACAGGAAGTCGTTCACAGGGGCCTCGCCCATGTCTGTGTGATATGGCACGTTGGCTATTATCGCCACGGCCACTATCCCGAATATGAAATACAGCTCTTTCCTCATCTTATCCTCTTTTTCACCTTTAATCCTCTTGAGCCGCGGCCCGGCAGCCTTTTTTTCCCGCCTCGCACGCAAAGACGAAGTCTTGCGCACAAGTGAGCTTTGCTCACTTTGTGTTGCAGGGCGGAGGAAAAAAGACCCGAGCTATGATCGGTCCGGTTTATTACCCTTAGACTTCCATTTCATATATAACACGAACAACAGGTAGAGCACGACGATGACGGCTGTGATGCCGGATATCAATGCTCCCTTCCTGAAGCTGTCAGGCATGTACTCGAACATGATCTCCTCCTGGCCGCCGTCGAGACGGATGGTGGTTACTATGCCGTTGGCATAGTACATGTCCAGCTCCTTCCCGCCAGAGGTAGCTTGCCAGCTGTCGTACAGCACGAACTTCTCCGACAATACCATGAAGCCTCGCTTACCTCCTGTCTTGACCGTGAAGCTGTCTGACTTATAATCCGTTATCTCAAGCGCCTCGACGTCCTGATAGCTGATGTCTGTGGACAGCGCCTGCCACATGGCCTCTACGTCCCCTTCCTCTATCGCATTCTTTCCCTGGATTATGTTCGGCAGGAGGAACCCTTCCTGGTTTACGTATCGTTCCAGCTTGGGCTGGGACGATTCATCCAATGATCCTTGCGTCAACACGATGGCATCCAGGCTGTTGATGAACCCCTGGTCGAGCTCTGACACTCTGCCGTAGAAATTGATGATGACAGAGCCGGCAGGGTTGTATCTCGGGTCGAGCTGCATGGCGAAGCCGGTCTGCCTTACAGGATCCTTCTCCCCGACCACCAGCACCGCCTTCTTCACCAGATAAGCCCGGGGTAAGAACATCTCGTTCTCATACAGATGGGTCTGGTTGTTCTCCTCGATAGCCATCTTCGGCGCAGGGAATTCCTTCACCAACCTCAATCCGGTACGGTTGATCGGGCCTGGTGAAGTGATATATTTTGTGTTGAGCATGCCGAACATCTTGGGCGGATTCGAGTTTACCGCGCTGAGGTATATCGGCAGGTAATCTATGGACCAGAGCGGGTCATACCCGTATACGAACTGCAGGTCATTGACAAGGGCTATCTGCAGGAAGCCGCGATTGACTCCGTAGATATTTATCGGGTGGACCCGGAATAATCCGTCCTGCTGGCTCAGATAATCGTATAACTCAAAATCCTGCTTTATCTCCCTCATGTCCTGAAGGGGGCGGTAGTGGTAGCCCAACACCACGAGGTCGACGATGACGAGAGCAGAGAGCAGCAGGAATGCCCATCTCTTGATGTTCTGTCTCTTAAGCAGCTTGAACATGATGACAGCGCCATATCCTGTCAGGATAGACATCCCGAATGAGAACAGCAGGAGGGCGCGGTGGGGATAGCGGTGCGAGGCGAAGCCAGGCACGTACTTCCAGACGATGTACATCAACGGCGTGCCCAAGGCCAATAGGACTGATAGTATTGATAGGACGGAGAAGAATAGCACAAACCTGTTCTTCCATCTATACCTTACTGCAAGGCCTGCGAGCAGAAGGCCGATTATCCCTATCTTGAACCCGAACCCCCTGCGGGGTACCTTCGGAAGGCCTGGCTCGACCAGTTCATGGATGCACTTATAGGAATCCTTTGTGCACACCAGGTCTAGCTTCTGCCATTCCATGGCCTCCTCTTGCGGAACGCCGCCCATACCCCGCCTTGTCAGTGTGTTGTGCTCATTATATGGCAGGAAGCGCACCGCAGCCAGGGCAAGGAACAGCATTGTGAACAGTCCGCCGACCAGTAGGACCTTGAAGAGGCGCCTCTTAGGGTTCTTTCCGAACAGGGAATAGAACAGGAAGAGACCGAGCATGAACATCGTCCAGAGGGTCGTGTTCGCACCGCCGCCTTCTACCTGGAAGAACAGGGCGATCGATGCCAGCACGCTGAAAAATATCCATTTCCTTGACGTGAAAGCCTTGTATACCAACAAGAAGATTATCGGCGTCAGCCAGAAGGCCCTTATGTATTCAGACCATCCCTTCTCGATGTACATCATCGAGAAGCCGTTGACCATGTAGAACATCCCTGCGATGAAGGCACCCTTCCGGTCCTTGAGGAGATGAAGAACGAGGAAGTACATGGCTACTCCTGCGAGGAAGTATGAAAGGAATATCGAGAGGTTGCCAGCCGCTATCGGCGGAAGGAACAGTAGGAGCCAAGTCAGGGGATACAACGGTCCTGTGCCATGGACCTTCGCATACAATGGCGTGCCTGAAAGGAATATCGGGTTCCATAAGGCATATGTATTGCCATCGCTCCAGGACTGCTTGATGAGGTAATACCAGGCTATGTGGTTGTCTGAATAATCCCTTCCTATCGGAGGGATCCGGTTAGGGTTGAGGTATGGATAGAACACCATGATGTCTAGGATGAGCAGCGCAAGAATGAAATAGACATGTCGGTTCTTCAACATCGTACCCGAACGGAAGTTTCACCAGACAGTATATAAAAGTTTTGGTGGGCTGGGGTTTGTAGAAAATCTATAAGCGAAAATTCATTTTTATTGAAAATCCTGCCCCAAAGGCTAGGATATTCAGAATTTCATGAAATATCACGCGAAAGGCGAGATTTTCAATAAAAATGAAAGTGATTTTCTACAAACCCGGTGGGCTGCGTACCACTCAATAACTTTATATAATCATACGGAATACGCAATGACATGCCAAGCTATTGGAGGCTCGTCCACAAGGTGATTGCCGAGGCAGATGTCTTGCTTCTCCTGCTAGATGCCCGGCTCGTCGATGATACGAGGAACCCTGAGATCGAGTTCAAGGTGAAGCGGGATGGCAAGCCGCTGATCTATGTCATCACGAAGTGCGACCTCATCTCGCAGAGGGAGGCTGAGCAGCACAAGAGGAAGTTCAGGCCCTGCGTCTTCGTCTCCGCGACCGAGCATCACGGCTTCACCATGCTGAGGGACAGGATCCTCATCGAGGGCAAGAAGCTGGGAAGGAAAGAGGTCAAGGTAGGGGTGCTCGGTTATCCCAACGTGGGCAAGTCCTCGTTGATAAACGCGTTGAAAGGGAAGCATTCAGCTCCGACGAGCAGCGTCTCCGGCTACACCAAGGCCTTGCAGAAAGTCAGGGCTGACAGCAGGATCATGCTGTTGGACACGCCTGGCGTGATCCCGTTCAGGGAGAAGGACAACATGAAGCATTCCCTGACCGGCTCTATCGACTTTGATAAGACCAAGGACCCGGAGCTCGTTGTGATGGAGCTCATGGAGCGCTGCCCTGGAATGATAGAGAAGCATTTCGGAGTCAAGCCGGATGAAGACTTGGAGATCGTCATCGATGCCATCGCCAGGAAGATGAACATGCTGAAGAGAGGCAGCCTCCCGGACACACAGCGCGCTGCCTGCATGATACTCAAGGAATGGCAGGAAGGGAAGATTGATTATAGAGGGCTTTGATTATCCTGTGTGCTTGGCCTGATTTCGTGGTTGTTTTCAGAAAATGATTGATTATCTTTTCTGTTAGGTGCGCTTTGTCCTTACTTTCCTTGTTTTTTCCGGTTCTTTCACGTAGCTATCGCTAGCTCTTTACGCTTTAGGGTGACGAGCTGGTACAGGTTAAAGGCGAAG
>JAHIVG010000040.1 GCA_018816705.1 Nanobdellota archaeon
AGGCGCCCACGTAAAGGAGCTCCTTGCCAAGAAGGATGATTACCATTTCATCGAGATGATGGCCTGCCCAGGCGGCTGCATCTCAGGCGGCGGACAGCCCCTGCCTGTGACCCAGGAGATAAAGCAGAAGCGCATGGACGCCATCTACCGTGAGGACGCGCGGCTGCCGCTCAGGAAGTCGCATGAGAACCCTGACGTGCAGATGCTATACAAGGAATTCTTGGACCATCCCGGCAGCGAGAAGGCCCATAAGCTCTTGCACACTACCTACGGCAAGAGGAACAGGTTCTAGTATTTAAATGGTGTAGTAAAACATAAATATCATTGCACATTTTTCTTTATCATGGAACACGATGATTCTCATTATCTTCTGAAACCGGATGAGTTCCTGGCCATAAAGCCCGGCGAAGTGCTGATTTATATCCCAAAACTGCAGATTGCGAAAAGAGGGGTGGGGAGGATGCCGCCGCTCCAACAGATCGAGTTCAGATCCTCAAAATTGATGGATGATTATTGGGAAAAAGAATTCGGTGTTGATGTGACTGATTATTTCATCGCATTCTCAGAAGAGGGTGAAGAAGAGTACCAAAACATCAGAGACAAGATCAAAGACCCGCGTTTGAGATTGACTGTGGAGGATGTCAATCAAGGTGAATTCGACTTCCCTTGGAAGGAATGGCATTCTGAACAAGACAGAAAATTCTCTTACACTGGATTAGTCCTCGTTGATATGCCTATCCCAGACCATATGCAAAAGTTCCTTCCCAACGGATATCATGCTGGAATATTCTCAAGGGAGCAAAGCTGAGATTCACGGCAGGTTCTTGATTATGCTTTCCAGCGAGTCATAAAGCGGCCTTCCTGCGAGGTTGTTAAAGCCACCCCTTGACCTGAAGTTGGATTTGACTCTCTCGAACTCGCCGTCTTCCATCTCAGATGTGACCCGCAGGTAGAAGGGAGCCTTCCCGTTCCTGAACCTGGCGTCTTCAATGCTCCCTTGCACATAAAACGTGGCTGAGCCTTCCAGTGTCGCAGGTCCATGCTGAACATGTCAGCGAGATCCTTCCTGTCAGGCTTGGCTGATATGGTGGCTGACCAGCTTATGGTGTACCCGTTCACATCGCAGACTGAGCCGATGTCCACCTGCATCCTGTCCCGATTGTGCTCGTATTCCTCGCTCGGGATGTCTTTTATGCCTTCTCCTTGCGCAGGTACATCCGGGTGGTTGGGCACCTTACCCCTGAATGAGAACCTGTTTTTCCACCTGTTGCCACGTTCAAAACCGTGTTGAACATCCCCGTACCCGAATCTCTGTACAAGGTAGTCCTCGATCTCATGCATGAATGTGTATACACCTTTAGTTATAGACGCGTTTGTCATGCCTTAATCCCCCAGGAAGGGGGGAGAATAAAGGGAAATAAAAAGGTTTCTAAAAGGCTTTCTTCACTGCCTGCACACTCAGCGCAGCTACTCCGCCGAGGATGGCTGTCGTCAGCTGTATGATGCCCATCACGGTCGTGAACAATGCCGGAAGCACTCCTAGGCTGACCAGGATGTACGCAATGGTGAACAGGAACGCTGCTTTCACACCGCCTCCGATGGCCAGGACCACCCATCTGTTCATGTTATGCTTCAGCCTCAGCCACTTGAACGCCATCACGAGGATCATGTTCCCTACCCAGATGAATGGTATCATGTACAGCAGGAACACGGTGAACGGCCCGAATATAAGGCCCCGGCTCAAGACGCCAAGGCTGGGTGCGATGATCACAGGCAGCAATTTATAGCCCTTCAGGTTCATCGCTGCCATGACGAGCGAAGCGTTCACCACTACCCCGACGAAAAGCTGCGGGTGCCCTAGTAAGAACGGGATGAAGAAGCACACCGCTGTATAGATCACCATCTCGATGTTCTCGCGCACGAAACTGAGATCATATTCGGTCTTAGACCAAAAACCATAAGCCATGATAATCACCTCTTCATCCAAAATCCGTCATCCTGATTTATATAGTTTTGCATAGGAAAAACAGTGTATAGCTAGTGACATATGTCACTTCGCTATACAAAGTAACAAAAACAGTAACCTTTATAAACCCCTCTCGGCTCCCCAGCTTTAGATCCCGTACACTACTAAGACTTGGTAGGAGGGTAGAGGGCAATGGAAAAAGCTAAGATCTCGGATGCCCTGCAGAAGGTCAGGCAGAAGAAGTGCAACTTCAAGCAGAGCATAGACATAGTCATAAACCTCAAGAACATCGACCAGAAGAAGGACGGTGAGAAGCTCGACTTCTTTGTCCAGCTGCATTACCCCAAAGGCAAGCCTGCCAAGGTCTGCGCCCTGGTCGGCCCAGAGCTGTATGAGCAGGCCAAGAAGGAATGCGCTACAGCCATAGTCGTAGATGACTTCCCGAAGTATCAGAAGGACAAGCGCCTGGTCAAGCAATTGGCGAGGAAGCACGACTTCTTCATCGCACAGGCCACGATAATGCCCAAGGTGGCAACAGTCTTCGGCCGTGTCCTCGGCCCCAAAGGTAAGATGCCCAATCCCAAGGCAGGCTGTGTCGTGCCACCGAATGCCAATCTCAAGCAGGTCATCCCAAGGCTCAACAATCTCGTAAGGCTCAATGCAAAGAAGGAGAAGATATTCAGCTGCTCCGTCGGCATGGAGGAAGGCAAGGACGAGGAGATAATCGACAACATCATGACCGTCTACAACCAGGCGGTGCATCACCTGCCTAATGAGAAGCAGAACATCGGGTCGGTCTACCTCAAGCTGACCATGAGCAAGCCGGAGAGGATTGATTAAGATGGCGCACGTCTCAGATGAGAAGAAGAGGATCGTGGCTGAGTTCGTCAAGCTCCTCTTAGAATATCCTAACATCGGCGTGCTTGACATGGAGAACCTGCCTGCCAAGCAGCTGCAGACTATGCGCCACACCCTCAGGGATAAGATCTTAATGAAGATGACCAAGCGCAGGCTGATGAAGCTTGCATTTGACGAGGCTGAGAAGAAGAAGCCTGGCATCTCGAAGATGATGGGATTCACCAAAGGCATGCCAGCCCTGCTCTTCAGCTGCGAGAACCCTTTCAAGCTCTACAAGTTCCTGCAGAAGAACAAGAGCCCTGCTCCTGCCAAGGCAGGACAGACCGCTCCCAAGGACATAATCATACCTGCAGGGCCTACGCCCTTCGCCCCAGGACCTGTAATAGGAGAGCTGGGCCAGTTCCGCATCAAGACGGGAGTAGAAGCCAACAAGGTCGTGATAAAGCAGGATTCCACTGTGGCCAAGGAGGGTGAGAAGATCACCCCGAAGCTCGCAGAGCTCCTCACAAGGCTTAACATCTTGCCTATGGAAGTAGGATTGGACCTGGTAGCGGTCTATGAGGACGGCGAGATAATCACAAAGGATGTCCTGGCAGTGGACGAGGACAAGTACATCGCTGACCTCGGACAGGCAGGACTGTGGGCGCTCAACCTCGCTATCGAGTCAGGCTATGCATCCAAAGACACGATCGAACTGCTGCTGAGCAAGGCACATGGCGACGCAAAGGCCATTGGTAGAGAGGCAAACATCCTCGCGGACGAGCTCGTCGGCGAACTGATGGGCAAGGCTGACTCCTCTGCCAAAGCGTTGGCAGCAGAGCTTAACATTGAAACAACAGAGGCACCGCCTGAAGAAAAAGCCGCTGAGCCGGAAAAGCCTGAGGAAAAGGAACCCGAGCCTGCTGAGACTCCTAAAGAGGAACCCGCCGAAGAAGCCCCGAAGGAAGCAGAAGAATCTGAAGAGCCTGCTCCAGAGGAGGTAGCTGAAGAAGAACCAGAAGAGCAGAAGGAACCCGAGGCACCGGCTGAAGAGCCTAAAAAGGAAGAAGATAAACAGCCTGTAGAGGATCCTGCTCAGCCCGATCCAGAGCCACCTGTAGAAGAACATAAGGAAGAGGCGAAGCCTGAGGAACCACCAAAAAAAGAGAAAGTCGAGGAACATCCAAAGGAAGAAGAGAAGGTTGAGGAAGCTGAGCCTCCAGCAGAAGAGCCTGCCGAGGAAAAACCTGAGGAGCCGCCTGAAGAGGAAAAAGCTGAGGAAGAACCCGAGGCCGCAGAAGAACCTGAACTAGAAGAGCCGGCTGAGGAGAAAGTCGCTGAGGATGAAAAAGCCGAAGCTGAGAAGGTTGAAGAGATACCCGAGAAGAAGATTGACGCTCAAACTGAATCAAAGATCAATAGCAATGTAGACAAGCTACTTGCGAAGACGAAAGCGTTCGCCGACGGGAAGATTCCCAAGGCGGATGACCTGCTTAAGGAGGGATGAAGATGGAATATATCTATGCAGCAATGCTCTTGCACAAGGCCGGACAACAGATCAACGAGGACGGAGTCAAGAAGGTCCTTGAGGCAGCTGGCGCAAAGCCGGATGCCAGTAGGATCAAGGCGTTGGTCGCTGCCTTGGACGGAGTGAATATAGAAGAAGCAATCCAGAAGGCTGTTATCGCCCCTGTGGCTGCTGCCCCGGCTGAGGCCTCTAAAGAGAAGCCGAAAGAGGAGAAGAAAGAGGACCCGGCCGAGGACAAGAAGCGCGAGGAGCAGGCGGCTGCTGGATTAGGAGCACTATTTGGTTGAAATGCTGACAAAGGAAGAGACAGAAAAGATATTTGAGGAGCTCGAGAGGATCCGTAAGGAGACCGCTGTGCTGAAGGAACAGCTGAGCCAGATCAACGAGGAGAAAGAGCACTGGTTCG
Source organism: Nanobdellota archaeon (assembly GCA_018816705.1). Classification (GTDB taxonomy): domain Archaea; phylum Nanobdellota; class Nanobdellia; order Woesearchaeales; family JAHIVG01; genus JAHIVG01. The sequence goes on from JAHIVG010000040.1 coordinate 4,738, forward strand.
AGAAGAAGGAAAGCATCAGCACCGAGATCAGGGACAAGATCAGCACGATAAAGAAGGCCAAGCAACAGCGCAATTCCCTGACCAGGAAGGTCTCGGAGCTCAAGGAGCTGAGGAAGAAGCTCAATGACCAGATCAAAGAGAAGATTGATGTCATCAAGGATCTGAACAAGGAGAAGAAAGAGGTCCAGAAGAAGCACAACATTAAGAAGGACCCTGTAATTCTGCGTCGTGAGATCGAAAAGCTAGATCTCAGCATAGAGACTGAAGCCGTGTCCTTCCAGCGCGAGAAGGAGATAATGAAGAAGATAAATGAGCTGAAGAAGCAGCTGAAAGACTCGGAAGAGGTCAGTGGTGTCTGGACCAAGATACACGAGCTCTCCAAGGAGATAGACGAGCTCAAGCAGAAGGCGACCGACGAGCACCGCAAGGTGCAGAACATAGCCAAGGAGTCTCAGAACCAGCACGAGCTGATGCTGGAGCTATCCAAGGACATCGATGACATCAAGGCCAAGGAGGAGGAGTATTACAAGAAGTTCTTCGAGCTCAAGCAGAAGTTCGTCGAGCTGAACACTAAGCTCAAGGAACTACAGTCAAAGGCCAGGGAGATGTATCAGAAGCTTGATGCTGACAAGACAGAGCATAAGGAGCAGAAGAAGGTCGAGGAGGAGAAGACCCTGGCTGAGAAGCAGGAGGAGGTCTCGGAGAAGATAAAGAAACGCAAGAAGCTCACCACAGAGGACCTCCTGGTTTTCCAGGTCAGCGAGACCAGGATGAAGAATAAAAGGAAAGGCAAGAAGAAAGAAGAGAGTAAGAAAGAGTATGTGGATGAAGACGATATAGAAGAACCGCAGGAAGAAAGCGGACCAGCTGATGAAGATGGACCTGATGGATCAGGTGAAATGACAGAGAATACTGAATGATCACTTCTCTTCCTTGACGAATTCTGTGTACTGGCACTTGCCGCACGTGAGCCTGTTTGCGTGCTTGGCCATGAAGACGCCCTGGCCGCACTTGGGGCAGAACTTGTTCTCCCGCTTCAGGCCCTCACCTTCAGCTTTGTAGCTCTTATAGAGGTTGACGGGTTTCTTGGGCTTCTTCACCTTCTTATCCTTTTTTCTGCCTTTTCCCATCCTTACTTCTTCTCCTCGGCTTTTCCATCTTCCTTCTCAGGCTTCTCTTCAGCGCCCTTCTTCAACCCCTTGTCCCGGGTCTTCAGGTATTCGGGCTCGTACTTTTCCATGGCACCCTTGTCCATGTAGACATTTGCCCTCACCTTGGCTTGCTGGAAACCGAACTTCATCTTGATGATCTTGATGACTATGTTCTCGTTCTTCATCTGGTCTGACAGGGCTTTCTTCACTTCTTTCCTCGACGGTGTCTCCTTGTCAAATGTCAGTTCTGCCTCTATCTCCTTCCTCTGCATGAGGGGATTGTCATTTTCATCAGTGATTGTCAGATTCATATTATCTTACCTTTATGGCATATTCGCCTTTCACAGTGATCTTGATCTTCTTGCTTATCTCAGAATGATCCGGCTCAAGGATGGAGACGCGGCCTTCCCAGTTCGTGCTTCCCTGGTCTGACTTGCATGCAGGGCACTTGACGCCTTCGTAAAGGTACTTGCACCGCCTGCATGCTTTCTTCTTCATTTTTTGTCCTCTAACCAGTCTAACCGTCCGAGGCCGGGCTGCCTCATTGTCAGTCCCAGCTTGGGATTGTTCAGCTCCTTGAAGCTCACTGCGATTATCCTTGCCCTGCACAAGTCTCCTACCCTCAGCGTTTTCTTGCTCTCCTTGCCGCTCAAGGTCTTCTCCTTGCTGAAGGACACGAAGTCGTCCATTGTCTGTGAGACGTGTATCATGCCTTCTATGGGCCCTAAACTCATGAACGCTCCGAAGTCTGCTATGTCCCTTATCTTGCCCAGCACCACTTCCTGCAGCTCGGGCTTGAAGGTGAGCAGCTCAAACTTTGTCTCATAGTAGGGTGCGCCATCGCCTGGTATGATTATGCCTTCCTGGACCTCTTTCACCTTAGAGACACCTATGACGATGCCCAGCTCCTTGGAGATGTAGCCGTCGTAATCGTGCTTCACCCTCTCCAAGAGCGCTTCTTCCACCGGCTTGTCGAACAAGTTCGGCGGAACCCTTATATGGTCCTTGACTTCGATTCTGAAAAACAAATCATTCACCCATGATCCTAAAGTGGCTCTTCTGCCGCAGCACCATGTATCTCTTCAGTTTCTTCTGCAATCCTCTGTCCTGCGTGGCCACAAGATAACCCTTCTTTGAATAGTCCTCGAGAAGGGCATCGACTTGAGGTGGTTCGCCACCCTTTTTAATATTTTCTGTTTTTAAAGCGGTTATCCCCCCTTTTTCCAGTATGAGCTTGGCCAGCAGCGCGGAGTCCCTCTGCTTCCCTTTCTGCTCAATTATGATCTTGTCCAGCTCTTCCAGGCTCCTGTCTAGTATGTAAAGCTTGCCGGCAGCAGTCTTCCCTATCTCACTGACGATGTCCACCCCGAGCTGCCCCGGCATCAACAGCACATTAGTGTCCAGGAGGATTTTCATGGCTAATAGGATAAAGGCAACCCTTTTTAAACTTTTCAATCCACACTATTATTTGACAGTCTTCTTAGTTATCAGCCCTGCAAGAGTCGAGATTATCGTTCCGAAGATCCCCGTTACTATCGGTCCGGTTATCACGCCTGCATACGTCCAGATTGTGACCCCCTGCCTCATGACGTCTTCTGACATACCTTGAGCGATTGCCTGCTGTATAGCGCTCTCAAATATTTCCGGCACAACGAACATCATGATTATGCCGAGTATCCCACCTAAGAATCCTGCGATGACGCCAGCTGATGCGCCAGCCCACGCAGCGTTGCCTAGGCTTCCCTTATGGTCCTTTATCACGAAAATCCCTATCAAGGAGAATATGACCACCTGCACGAACAGCCCTGACCAGGTCGAGAATATCGAGTTGAACCAGTATATGGATATCTTGGCTATGATTATTGCCAGCACGCTCCACAGCACCAATAGCAGAACAGGTATCTTGATTATCTTCCAGTACCAGGAGAAGTCCTTGCTTCCCAGCTTCATGATGACCACCTCAAGGCTTGATTCTCATTCTTTCGTTTAAATATTTATCGGCTGTTGCTCTTGATTTCTCTAGACCAGCACAGACTATAAAGTGAATTTGTCAGCGATCTTCTTCATCATCTTGGCGTCTTCCCATGTCTCAGGGCTCTCGTTGATTATGGTGATGTCAACCTTCCTCCTGTGCAGTATCGACAGCAGCTTCTTTGCCTCTTCCTTCGGTGTCTTAAGATGCTTCCTCTCGCCCTTCTCTCCGAACTCTATGCCTGCAAAGTGAGCGTGTATGTGTTTCAACCCTTTCAGCTGGTCCAATACCTGATCATAATCAATGCTTCCGTGCCTCGCTAGCAGGTGCGCGAAGTCGACAGTGAGATGGCAGCCGTGCTCGTCCTTCAGCCTGAGCAATTCCTCTACTGACCCGAACTGCGACCTCTTCCCGGTTGTTTCCGGTGCGAGCTGGACCTTCCAACCTTTCTCGTCGATGACATCCTGCATCTTTGTAATCGCCACGCTGACCATGGCATAAGTCTCTTCCGGGCTGCGCTTGCCGTAGAACGCCGGGTGGAAGACAATGTACTTGGCACCCATGTGATGCCCGCGCTCGCAGCTCTGCAGGATGCGTGTCCTCGACGCTCCAATCTTCTGCCTCTCCTCTGACGCCAGGTTGATGTAATAAGGTGCGTGTATGCTGAGCCAAAGACCAAGCTTCTTATTGAGCTCGCCTATCTCCTTCGCTGTCTCGTTAGTCATCCGCACACCGTAAGTGAACTCTAGCTCCACAGCGTCCAGGCCGGCATTCTTGACTTCCTGCATCCCCTTCAGGGGCTCTGGACCTGTCCCTGCTGGACCGATTCGTATCATGACAAAACCAGAATCATCCTGATTTAAAAAATTAATTGAAAATAGATTTCAATCTATTGTATTCTTCAATGTAAGCCTCTGCTAATGCCCTGTTCTTGATCACTACCACGTTCTCATCATTCCTCTTTGCCGCGTTCTCGCTCGGGTTGAAGCTGCCGGTTATCACAGTCTCGCCGTCGATGATGAAGACCTTGTGGTGCAGGAACGCACCCGTATTCTCGAGAACGACGCTGATGCCCTGCCCGATGAAGAAGTCATGCATCGAGTACTTGCTGAGCTGCTGCTTCTCCATCAGCCCTTCAACCTTGACACCGTTTTCCTTGGCTAATGCCAAATGCATGGCTATCCTCGTGTGGGTGAAGCTGAATATCATGAATCTTATCTCTGACTCGGCCTTGTCCAGCTCATCGATTATCATCTGCACGCAGTCATCTTCTGGCGAGAAGCAGACCCTGACCGGCCCTGAATGCTGTTCTGTACGCACACCGCCGCTATAGGTCCCGTTCCATAGCTCATCAAACTCTTTGCTGTAGATCCCTGCCAGCTCTGGGCTGTCGATCATCAGCAGATTATTGTTGTTCCTGTCCGCCCCGTTATCTGTCGGGTTGAAGCTGCCTGTAGTAACAATCCTGTCGTCTATGATGCAGAACTTGTTGTGCATGTAACCTTGCCCTTTTGCCAGCCTTATAAACTCCTTATCCGGGTCATTCCTGTAATCCACGACCACCCTCGCAGACACGTTTTCCAGGGCTTGGATCAATCCTTCCAGGTCGAGGTCGAAGAACGCGCATTCGACTTCACTTCCCCCTGATACTGCTCGCTCCAGCTCGCCCACACAGTCCTGCTCAGGGCAGAACACCACCCTGACTGATTCATATCCTATCTCCTGTGCCCCTCCTTGGGCTTCAGAAGGCATCTGTATGCATAAGGCTGCCACGATGAGGCAGACCAGTACTATCATCCACACTCTCATCCAACACTCCAAGCCTTAAGGCAATATATGCCTTGCCCCTGTTTCTCCGGAAAATTTATTAACCTGGCCGGAAATAATGAGCATATTAAAAAAAAAGCAGGTGATGATAATGGTTAAAGCCAAGGTTGTGAAGGAGAGTGGGTGCTGTATGCACGGTTTCCCGACATTCGCTACAGTACTTCTCGTTATCGGCCTCATCTGGCTGCTCAACGAGCTCAAGGTCTTCACTGTGGATATCCCCTGGATACCCATCGTGCTCATGGTCATCGCGATAGGGATGATTGTCAACAGGATGAAGAAATAATCCCGGCAATTACCATTTTCTTTTTATTTGTTCTATCAGCCCGTAGTCTTCTCAGGGTAGTGCTATGCCCAAAGGTTTAAATAGTCAGGAATCAAATGGTGTGTGGGTGATACGATGAAACTCCATTTCATGCTTCCTATCATGATCCTTATATCGGCAACTACAGCAGCAGCCTTGCTGCCCATATGCTCTTATGAAGTCGCATATGACAACGGGATTGATACCCAGGCAGGAGGCTTCTTCCTCTACAAATTCGATGACAGCCATTACCAGGACGGAAGGGTGCGGTTCTCCCTCCGCGACCACAGGCAGTATGAGGTCGAGAAGGTCCGGATATGGCTTGACGTGCACCCCTACCAGGGCGGAAACACTATCCTGAGGCTCGTCGACGCAGAAGACCCCTCCAACTTCGTCCAATCAGTGAAGTGGGTCTCCGCCGGCACAGGATGGAAGGAATTCATCCTTCCAGAGTTCAGGGTCAACAACGATTTCTATCTGGAGATAACCCCTTCACTATACCCCTGCCATGACGAGAGCAGCTGCCAGGGCCTGATGCGTGGCGCCCTGGGTGAGGACCAGAACCTCCCGGCCAATCCGAGCACGGTCTACGGCAGGTCAGGCTTCAGGAACCATCTGGATACCGAGTGGGCAGATGGCCCATCTGCGCTCCCAAACACAAATTTCCTCATCCATGCCTTTGTGAAAGGCAGGAGCATGTCCTGCTATTCAGAGAGGATTGGTCCTAAGCCCTAGGCAATCCATCCATATATACATGAAGTGACTCATGGGCCGGAAACCATTCATCTTATCTAGAAATACTCAAAAACCTGAGTAAAAGTGAAAAGTTTATATATGATTCCTCATTCCCCCATAGTATAAATACCAACTTTAAAGTGGTCAAAAAATATTGTGAGGGGGATATATGGGAAAAGCCAGAGAATTTGGAATGGGAGTCCTCAGAAGGGGCAAGAGAGCAGCTGTTCACGTTGCCAACAACAGCCCGAGGGACTTAGTTAACGAAGGCAAAGAGCATGTCTATAGACAAGCTGCCAGAGTCAGGACCACTGCAGATGAAGGTACAGGCGTGACAAAAGGCCTAGCGCAGCTGGCTACAGGTGTAGTTAATGTCGCCGGTGGCCTCAGCGACATGGTTGAAAAACATGGCGGTCTGGGCACATCAGCTAGGAAAGTCATTACTGCTGGCTATGGTCACGGAAAGGACGCTGTCGGCGCTGCTAGATCCTCTTATGGTTCAGGATCTCAAAGGTACCAGAGCCTAAGGGATGCTATCACGGTAGACGGCAAGATCGACGCAGGCAAGGTCGGAGAGTATCTCAAACAGCAGGGACCTGGCGCTGAGAGGCTCGGTAATTATCTTGGAGGACTTGTTAGAACAGGCGGTGAAATGACTGTTAGTGACTTCAGTGATCATTTCCCTGATCCCGCAGAGCTACAGGCGAAACACCCAGGGCTGGGCGACAATTACAAGGACCCGCTGACAAGAGATGATGTCGTGAAGTACGAGGCCTTCCTCGCTGAGGTGAACGCGGCTCTCAAGGGATCGACGACTGAGCGGTTTGATGGCAGTAGAGTAGCAGATCGGATTATTAGAGATATCACTGCCAATGTCATAACTGATACAGTGGCCTTGAATGAGATGTATGCGGGCAAGGACGAGCTGACCTTGAAAAAGCGTAAACTTCTGGAAAGCATGCTTTAATTTTTTCCTTTTTCTTTATTGTTACTACTCTAAGATACGCAATAATCGAAAGATTTAAATATTAGTTATACTACTACGTAGTGTAAGCAGAAATTACCTATTACAAAGTGAATGAGCCGGTTGGGGGGATTAAAGGCCTGCTTTTCTATGAAAACAGGCAAAACAGCCTTTTTCAGCGCAGAAAAGGGCATATATCGGGGATATCACAATCACCTCTTTTTCCCCAGCGAATGTCCTGGCGCGAGTCGGGACATTCGCCAGGGTTTTAATATCTGATTTCTGATAATATGATGAAGCATTAATTTCTAAACATTTATTAATCGCTATCTAACCTAAAGTCCTATGGGAGATTGGGATTTGATATTTAATAAAACGGGAAAAGTTTTTTTCAAAATCCAAGAAGACATGGCGGAAGTAATATCACTCTTAAATGAAGCGAAAGCTAAGAAGATTCTTGATTTGGGTTGTGGTTCTGGAAGGCATGCAGTATTTCTTGCAAAACAAGGTTTTGATGTATATGCAACGGATATTTCAAAAGCGGGATTAAAAATGACAAGAGAATGGCTGCAAAAAGAAGGTATTTCCGCTGAACTCAAAGAACATTCCTGCTATGAAAAGTTCCCCTTCAGAGATGATTATTTTGATGCTGTAATCTCAACCCAGGTCATCCATCATAATTTTCATGATAAAATCAGATTTTGCATTTCAGAAATCGAGAGGGTCCTCAAACCGGGCGGGATAGTTTTTATCACGGTTTCCGCAAATAAATACAAGAGGAGAGCGACAAAATTTGAAATGCCGGAACCACGGACTTATGTCCCATTGGATGGAGAAGAAAAAGGATTGCCTCACTTTATTTACACAAAAGCTTTGATTATAAAAGATTTCAAGGATTTTCAGATATTAGGTTTGCACATGGATAAAGGAGAGCATTGGTGTATTCTTGGACGATCAAAGTCAGCGATATAATGCTTTGACATTACACCAATTGGGGTTTTCTCCCGATCTCCTTTCTTCCAAAGCTTGCTCAAGCTGCCCTTTCTCTATGAGGTCAAGCCACCTGCCGTAGTCAGCCAGAACTTCCCGTGTCTTGCAGGCACACCAATCCTGCTGACTTGCCGAATCCACCCCGGGCACGCCGTAAGCCGAATCGCCCTCGCTGAATGCCCTGTCCAATCCCGTGTCCTTGAATCCCCTGCTTTTCCCTGAAGGCAATGCCACCCTTATCCGGAACACATCATCAGGAGTGAAAATGCCATGCATGCCGTAGTCATCCTCTGCTGCCTCCACTGTTTTTAATGACAGCTCAAGGATTGTATCACCTGCAGCGAGCGATTGTTCGTAGATTAATGCACCATCTTCCTCCCGAACCGTGGAATTTTCACTGTTCATCATCCGCATGGCAATCATCCCGATCCGGTCATCAAGGGGCTTCGGCTCTTCGGCCTGCTGAGGGCATGGCCCGCAATATATTATAGAAAGCAACACTGGAACAACCGGATTCATCTTATCACCCCGAGCAGGGTAATGACAATTGATATATAAAGTTTTACTTATGACAGGATCAGCAGAAAATCTGCAGGGGCGAATTCATTTTTATCCGTTCGCTGTCTTGAAGGAGGAATTGTCTGGAAATCTGATATACGGACAATAATGAACATGATACAGAGCCGTTAAGACTGCTCATAGCGCTCCAGCGCTAGCACCACCCTGAACGTGGTGAACACGTGTGCCATCTTCTCTTCATCTGCCACATTAGGATACCAGAATCCCTCTGACGTCTGCCTGCGCTCCAATATTCCCACATACCTGTCAAGCTCCTCTTTCGGGTAGCCTGAATGCAGCAGGGCATCCAAGACATTGGCGATGGTCAGCGTGTCGTTCTTGAGCTGCGGCTCTTTGAGCGAGGAGAACGCGAAGTCCTGGTATTCTTTCAGCTTCTCTCTGTATGCCATTGGGACTGACTCTTCCTGGTTGACGATGTCACCCAGCACGTAAACTGTGTGGATCACGCCCGTGACCCTCGCTGCGAGGGTTGCCCTGGAGCTCTTCACCTTGTCTGTCTCGTCGATGAGCGTGCTCACGTATTTCGGCAGCATCTCAGGCTCGACCCTGGTCTTGTAGATGTGCCTGACGCACCAGCTCTCATCTGCTAGCCGCCTGAAGTAATCATCTCCTTGGTAGTGGAACTCGTTCAGCCAGTGGTAGTCTGTGCTGTGCGCGATGACCTTCTCAGCCATGGCAGAGTTGTTCGTGATGAATCCCACGATACAGTATGTGTCCAGCGCGATGCCGTCCTTCTCAGGCTTATTCATGACGTTGTAGATCCCTTTGTCTTCCCATGACTTGGCCACGGCCTCGAGCACCTGGTCCGCGACCTGTATATCGTCCTTCAGCTTGCCGCCCACTCCGAGTTCCCCGAGGAAGTGCAGGTTGAAGTCCCTGTCCAATGATCTGTAGGTGATGGTGCATTCAGGCAGGGGGCATTTCAGTGCCTCGCCTGGATAGACATATGCCAAGTAGGGGTCCTCGTTGTTGGCTATTGCCACGTCGAGGAATCCCACTGCCTTGTCAGCAGGAGTGCACCCTGCCAGACCTATCAACAGCAACAATAGGAGAGCTCTCATCTTTTCCCACCTCTTTTGATCAATCCAGACATCAAGATTATTCCTAGGAGCAGTCCGATGCACACGCCGTAGACGAACGGCAGCATCTTCTCTGGCACGAGGAACAGCCCTGAATTCTCCTGCTCGAGGTACATGTCGAGGTTGCTGAGTTCGATCGCATATCCAGAGTACAGGAACGCTGAGATCGGGTCCTCTTCTTCTAAACTGCGGGCGTATTCGAAGTATGAGTATCCGAGTATCGGGAACACCCCCATCTCCTGCTGTTTTGTTATGCTCTTCTGTGCGATCTTTATCCTCTCTGATAGAAGGGTCCCGAGCTTGACTTCCTCGATGCCCAGCATGCTTACCAGCAGGTCCGCTTCCGCCTTGGCCTTGCTGGCCTTGAATAGGCAGAGCTCGTAATTGCCTTGTTGTGCCTCCTCCTTTGCCCGGCTTATCCCTATCCTCGTGTCCTCCAGGCCGCGCGGGAAGAACAGCCTGGCGTACTGGTAGCGTTCGTCGGCCTCCTCGAGCTTTGCAGTGCAGGAGTTCTTGACTGTCTCCTTATCGAGCTCGAATGCCTTGCCTCCTTTGCCGAAGAATTCTGACCATGCGTATGCGCTGTAGAGCCGTTCGATCGCGTATGCCAACGAGAATCCTGCAGCATCTGTCCCGTTGCCTTCGAGTGCCTCAGCGGCATCATCAAGGTAGTCCTGGGCTTCCACAAGGCGTTCCTTGACTACGACGAAGGCCTGCAGGTCTGTCAGGGTCTCATATCCCCGGTCGTCCACTTTCCTCTCTGCGGATTGTATCGAGTCCTGGGTGCTTGCAATGATCCTGCTGAACTCCTCCGGAGACCCTGCGATGTGCACATACCTGTATCTCACGTTGGCTCCGAAGCAGTAGCTGGCAGCTGAGTAGTAGCTCTTGGTGCCATATGCCTCGTTGCCTTTTTCGGAGAGGTTGCTGCCGTACTGGAACGAGAAATTGGTGGTGTTCGTAACGACGCGTATTTTTTCCCTTATCTCCTCTGACCGCTCACAGAGCCTTTTCGCCAGCTCTTCCATTGTCTCTTCATACTGGGGGTTGATGACCAAGGGCTTATCTTCCTGGACAAAGCTTTCTCCTGTGAACATTTCCATTGCCTCTTCGAGATTGGATATCTCTATGACCTCCAGGCCTATCTCTTCTCCGTATTCCACCATGTCCACTGTCTTGTTCAGCACTTCGACGTTCCGCTCGCCGATCGGTATTAGGACAGTCTTCAGGCCGTGTGTTGCGGCCACGTCTATCTTCTCCTTTATCCCTCCGACCGGCCCGACGAGGCCTCCGGCGTTGATCGTGCCCGTGATGCTCATCTCCTGATCGACCTCGAGGTTGGAGAGCATTGCTGCCGTTAGGACGGCGATCGCTGACCCGGCGCTCGGCCCGCCGACGATGGCTGAGTTGGAGCTTATGGTGTAGAAGAAGTCGTGCCTGCTGCAGTCCTTGTCCAGCGTCTTGCAGGCTATCTGCTTGGCATACCTGGTTGAGAGCTGTGTGTCTATCTTGGTTAGAGGGTAGGTGTCAATGAATACCTTGCCCGTGCCTGGCTTGATCTCGAGGTAGAGGTCTGCTATGCTGCCGGACATGACCGTGTCCACGTTCGACACCGCCAGCAGGGTCATGTGGCCTTTCTGCGCATGGACGAAGGGCAGCGCCATGAACGAAAGCAATGCTGCCAGCAACAACAATCTGATAAGCTTCATGTCAGCGAGTGAGCCTTTAGGGTATTAAAAGCTATTGATTCAAGTCGCCTTCTCGGTGTGCCTGCACTTCGGGAACTTCGAGCAGCCGTAGAACGGGCCGTAGACAGAATTCCTCAGGACAAGCTTGCTCTTGCACTTCGGGCATTCCTTCTCTATCTTGCCCTCCTCGACCTTCTTCATCTCTGCCTGGTCCTTCTTCGTGCCCTTCTTGGACGGGCAGTCGTGGTTGAGGCATAATTCCTGGAATTTCCTCGGCTTTATTATCTTGATCATGGGATGCTTGCAGTGCTCACAGACCTTGTCCGTTGCCTGCACCTTGCCAGCTGCCGGCAGCTTGTAGGTGTTGGTGCATTCTGGGTATCTGTCGCAGGCGATGAACCTGCCGAACTTGCCCCTCTTGATGACCAGCTTGCCGCTGCATTTGCATTCTCCCAGAGTCGATGCGATCTTGACTGCGAGGTCCTGCGCATTGATGAGCTGCTTGCCGATCTCTTTTTCCTTCTTCTTGAACGTCTTGAGTGTCTCGATAAGCACATCTTTCGCCTTCTTCAGCACGTCCTTGCTCTTTTCCTTGTCCTCGCTGATGTTGAACATGGCGTCCTCGAAATTCCTTGTGAGCTCCTCGTCCAGTATCTTGGGGGAGTATTTCTCCAGGGTCTGCACCGTGTCTATGCCGAGCTTGGTGGCCTCGATCGGGCTTCCCGTCACGTAATTGCGGTTGAACAGCGTCTCGACGATGGAAGCACGGGTAGCTTTCGTGCCCAGGCCGCGCTTCTCCAGCTCCTTGATGATGGATGCCTGGGTGAACCTCTTGGGCGGTTGTGTCTCCTTGTCGAGCATGTCGATCCGCTTGACCTTCACGTCATCGTCTTTCTCCACTGCAGCCAGCTCCACATCCTTGAACGAGACGAACGGTTCGTAGAACTCATGCCAGCCCCTCTCGACTGTCCTCGTACCCTGCGCCAGGAAGTTCTCTCCATCGACTGTTATCGTCACATTCATGGTCTCCCTCGTGGCCGGCTCTGCAAATGTGGCCAGGAACCGTTTCACGATGAGGTCGTACAGCCTTGCGTCCTTGCCATCCAGCTTCGGGACGATGCCTGTCGGGTACATTGCCGGGTGCGCCGGGTCCTTCTTCTTGCCGTTGTTCGGCTCGAGCTGCTTCTTGGCTAACAGCCTGCTGCATAACTCAGAATATCCTTTGCTCTTGGCAAGGGCTTCCAGTATCTTTGCATAGCCTATCTCTTTGGGGAGCTGCTGTGATGATGTCCTGGGATATGATATGAAACCGTTGGAGTAAAGGTCTTGCGCCATTTCTAATGTCCTTTTAGGCTGCAGGCCCAGGGTCCTGTAGGCCTCTGTCTGCAGGGTCGTCAGGTCGAAAGGATAGGGCGGTTTCTGCTGGAACTGCTTCTTCCCCACATCCCCTATCTTACCGTCCTTCCCCTTGGTCTTGTCGAGGATGGCTTCTGCTTCCTTCTTGTCCCAGAACTTGTCCTTCTCGTGCATCGCTACTATGGTACCCTTGTTCACATTGCCTTCCAGCTCCAGCTGCCAGAAAGGTGTCGATTTGAATGCCTGTATCTCTTTCTCCCTGTCCACGATTGTCTTCAATGCCGGCCCCTGCACCCTGCCTGAGCTCAGCACCATGAACCTTCCGGCCGCCTTTATCGAATGCGTGAGCGCTCGGCTCAGGTTTATGCCGTAATAATAATCCAGGATGTGCCTTGTCTCTCCTGCCTCTGCCAGGGCCTTGTCGTAATGGGGCATCTTGTGGTCATAGCTGGCTACAAGGTCTGGTTTTGTCAGCGTGGAGAACTTCATCCTGGCAGCGTCCTTCTTCTTGCATGCCAGGTGCACTATGTTGACCCCGATGACCTCACCCTCGATGTCATAGTCTGTCGCTATGGTTAACTCGTTCGCCTCCTTGGCGAGCTTCTTTATCATGTTCAGGTACTTCTTTGAGAATGCAGAGTCCTTCCTGACTTCAGACGATGGCTTCCATTCTACATCGAAGACCGGGTAGTTCCACCCGTTCTTCTTCTTCTCCTGCAGGCCGTAAAGATGTCCTACGGCGCAAGCTACCACGATGTCCTTCTTCCCCCTGGTCACGAGGTAATAAGGCACTCCATTCTCTGACTTCTTGAGCGCCTTCCCGTCTGCCAGGGCCTCTGATATCTTCTTTGCAGCCTGCGGCTTCTCTGTGATGATAAGCTCGTACATGCAGCCTCGACAATCCAGAATCATTTAAAAAGGTTTGGAAAGCTTTATATTCGGTGTCCGATTTTTTGAGGCATTATGTACCCGATAGAAGTAGCGGAGCTTGTGAAGAGCTTCCGCCAGAAAAGGAAGCGGAAGGTCATCGTGGATGACGTCTCGTTCAAGGTCAAGAAGAACGAGATATTCGGCCTGCTCGGTCCTAATGGGGCCGGCAAGACGACCATAATCAATATACTGGCAGGTCTCCTGACCGAGGACAGCGGCGAGATCCGCATCCTGGGCCACAGGCCTGAGGAGAACTGGGAGCACGTCAGGAACAGGATGAACGTATCCACTGCCTATTTCCCGTTGTCAGACGTGCTGACAGTGGAACAGAACCTCAAGGTGTACGCCAGGCTATTCGGCATAAAAAACGTCAAGGAGAAGATTGACGAGCTCCTCTCCATCTTCGAGCTCAGTAGTGTGAGGAAGCAACGCGTGCTGAAGCTGAGCTCTGGCGAGAGGACAAGGGTGACATTATGCAAGGGCCTCATAAACGACCCTGAGGTCCTACTGCTGGACGAGTGCACCGTAGGTTTAGACCCTGACATCGCAGAGAAGACCAGGAATATAATCAAGCAGTACCACAAGCACCATGACTGCTCGATGCTCTTCACATCCCATTACATGTACGAGGTAGAGGAGCTGTGCAATAGGATAGCTTTCCTCAATAAGGGGAAGATCGTGAAGATAGATACGGCTGAGAACCTGAAGAGGTTGATCAAGAACCAGACAGTGGAGATAGCGGTCAAGGAGAAATCCAGGGAGCTGAAGGAATTCCTGAAGACCGAGGGCCTTGACGTGTTGCTGGCCAGGCAGAACACGATAATATTCGAGGTCACCTCTGAGGACGAGAAGCTGTACAAGACCATGAACAAGATATTTGCCAAAGGCTTCAGGCTGACAGACCTGCACATCCAGAAGCCGACGCTGAATGACATATTCATAAAGTTCGCTCGGGAGGGGAAAGATGAAGCTCCATAGGATCAATGCCCAGCTGTTGAAGTTCTGGTATATAACCATCAACAGGGTGGATAGGATCTTCGACATAGTCTACTGGCCGTTGATCGACCTGTTCGTCTGGGGCTTCGCATCCTTCTACATAAGGCAGCTCTCAGAAGTGAACCTGTTGAGCATGTTCCTAGGCGGCATGATACTCTGGATATTCGTATGGAGGGCTGGCCAGGACATCGCGGTATACATCCTGGAGGACTTCTGGTCCAAGAACCTCTACCACCTGTACACTACACCTATAAGGCTGAGCGAGCACATGACAGCTGTGATCGTCATGGGCCTCATCAGGTCAATGGCCACTTTCCTTGTCATGATAGCCCTGGCCTGGCTGATGTATGCCTTCAACCTTTTCGAGATACCTGTGTTGATGCTTGCTTCCGCGATATTCCTGCTCTCGCTGTTCTCGTGGTCCATCGGCCTATTGGTCACGGCCCTCATAATGAGGTTCGGCCAGCGCATCCAGGTCCTTGCATGGAGCATTGTCTGGGCCATCCAGCCCTTCAGCTGCGTTTTTTATCCGTTAGCAGCCTTGCCTGGCTGGGCGCAGGCCATCGCAGCCTGGATGCCGACCACTGCTGTCTTCGAGAATGTCAGGGCGATAATATTTGGCACCCCTATGAATTATGCCCTTCTCGGCAGGGCAGTCATCATGGACTTAGCTTTGCTTGTCGTCATGGCCTTCCTGCTGAAGGCTTCTTTCAACCACGCCAAGAGGTCAGGGCTTTTAGCAAGGGGAGACTGAACAGATTCTCATGCTGCCACCGTCGCCGATCAGGTGAGTGAGGCTGAACTTGGCTGAAAGCCTTGTTGCGAGGGACCGGTTTCCTTAAAGAGGGAAACTAGAAACCGGCCGAACGAACCGGCCTGGTGGCAGCTTTCCTTAGACTAGCCATACTTTATCTTCATCCCGAGAATCATCACTGCAAGGATGATAGTCATCGTGTTGGCAATGATTATTGAGATCAGCCCATTGAGCACTCCGTAGAGCGCCCAGAGGCATATGCCAAAACAGAACAGGATGTACATCTTCAGGCTGATATCTTTGGTAGATTTCGTCTTCCAGGTCTTCACGACCTGCGGTATGAACGCTATCGTCGTCGACAACCCCGCAATGAAACCGATAAGCTCGACATATGCCATGAAACTGAACGAATTAAGGCTGTTTAAATATTTTTTCATGCCAATATTTATTAAACCGGCGTGATTTCCTTCTGCCATGCACCCTGACCTTCTTAAGGCGGCGGGCGACCTCGCAGCCCATAAGGACACAAGACCCCCTGTCTTCCGGGCTGAGGAATACGCAAAGGCTTCCCTTTACAGCGAGGAGAATTTCTCAGATATAGAACCTAAAGAGGGCCGCATCCTGTTCATAGACGGCGGCTCACAGCCTCTCATTGAGACCCCTGCCTTCACCATCGCCCAGATTAGGGTATACTATGCCGTATTCGACTACGGGAAGAAGCTCCAGAGGAAGGTCTTTGAAGCACATGCCATCCTGGGCGAGGAATGCCAGCTCTTCCCGGATGAGCTGAAGCTTAAGGGAAAACTGGACATCGACCAATGCAGGCGCCTGGCCGAGCTCTTGACAGCTGAAAAGGCCTGTTCTCTTCTCAGCGAGGGTGATGTGCTATGCATAGACGGCTCCCTCCACCCTAAGGATGATCATAGGCAGCTGAAGGCCCTGGCCGAGGCATGTGCTGACAAGGGTGTCCTGCTGGCCGGCCTGTCCAAGACCTCTGACATGGTGACTGCTGACAACAGGCCTGTGGCCGAGGCCCTATCGCCCCTGGCGTGCAGGAAATCATGGGCCTACTCGCCATGCCAGGAGTTCACTCTCGGCCCTTCACAGATGACTACAGGCTTTGCCAGGTTCCATGCCAGGGCAAGGCACGTCTTCCGCTTCGACACCACATCCATCGACGCTGTGCATGTCATAGCCTCGCATTGCCGCGACCCGTCATTCCTGGGTTACCCCTATGGTCTCATGGACGCTGACAAGTTCGCCAGGATCTCTCACCGAGAGGCAGAGCAGCAGCGCCTCCTCTTGCAGCTTAGGCTGCCGAAGCTCAGGGAACTCTCCAAAGATGCCCATCAGGTCCTGGATTCGGTCAACACCACCAAAAAGTTTATATAGGAATGACTTACCTACTTTTACTATCATCTAATACGAAATCGGAGGTTTTACGATGACATTTTTTTCAAAAGTGAGGAAGGCGCTTGCAGGTGAGGACGAACCGGAGATATCAGAAGAGGAAGAATACGTCGAGCTGGACACCGGTGTCGAGGAAACCCAGAAGGGTAAAGTGACTGTCAGGCCTTTCGTCATAGAGGACTTTTCTGATGTGAAGGAGATACTTGACGGCCTGAGGCAGGGCCATACAATAGCCCTGGTCAACATAAAGCCGCTGAAGGAGAAGGATCTTGTGGAGCTGAAACGCGCTATAAACAAGCTGAAGAAGACCACGGATGCCATCGAGGGCGACATCGCAGGCTTCGGAGATGATTACATAGTCATCACCCCTTCGTTCGCCCGCATATTCCGGAACAAGCAGACCGAGACCATAAAGGAAGAGGCAGAATAGGAAATACCCTTTTCTCATGCGGGGAACTTCTATTTAAAGATATTGTATCTCCAAAATATTATTGTCTTCAATCACCATAATATATTTAAATCCTTTTCGGGCATCCTGGCATATGACTGACAAGGCCACAGTGATGGACAAGCAGCAATGCCCTTTCTGCAGGAAGAAGACCCTGACTCTCACCGAGGCTGAGAGGGACGTGCCTTATTTCGGCAAGGTCTTCCTGTTCTCCATGACCTGCAGCAGCTGCAAGTACCACAAGGCCGATGTGGAATCTGCGGAGCAGAAGACGCCTACTAAGTTCTCACTCGAGGTCTCCAAAGAGGACGATATGAAGATAAGGATCGTGCGGTCGAGCGAGGCCACCATTAAGATACCGCACATAACCACTATCACACCAGGCCCGGCCTCCAACGGCTATATCACAAACGTAGAAGGGATCCTTCGGCGGGTAAAGCACCAGATAGAGGTGGCCAGGGACAACGAGGAGGATGAAGCAATGAAGAAGAAGGCCAAGAACCTCCTCAAGAAGCTGAACAAGGTCATGTGGGGCCAGGACAGGCTCAAGATGACCATTGAGGACCCGACCGGTAACTCCGCAATCATCTCCGAGAAGGCAGTCAAGTCGAAGTTATAGTTCTTCTGTTGATGGCCCCGGCGGGGCTATAAAAACGTAGTTTTTAAGCCGCGCTAGGGCTACGAACGCTTCGGGTTTTGCCCGAAGTGCCGAACGGAGGCGTAGCCGAAGTGACTGCAGAGCAAATGCGGAGTGAGTGTGTCCTGGCGGGGCTATTACTTTTCCAATAATATGTAGTGTATAATCGAAATATTTAAATATGTGTAGTGTATAATTGGTTTTATGGTGTTTGTCCGTAAAATAAAGGATTATTATGTTTTGGCTCATTCTGTTAGAGCGAACTCTAAAATTGTACAAAAAAGCAAGTACCTTGGAAAGAAACTCCCTTCAAAAGCAAGGCTTGAACAATTAAAAAAAGAATTCCTAAAGGAAATTACGGGGGAAAAGTTCCAATATCTTTCTTCAAAAGATGTAGAAGACATCAAAAAGAAAAGAGCGGAATATGACAAGGAATTAACTAGATTGAGTCCTCTTGAAAAAGAAAAAAGATTACAGGATTTCATGATACGCTACACTTATGATAGCAGTAAGCTTTCTGGTGTGGAGGTTACATTAAGACAGACTTATTTAATACTAAAAGATGGTATTGTTCCAAAGAATTTTAAGAATTTAAAAACAGTTAAGGAACTTGAAAATCATGAGAAAGGCATTGTTGCAATTACAACTTATAAGGGGAAATTAACTATTGATTTCCTAAAGAAGCTTCACAAGATTTTATTTCTGGGAGTTGACGATAGCATAGCTGGAAAACTTCGAAGCGAATTAAAAAGAGATGTAAAGATTGGTGGCACAACCTATATCCCACCAAAATGGGATAAACTTGATAGGGAATTAGACAATTTTTTAATGTGGTATCGTTCTGGTAATCGAAAGCTTCACGTCATTGAACTCGCTGCGCTAATTCATCTGAAGCTGATTTCTTTACAACCGTTTTCAGACGGAAATAGTCGTTTATCAAGGTTGATCATGAACTGGATATTATGGAAACGAAAATATCCGTTGATTGATATTAGAATTGAAGATCTTGAAAACTATTATGATGTTTTAGACAAATATCAAATTGAATACGATGAAAGACCATTTGTTAAATATATTAAAAGAAAATTCATGCAAACCTAATTATCCTCATATAATTTGCATTACATCCTCCGAGTTCTGTTTTTAAAGTCCTGGCGGGACTAGATATTTATTATGGTGCGGCTGGGAATACTTGCGTGGTCTGAGCGGAGCGAAGACCCGCAGATGAGAGGCCGCAGCTTTTAAATTCTATTTTTGTTTTAGAAGTTGCATAGCCGTGCGCCGCCGCTTTGCGGCGGTGCTTTGGGGCTATGGAGTTGATTAACATGGTGGATGTGGGTAGCGGGAGCTTTAAGGGTTTCGGTCGGAAGCGTGGGGATACGCGTAATAATTGGGTTACGATGATGTTTGTGACTAAGTGTAGGTTTCACTGCTTTAGGAAGCAGTCGCATATTGATTCTTGTTCTGAGGCGTTTCGGATGTTCGAAACCTTGGGTTTCGAATTCGGCTCGTTTGGCTTTGGGAGCAATCATGCGCATTCTCAGGTGAACGTGCCGAAGCGCTATTCCATTCTGGTTGCGGAGACTATGTTGAAGTCTCGGAGCTCTAAGTGGATGTTTGCGAAACACCCGGGGTTTCGCAAGCGTTATCCGCGGGGTAGTTTTTGGAGTGGGTATGAGCATCATGAGAGCACAGGAATGAAAGATTATCAGGCAGCGGAAGCTTATATTAAGAATCAGCAGTCACATCACAGCGTTGAGGTCGTGGACGACCGCCAACAAAAAATCCTCTGTTTCTGACTCCGTCTCGCGAGGATACGGCAATCTCCGAAGGAGTTGCCGAGGGAGCGAGACGGAATGGGGGTCATAGGGGGGAACCCCCTATTTCATAATCGAAAAAATATATAAACTATATCATAGAGTCGTTTATTCATGAGCAAAGAAGGAAAAGGGGAACTCGACTTCTTCAGCAAGTATCTGTCCATCTGGGTGGCTGTCTGCATCATCATAGGGACTGCCATAGGTTATTTTTCCCCTGTCATCTCAGGCACGCTTGGGAGATTTGAGGTGGCCAATGTCTCAATCCCCGTCGCTGTTGTGCTGCTTCTCATGATGTACCCAATAATGCTTAAGATTAAATTCAGCGAGATACTGAAAGTAAGGAGAAAATCAAAGCCTTTGCTCCTCACCTTGATACTCAATTGGGCGATAAAGCCCTTCACCATGGCTCTCATCGCCTGGCTTTTCATGCGGTTCATATTCGCTAGTTTCATACCACCTGCCTTACAGCAGGAATATATAGCCGGGATGATACTCCTGGGACTCGCCCCTTGCACGGCAATGGTGCTTGTCTGGACTTACCTGGCAAGAGGGAACATAAACTATGCCTTGATCCAGGTAGCAGTCAATGACCTCATAATCCTTGTGCTCTTCGCTCCGTTGGGGAAATTCTTATTGGACGTTACCACCGGTTTTCCAGTCCCATTCAACACGATATTCTTTTCTGTCCTCTTCTACGTGGCCATCCCTCTATTACTGGCAGGCCTGACCAGGTGGGTCTGTGTCTCAAGGAAGGGCGAGAAATGGTTCGAAAACACATTCATCAGATCGATCGAATGGGTCACGCCGGTCGGATTGTTGATAACCCTGATCCTGATATTCATCTTCCAAGGCGATAAGATAATCACCTACCCTATACATATCGCTCTCATCGCGATCCCTCTGATCCTCCAGACTTATCTCATATTCTATCTTGGATATTTCTCAGCCAAGAGATTGAAGATACCATACGCGGAAGCAGCGCCCTCGACATTCATAGGCGCCAGCAATTTCTTCGAGCTCTCGGTGGCTGTGGCGTTGATCCTCTTCGGGATGGACTCGGGAGCGACCTTGGCGACTGTTGTTGGAGTCCTAGTGGAGGTTCCAGTGATGCTTTCATTGGTGAGGATCATGAAAACCAACCGAAAGAAGTTTGGCAGTCCATCTTTTTAACAACAACATATCTGGTCTTGGCGAGATCAAAATCTTTTCTTATGCTGATGTCAGAAGAATAAACAGTATGCACCGATCAATATGAAAAGCGTCCCTGCAATCATAGACACTTTTTTCTTGTCCACTCTTCCATATACGTATCTGCCTAAGAAGACGGCAATCATGGACAATATGAAGAGGGCTGCAATAACACCGAAAAAGACCAGCACAGGATTGAATCTTGTTGCAAACAAGGCGGATGCGATCTGGGTCTTGTCTCCCAACTCTGCTACGAAGACGATTCCGAAGCCTGACAAGAAAGGATTCTTCAGCTCACACTTCGCCCCTTCCCGGTTATTCCTTAACAGGGTGATTATGCCGAATAGGATGAACACAGAGCCGGATATCATTCTGATATAGCTCAATGGGATGAGACTCGCCAAATAGTCTCCTAGCACTATCGCTAGGCCATCTGTCAGGATGAATGCCAACATGACGCCGAGTATCAATTGGAGATAATTCTTCGTTTTTGAGGCCAGGCATAACACTGCCAGCTGGGTCTTGTCACCCAGCTCTGCCAGACCGACTGCAACAAAAGGGATTATGAAATCTTGTATCATCAAGCGAAACGGGTGAAAGGGGATATTTATAACTACCCACAATAATCGACTTCTCGAAATAGATACGCCATGTATGTAAGGTACGTGATTAGCCTGATAATTCTCATGCTCCAGCCAAAAACTTATAAACCTCCAGCATTTCCATTCTCCGGGGTGAAACCATGATAGTAGGGATAATCGGCGGCACCGGTGTCGACAGCAGCATCATCGAGTCAGAGAAGGAGCACAAGGTCACTACCCCTTACGGCGACCCTTCAGACATGATAATAGAGGGAAAGATCGGCAATGTCAAGTGCTTCTTTGTTCTCAGGCACGGCAAGGGCCACCGCCTCAACCCGTCCATCGTCAACTACCGGGCGAACATCCATGCCCTGAAAGAGCTCGGCGTCACGCACATCATCGCCTCGGCAGCTGTGGGTTCTCTCAAAGAGGATTTCATGCCTGGCGACCTCGTCTTCACAGACCAGTTCATCGACCGCACAACACAGCGGAAATCCACATTCCATGACAAGGACAGGACTATGCACATCCCCATGGCCGAGCCCTTCTGCCCGGAGATGAGGAGACAGCTTACAGAGACAGCGAAGAGATTGAAGATCCCGCACAAGGACAAGGGCACAAACGTCGTGATGGAAGGCCCCAGATTCTCCTCCAGGGCTGAGTCAGAATTATATCGTTCCTGGGGTGCTGACACAATCAACATGACCATGCTGCCCGAGAGCGTCCTCGCCAGGGAAGCCGGAATACATTACGCTGCCATCGCAATGGTGACAGACTATGACTGCTGGAAGGACACTGTCGTGGATGTCGCTGAGATCCTTGAGACCATGAAGGGCAACGCTGACAAGGTGAAGAGACTCATCAGGAGTGTCGTGCCTGAGCTCAAAGACAATAATGGATGCAGCTGCGCAACCGATCATAAGCACGCTTTCGTCTGAGGTGATACAATGGACCTGAAATCCAAGATAAGGACTGTTCCGGATTGGCCTGTCAAAGGCGTAATGTTCCGCGACATAACCACCCTGCTGCAGGACCCTGAGGCCTTCAACCATGTGAACAAGTTGCTCGAGGAAAGATACAAGGGCAAAGACATCGATGTCATCACCGGTATCGAGAGCCGTGGCTTCATCTTCGGCGCTGTCCTCGCCTCCAGACTGGGCATCCCGTTCGTACCAATAAGGAAACCGGGCAAGCTGCCCTACAAGACTGTCTCAGAGGAATACGAGAAGGAGTACGGCAAGGACAAGATAGAGATCCACGCCGACGGCGTAAAGCAAGGCGACAAGGTCCTTATCGTGGACGACCTCATCGCGACAGGAGGCACTGCCCTGGCAGCAGCCCACCTTGTAGAGAAGCTGGGAGGAAAGGTCATAGAGCTGGCTTTCGTCATCGGACTGCCTGACCTCAAAGGCATGGAACTGCTCAAGGATTACAGCTTATACACCATGGTGGACTTCGAGGGCGAATAGCACATTAGCACAATATTTGATATTCAAAATGAAAGGCATCGTCATCTATGGGGATTATGGCAAGATCCTGGTCAGGCAGAAATCAGGAGAGAGTATCGAGCTCGGCGAGCTTTTGGTAGCGGAGACTCCGAAAGGCAACATATTGATGCATGTCTATGACCTCGCTTATGGCTCCCAGTTGAGCCAGCAGCACCTCGAGCTTGTCTCAGGCATAACCCTCGAAGAGGGGGAAGACCTGGAGTTCATGGAGCCCCACCTGAGGAACTACACCTTGGCGTTTCTCAAGCCCCTCCTGATGATCAGCAAGACCCGGACCCAGCTGTGCAAGACCCTGCCTGACTTCTTCTCCGCTGTGAGAGAGATAACCCAAGATGACCTCAGACATTTCACCAAGCCGAAAAATCCCATAACTCTCGGAAAGCTCCGCTCAGGATCGAAGGTCTTGGACTTCGACATCTCGCTTGATGGCAAGAAGGTCCTATCGCATCATGTCTTAATCCCCGGCACCACCGGCCGCGGAAAGAGCGTCCTCGTGTCGAATATCCTGTGGGGCTGCGCTGACAAGGACTATTGCGGCATGCTCGTGCTCGACCCGCATGACGAGTATTACGGCAGGAACAGGCCTGGCCTGAAGGACCACCCCAAGAAAGGCAGCGTCATATATTACACTCCTAAGAATCCTCCTCCGGGCTGCAATACCCTGAAGATCAATGTCATGAACATAAGACCCCACCATCTTAACGGTGTCATCGACTTCTCTGACCCGCAGAGACAGGCCCTTGGCATGTATTACAAGCAGTACGGCCAGAGATGGGTGGAGTCGGTCATCTTGGAGAAGCCTTTGGACGTGCAGTTCAAGGATGACACCCTGGCTGTGATAAAGCGCCGCCTTCTCTATCTCTTCGACCTGAAGTTCGTGAACAACAGGCTGTTCTGCAACAGCATCTTCGACCTGCAGGCAGGCCAGACCACGATCCAGGACATATGCGATGATCTCGAGCAGGGCAAGACTGTCATCGTGGACACATCATCCTTCTCAGGCTCTGTCGAGCTGCTTATCGGCAGCCTGATCGCCAACGAGGTCCTGAGGCGATACAGGAAGCACAAGATGGACAACACCTTGGAAGACAAGCCTGTCATCTCGATCATCCTCGAGGAGGCTCCCAGGGTGCTGGGCAAGGCCGTGCTCGAGAGAGGCGACAATATCTTCTCAACCATTGCCAGGGAAGGCCGCAAGTTCAAGGTCGGCCTTGTCGCCATCACACAGCTCCCTTCCCTGATCCCAAGAGAGATCCTTGCCAACATGAACACCAAGATAATCCTCGGCATTGAGATGGCGCCTGAGAGGCAAGCAATCATAGAGAGCGCAGCTCAGGATCTGAGCCAGGACAACCGCACCATCGCCAGCTTAGATATCGGAGAGGCCCTCATAACCAGCAATTTCGCGCGTTTTGCCATGCCGATAAGGATACCTCTCTTTGACGACCTGGTCAAGCAGGCTGGCAAGAAAACTGTCAAACAGGACTTCCTGGGTGTGAAATGAGATTTGCCCACATGGCTGACTGCCACCTCGGAGCCTGGCGCGACCCCAAGATGCGCGCAGTGAATCTTGAGGCTTTCTGCCGGGCCATTGCTGAGATGATCGAGGAGAAGGTCGACTTCGTCCTCATATCCGGGGATCTCTTCAATACATCGCTGCCACCATTAGACATCCTGAAGACGACTGTCCAGAAATTGCGCTTGCTGCAGAAGAAGGATATCCCTGTCTACATCATCGCGGGCAGCCATGACTTCTCCCCCTCGGGAAAGACCATCCTCGACGTGCTGGAGGAAGCAGGTCTTGTAGTCAACGTGGTCCGGGGAGATATTGTCGACGGGAAGCTCCAGCTCAGGTTCACAGAACATGAGGCAGGTGTCTTCATAACCGGCATGCTTGGCAGGAAGGGCATGCTTGAAAGGAGCTATTACGAGAGCCTTGACATAAGCAGGCTCAAGGGCGAGGGCTTCAAGATATTCATGTTCCACACCGCCTTGGAGGAGTTCAAGCCCAAAGAGCTCGAGAAGATGGACGCTGCCCCATTGTCATTGCTGCCCAAAGGCTTTGATTACTACGCCGGCGGCCACGTGCATTCCCCGCTCGAGACAAGCGAAGAGGGCTATAAGCATATCGTCTTCCCCGGGCCGCTGTTCCCGAACAGCTTCTCTGAGCTAGAACAGCTCAAGAGGGGCGGTTACTTCCTCTACGATGATGGAAAAATCACCTTCAAACCGATACAGGTCTACAATGTCTTCACTTTAGACATCGATGCCCAGCACCGCCTGCCTGAGCAAGTAACCTCAGATATCCTTGAGCGGATCGAGGACAAGGAGTTCACCCACACAATCGTTCTGATAAGGGTGTCTGGTACACTAGAGGCGGGCAAGCCCTCTGATATCGGCTTTCCTGAGATATTCTCCAGGCTGCACGAGAAATCGGCCTATTTTGTGATGAAGAACACCTCTGCGCTCAAGTCCAAGGAGTTCGAGGAGGTCAAGCTTGAGCAGAAGTCCGTGTCAGAGATGGAGGACGGGCTTATCAGGGAGCACCTCGGCCAGATTAAGGTCAGCGGGGACGAGAAGGCCTTGATCAAGGGCCTGATGTCAACCCTGGACGAGGAGAAGCACGAGGGCGAGCGCAAGCAGGACTTCGAGCAGCGCATCCTGGCGGCGCTTGACGGACAGCATTGAGTGAACATCCATAAGCAATCCTTTCTCAGGTCGTGCCCTGCTGAGCCTTAACATAACTGCAACATAGGCATCCAGCATGGGGGAGGATAGGGGATTGGTTGGATATTGGAAGTGGGCCGTATACACATGTTGATAGGCTGGCGAGGTTCAGGCCTTCAAACGGAAAGTATTTAAAACCGCAACCGCAATTATCAGGGGATATCGCTTAAAAAGAGGTGACATGGTGCTCGAGCAGCTGTATTCGGTCGATTTTCTCAGGCGGAGGACAGGCTACGCCTTTGTCTTGGGCTTCAGCTACGCTGTGATAGGCATAGCATTCGCCCTGTTCATCTTTCCAGAGTCGCCCAGCCTCATCGCTGTCGCGATAACCTCCATCCTCCTCATGCCCACGCTCTACAAGCTGATAGCCAAGGAGGAACTGGAGGAGTCTGAGCAAAAATCCTTCAACATGATGGGCCTTTTCAAGGATAATTGGCGGACCGTAAAGATCTACCTGTTCATCCTTCTCGGCACGGAGCTGGCTTTCACGGCATTCTCGATAATGTTCCACCCGGATGCGGTCTCCCATATCTTCCGCGCGCAGATCGCCATCCAAAAAGGGTATGCAGGCGGCCTGTATTTCAGCTCTGGCCTGTTCATCGAGATCCTGCTGAACAATCTCAAGATCATGGTGATATGCTTCCTCATATCCTTGCTGTTGGGCAACGGCTCCATCATATTCCTGGTCTGGAACTCGTCTGTCTGGGGCACGATCTTCGGCGATCTTGCAAGGACCGCTGCCATGAATATGGGCAAGAACCCCTTCCTGTATTACGTCCTGATATTCGTCTCTACCCTGCCTCATGGCCTCCTGGAGATATTTGCTTACATAATGGCCACCATAGCGGGCAGCATGATATCCCAGGCCATCTATAAGGAAAAGGCCCTCTCTGACAAGATGTCCATGGTGCTGATATACAACCTGACCCTGTTCTGGGTAGCGCTCTTCATCCTTTTTGCAGGCGCCATTGTCGAGACCTTCGTCCTTGGCAACGTGGATGTCTATAGGCTGATAATCACCCAGGGCTTCAGCTAATAGTAATATTTAAAAACAGTCCTCAATTACTCCCTATAGGATGAAAAGGCTCAAGCTCATTGTCAATCCGTCCTCTGCATGCGGCAAGAAGCTCATCGCCCTAAATACCATTCTGAAGACCCTCAACAAGAACGGTTTCGAGGTCTCCATCCATATCTCGAAGGATTTCAAGGACCTTTATCACACGGCAAGGAAAGCAAGCAAGAGATATAAGACTGTCGTAGCCATGGGAGGGGACGGCACTGTCAACCATATCGCCAACGGCCTGGCCAAGTCCAGGTGCAATTTGGGGATAATCCCCGTGGGCACAGCCAACTGTTTCGCTTCGGAATTCAATATCCCATCCAATCCTGTCAAGGCCTGTGAAATCATAATCAAGGGCAAGACCAGGCAGATAGACCTGGGCATGATCAACAGGCATTATTTCATCGGATTCGCGTCGCTGGGGTTCGATGCAGGGATTGTCCATGATTTCTACAAGTCGCAGGACATCAAGAATCTCTCCGGTGGCAAGGCCGAGCTTGTCGTGCCGTTATACATCATGTATGGCATCAAGAAGTTCATCGAGACCAAGCCCGTGAAGATGGTGTTGAAGATAGATGGAAAGAGGGTCCCGGGTGGTTATTGGGTCGTTATCGGCAACATTTCCAGATACCCAGGTGACTGGCGGCTCTTCCCGAAGTCCAAGGTCGATGATGGCCTGCTCGACATAAACGTCGTAAAGAGCGCTGACCTCATAAACACTATCAGATGCGTCTTCACGACCAAGAAGGGCAAGCACCTCGATATGCCTGATCTCGATTACCACCAGGCCAAGGAGGTCATCATCAAGTCAGCCCGTCCTGTCAGGATGCAGGCAGATGGCGAATATATCGGGACGACCCCTGCGAAGATAAAAGTGGTGCCGAAAGCGTTGAACCTGATCGTGCCTTAAGGTGTCCACCTTAGCATGGTCCTGGGAAAAGGTATCGCGTCCTTTATGTTGTCGAGCTTGCACAGCCAAGCCACCACCCTCTCCACGCCCAGGCCGTAGCCCGCGTGCGGCACGGATCCGAACCTCCTCAGGTCCATATACCAGTCGTAGTCCTTCGGGTCCTCGCCCTGCGCCTTCAATGACTTCTTCAGGCTCTCTATGTCGGTGTCACGCTGGCTGCCGCCGATAATCTCGCCGTAGCCTTCCGGGGCGAGCATGTCCAGGCATAGGCACGTACCCGGCTTCTTCGGGTCTTCCTGCTTGTAGAACGCCATTATCTCTTTGGGATAATGTGTGACTATGAGCGGCTTGTCGAAGTGCTTCATTATCTTGTCTTCCTCTATCGTGCGCAGGTCCTTGCCGAATTTTATGTCAAGGCCTTCCTTCTCCTTCAGCAGCGCCAGCACTTCCCTGTATGTCATTCTCGGGAAAGGTGCCTTTATCTTCTTGAGCTTGCTTATGTCCTGGCCGAGCAGCTCCAGTTCAGCTGCGTTCTTCTCAACCACTCGCTGCACGATAAATGCGACAACCTCCTCAGCTGATCCGGTGAGGCCGTCGAAGTCCATCCACGCAGATTCCATCTCTGCCATCATGAATTCAGATAGGTGCCTTGAGGTCTTTGACCTCTCAGCCCGGAAGCATGGTGAGATGCAGAATATCTTCTCCAGCCCGAATATCGCGGCTTCGGCATAGAGCTGCCATGACTGCGACAGGAATATCTTCTGCTTGTAGTACTTGACCTCGAATAGCGTCGAGCCGCCTTCGCACTGGTTCGGCTGCAGTATGGGCGGGGGCATCTCGAAGAATCCCTTTTCAATGTAGAACTCGCGGAAGGCCTGCAGCACAGTATGCTTCACCTTCATCACTGCGGTGAGCTTCCTTGACCTTATCCATAGGTGCCTCTTGTCCAGCAGGAATTCAGGGCTCTGGTCCTTGGTGATAGGGTAGGTGTCTGACTCCCCTACAAGGTTGAGGTTCTCTATGTGGATCTCGTAGCCCGTGGGGGCGCGCTTGTCCTCCTTTATTGTGCCTGTGATCTCGACCGATGCCTCTATGCTTAGGCTCTTCGCAACTTCCCAGTCCCTGTGCCCGGAGTCGATGACGCACTGGATGATGTTGCTCGCGTCCCTCACAACGATGAATTTGAGCTTGTTCGAGCCGCGCTCCCTGTAGACCCAGCCCCGTATCGAGACCTTGCCCTTGCCCTTGTCCATTGCCTCCTGGATTGACATGAATTTCATGCCCTTAACAAATCCCCCGCAGTATAAAAAGGTTTTGGAGGGGCAAGGCCCTATGAGAATAATACACGCGCGGACCTCTGCGGGCTAAAGCCCACAGTTTCTGCCGCCCCTTCGGGGCGGGTCCGCGCTACACAAGCTTTTCTTGAGATTGCGGTATCCGACTAGTATGATGACTATCATTAATGTAATGCGATATTGCATCACTAGTCACTGAACCAACACTTCGAAAGAACTTACCACGACTCCATAAAGCCTTATATTTACGCATCGCAGAATGCCTCTTCCTGAACT
>JAHIVG010000041.1 GCA_018816705.1 Nanobdellota archaeon
AAATCACTTTCATTTTTATCCGTTAATCATATTGTCAGCATATTTCAGCTGGATACCTCAGCATTGAACGGATAAAAATGAATTTTTGCATATAGATTTTCTACAAACCCCCCCGAAAAGAAACATTAATAAACCATCTCGAATCCATTCTGACCATGATATCCATTGAAGAGATGGCAACGTTCTGCAAGAAGAAAGGCATCGCATTCCTCACCTCAGAGATATACGGCGGCTTCTCAGGGTTCTATGACTTCGGACCTATGGGGGTGGAGCTGAAGAACAACATCAAGGCAGAGCTGTGGAAGAGCTTTGTGCAGGGACGGGATGACGTAGTCGGCATGGACGGCGCCACGATAACCCACCCGAAGGTGTGGGAGGCATCAGGCCACACTGCCAGCTTCATGGACGCAATGGTAGGATGCGACAGGTGCAGGGAGAAGTTCAGGGCAGACACATTGATAGAGGATGCTGTCCAGATATCCGCTGATGGGCTGAGCGTGGAACAGCTCGAGAACCTCATAGTCAAGCACAAGATCCACTGCCCGAAATGCAAAGGCCCGCTAAGCATGGGCCAACAGTTCAACCTCATGTTCAACACACAGGTCGGGCCAGCAGGAGCTGTGCAGGCATACCTGAGGCCGGAGACAGCCCAGCTCATATTCACAGCCTTCAAGAACATAGTAGACATCGCCAGGGTGAAGCTGCCCTTCGGCATAGCCCAGGCAGGCAAGGCCTACAGGAATGAGATCTCACCCAGGGACTTCCTGTTCAGGACAAGGGAGTTCGAACAGTTCGAGATAGAATACTTCACGCACCCGAAGAAGACAGAATGCCCGTGCTTCAAAGAGGTAGCTGACATGAAGGTCCAGATCCTCACAGAAAGCAAGAAGGACCTTGCAAGCCATACCATCAAAGACCTTGTCGAGAATAAGGTCTTCAAGAGCAAGTGGCACGCGTACTGGGTGGCATCATTCTACAGATGGTTCCTCGAACACGGGATAAAGCCTGAGAACCTCAGGCTGAGGGAACACACCAAGGACGAGCTGGCACATTACGCAAAGGCCTGCTTCGACATCGAATACAAGTTCCCATTCGGCTGGAAAGAGATACATGGCGACGCAGACAGGTCTACGTTCGACCTGGACCAGCACATGAAGGTCTCGAAGAAAGACCTGAGGTTGTTCGACGAGGAGACTAAGGAGAAGGTAGTGCCTCACGTCGCAGCAGAGCCATCCCAAGGGATAGAGAGGGCCATGCTGGCATTCCTGTTCGACGCATACGAAGATGACAAGGAGCGCGGCAACATCGTCTTGAAGCTGCACCCGAGCATCTCTCCGGTCAAGGTGGCCGTGTTCCCATTGGTATCCAACAAGCCCGGCCTGCTGGCCATGGCAGAAGAGATACACAGAGAGCTCCGCAAAGAGTTCAACAGCACATATGACAGGTCAGGCAGCATAGGCAGGAGATATGCCCGGCAGGATGAGATCGGCACACCGTTCTGCATCACCATCGACTTCGACTCGTTGGAGGACAAGAGCGTCACGGTGAGGCACAGGGACTCTACCAAGCAGGAAAGGATCAAGAAGGAAGACTTAATAGGATATATAAAAAAGAAATTGTAAAATTATTGTTGCCCCGGTCCCTGGCTTAACAGATGGTCCCTCACAATTCTCCTGACATGATTATACGCCCTGCTGTAATCCGTCTTGTCTGCACAGGAGGATTTTGCGACTGTCTGGGGACTTACCGTCAAGAATGCCTAATATCTCGAAACCATTATACCTACCTACTAGATTGAACTCGCTTGTTCGGTATCCGATCTGGTCAGGCTTGACTGGGAGGAGGTTCATAACCAGAAATGAATTGAGGCTGGGCTTGTTATGGGGATCAGGGCTCGAATCCCTCAACTCAACAGACAACTCCCTCCCGTCTTCCAAGACAGTTACGATATTAAAGGATTGCACTCCTGGATCAGGGAAATCAGGGTCGCGTTCGAAAGGCTTGCCTGCCTCACCGTTCAGATAAGTATACCGTGCAATCTGCCATGATAATTCATCCATGCCTTGCGGCGGTTGCGCGTTCAAGTCCACTTCCTGAGTATCTGAAGTCATGATATCACTCCCACCTCTTTAAAGGGGGGGTAGTCCGGGTTTGTTTTTATGGGTTTTGGTGGAGGGGCCTTAGAGGGACAGCTCGATGCGAAAGCTTTAAATACGTTCAGGCAACAGATTATATCCATGGCGCTATTCAGCTTCGGAAAAAAAGGGGACAAAAGGCCGCAAGGGCCGCCTGACCCCATGCCTTCTGAACAGATGCCTCCTGATCCGTACGGCCAGATGCCTCCTTCTCCTGGGATGCCACCACCCTATGCAGCTCCTGTGGAAGCAGTGCTCGCATTGAGGCAGCAAGGGCTTTCCAACAACCAGATCATCCAGTCACTGCAGCAGCAAGGCTACCCGCCCAACCAGGTCTTCGATGCCATGAACCAGGCAGATGTCAAGGGATCAGTGGAAGGGCTGCCTCCGGAAGCGATGGGTATGCCTCCTCCAGAGAACCCGATGCAGATGTCAGGCCCATCCATGGGTGGGACCGAGGAAAGGATAGAGGAGATAGCCGAGGCCATTATCGACGAGAAATGGAACGACCTGGTCAAGAGCGTAAACAAGGTGGTGGAGTGGAAGGAACGCACCGACCAGAAGCTGGCCGAGATGGAAGAGCGCTTCAAGGACATGGAGGAGAAGTTCAACCAGCTCCACCAGGGCGTGCTCGGCAAGATAGGTGATTATGACCAGAACATCACCAACCTCGGGTCAGACATAAAGGCCATGGAACAGGTCTTCCAGAAGATATTACCATCATTGACAGAGAACGTCTCAGAGCTCGGCCGCATCACCAAAGACATAAAGAAGAAGAGATAGTGCAGCAATAATGCCTAATTCTTGCTCCCTGCCAGGGTAATCACAGTGAATACCGATATGAGCATTATTATGAT
The DNA here is from genome assembly GCA_018816705.1 of Nanobdellota archaeon. GTDB lineage: Archaea > Nanobdellota > Nanobdellia > Woesearchaeales > JAHIVG01 > JAHIVG01. The sequence goes on from JAHIVG010000041.1 coordinate 2,993, forward strand.
CAGGCCCAGGACCTTCGGGTGCACTATGGTGGCCCAGAACGCGTCCTCGCCGGTGCCGCCGACCTCGCCGGTCTGGATCCTGCTATGGTTGCCGGTAGCCTCGATATCCTCAGCTGCTGTGAAGAAGACCTTTCCGATGCTGCCCAGCAGTATCAGGATGGCGATGAATATCATCCAGTAGACAACAGCCCTGTTGCCTGTGACGACCTTACGGAAATCCTCATCCTTCGCGCCGAAGAGCTTGTACCCCATCAGCAGGAAGACGACGAATATGAAGAAGACCACGAACCAGGGAAGCATGGTGGCCACGAGATCGTTCAGGGCAGGCACTATAGCAAGTATGAGGGCGATGAATATGGCGATCAAGGCATAGAGCCCCTTGTTATCCCCAAATATCTTGGTGTAAGAGAACAGGCCGTAAGCCAAGGCTGCTACGAGAACAATGGATATTATCGGTTTGAAGAATTCAAGCAGTCCAAGGTCCATGACCGTTGCCATGGTCAGCTGCCCTTGCCACCACCGAACACATTGCGGAGGTCATCGCTCAAGCGTTGCATGTAGGTGGATTTCTCGCGATCCTCAGCGTCATTGGTGATGAAACCTATTATTATCCCGAAGACGAGTATTATCACTACTATCGCGACAAGCTCGGCCCCTAAAGAGTCGTTGATCCACCACCATCCATCCCACCAGCCAGCAGCGGCCCCGAAAATGATGAGTATGAGGACAAATGATATGAAGGATATCCAGCCTCCGAGCGCCGCCCCGAACAGGTGCGCTTCGCCGCCGAATATGCCGAGCAGGATGAGCATCATAACTATTGCGACGATGATTATTGACACTGTGGGCAGGGCCTGGTTCATGATCACCACAGGGTCCCAGTTATCGCTGGGATATGAATGCGTTACGTGAGGGATGACCACCATCAAGCCCATGATCAAAGACAGTACGAGATTATAGTTCTTCCTCCTGTCGCCCAGCAGCTTTGACTTCTGGAGTATTGCGAAAAGAAGGATGAACACAAGAAGGAACGGCAACAGCACATCCATGAGTCCCCAAGATTCCACTAGCTCGATGAACTCTTCAAGGTTCCAAGCACTTGTTGCCATTATCATGACCTCCTTTTTGGGATGTATTTATCTTATTGGAGAGGTAGTATATTAATCTTACTCCTCTTTCTTCACTGATTTTGCAGGAGCACTCCTGTCATTGGTGATGTAGACCATCAATATGATGACGATTATGACCAGTATTATCGACCCGATCCAGTTGGTGTCCCAGTGGTCGGCTATCCACTTCGCACCGGGCTCTATCCAGCCGGCAGAGCCCAGGAATATGAAGACCACGCCGATGAACATGAGGACCATGAAGAACTTGCGCCAGCCGCCCTCGAGGAAGACATCCTCATCCTCCTTATAGAAGCTGCCAATCAGCAGCAGGAAACAGACTGATACGAGGAGCAGCAGCGTGATGTTTGCCACTGCCGTATTTATCAGGGAGACGAGGAACTTGGAGAGCACGACCAGGAATGATATCGAGAAGGCAGTCATAGCGTTGAGGTTCTTCTTGGTGTACTTCTTGCCGTCTATCTCTTCTGTACCGAGTATCTTGGTCTTCTCAAGGATCGCGAACACGATGGTGAAAACGAGGAGTAACGGGAGGACCACATCATAGACACCTATTTGGTCAAGGAAGCCTATTACACCTCGAAATACAGATTCCTCCGCCATACTAGTATAGAAAATCCACTATTAAGTATTTAAATGTATCGAAAATTTCTTGAATTTTCGGACATTTAAACCCGGCGGGGTGTAGCAGGCGCTAAGTATCCTATCCCTCAGAAACCTTTTTAAAGCGCGGATAATCTCTTAAGCGCATGATAAACAAGAAAGAATTCGACAGCATCCTCAATGGGATGGACAGGTATGACAAGCTCAGAGAGAGCCTGATCAGGAAGAGCCGGGAAGTGCTCAAGGAATCCAAGCAATTGATCTATGCCCTGCACAGGGACCAGAAGGCAGCCTCCACGAAGGCAGAGAAGGCCAAGCGGGAGCTGGATGTAATCACACGGAAGCATGACAATCTCAGGCACGAGGGCATGCACAGCGCAGCCATGCAAGAATATGTGGAAGCGATGACATATAAGGCCTTCCTTCATGGCAAGGCACTGCCGTCAAGGACAGGGTTAGGGGTCAATAGCAGTGACTACCTGATGGGACTGTGCGACCTGACCGGGGAGCTGGCGAGAAGGGCAGTGAGGCTGGCAACAGCCAGGAAGAAAGCAGAAGTAGAACGGATTCTCAGCTTCCTCCAGGCGCTGGAAGGGCAGTTCATACGCTTCGACTTCGCCAACGGCCAGCTGAGGAAGAAATACGACTCCATCAAGTGGAACCTCAAGAAGGTCGAGGAAGTCCTCTACGACCTGAGGTGAACAACATGGAGATCGATGGAATCACCCTGGAATGGCTCGGCCACGCAGCTTACAGGATCAAGGCAGACAAGACTATCTATATAGATCCGTTCAAGCTGACAACAGACGAGCCGGCAGACATGATCCTCCTGACCCATGAGCACTTCGACCATTGCAGCGTCGAGGACATAAAGAAGATATCCACCGCAGAGACACTCATCTTTGCGCCGCCAGACTGCCAGAGCAAACTCAGCGATGTGAAGGCCAGAGGGGTCACCCTCGTCGAGCCCGGCAAGAAGATCAAGGTAAACAACATGATGATAGAGACAGTGGCAGCGTACAACACAAACAAGGACTTCCATCCCAAGGAGAACGAATGGGTGGGCTATATGATCACTGTCAACGGCAAGAGGATATACCACGCTGGCGACACAGACCTCATACCTGAGATGAAAGATATCAAGGCGGATGTGGCATTGCTGCCGGTCTCAGGAACGTATGTAATGACAGCGGAAGAGGCTGCCCAGGCAGCCAACATGATACAGCCGGAGATCTCGATACCCATGCACTACGGCAGCATCGTTGGCAAGGAAGATGATGCCCAGCGCTTCAAGCAGCTGGTGAAAGGAAAGGTTGAGATACTGAAGAAATCGTAAATAATATATACCTACTACTATTCTCCATCTCCACTATGAAGAAGTTACTCTTATTTGTGGTGGCTTTGCTGGCGATCCAGGTAGTCGGCGCCGCACGCTGCGGAGACATCGTCATAGGGAACGAGACAGTGACAGAAGACCTCCACTGCTTCGAAGGCATAAGGCTGGCTCACGGTGCATCGCTCGACTGCCAGGAACATTGGATAAACGGTGACCACGCGATGAACAATGTCGGCATCACCATAGTCGGGAACCAGGGCCAGGTGAGGAACTGCAACCTGCGGGACTTCGGAGTCGCGATACAATCGCAATGGGATGAGGATATAGTCATCGAGGATGTCACGATTGAGACTTCCACCGTGGGCATCGGCCTGAGCCGGACGGTGAGGACCGTGATCCAAGGCGTGACCATGAAGGATGTCGGCAGGGGCATATGGGCAGTCGGAGCCAACGACCTGATGATATCAGACGGTGAATTCGATACCAGTGAGACTGCAGTCAGGCTGGAAGGCTCGGCAGCAGTGGCAATGGACGACCTGAAGATATCGGACTCCACAATGGGGGTCAATGTAATATACAGCGGAGACATACATGCGTCAGGGCTAGAGATAAAGGATACTGACAGAGGAGTAGTCGTGAGCAACAGCGAGATGGTCAGGCTGTCATCTAGTAAGGTGGCCAACAGCAAGTTCTGCGTGGAGGGCAAGGACAGCAGATGGCTGACCTTAGAGAACAGCGTGTTGACGGACTGCCTCACAGGCATCAACATAAAGGGATCCAACCACACAGTGATCTCAGGCAACTTCATCCTTGACAGCGAGTCATTCGGCATCGATGCGCTCAGGAGCGAGGACATGCTCATCGGCGGGAACATGATACAAGGCTCGGGCAAGACCAACGTGCTGCTCTCCTATGACAACAAGGTGAGCATCCATAAGAACATAATATCAAACGCTAACTTCGGGATATTCATTGCAAACGATGACAGGGTCAAGCTGACGCAGAACCTCATAAGGGGCCATAAGACCGGGGTCTGGCTGGACAGCTCTGGCAAGACATCAGTGATGGGAAACATCATGCAAAACAATCTCAATGACCTGGACGGGTATAAGGCGGATGCATTGGTGACAGGAAACCACTTCTATTCCGAGATACCGTTCGGGATAAGGGAAGGCATCGTCATGGCCTTCAACTGGCTGAGATACCCAATACAGCTGATCGAATTCTAATAATTTATAAACCAACTCCCAGGCCCAATCCTGATGAAGAACAAGGTCGAAGAGTTCATAAGGCAGCCGAGGAAGAGCCTGTTCAAGCTGGCTGCACCGATAGTCATCGCCATGCTCGTGCAGACAATGTACCACTTCATTGACACGGCCTTCGTGGGCAGGCTCGGGGCAGAGGCGATTGCGGCATTGACATTCTCTTACCCGCTGTTCTTTATTCTTCTGGCAATCAACGTAGGCATTGCAACGGGCATGTCATCCAGGATTTCTCGATATCTAGGCGAAAAAAACAGGGCTGCAGCGGAAAATATAGCCATTCACGGGCTTTTCATCTCCCTAGGGGCAGCAGTAGTGCTGTTCATCCTTGGATTGCTTTTGCTGGAACCAATCTTTGGGATACTTGGTGCAGAAGGCACAGTATTGAAGCTTGCGATGGATTATATGAGCATAATCCTTGTGGGAATATTCTTCATGTTCCCTTCCTTCATCCTTAATAGCGTGTTCTCAGCGCAGGGAGATACCAAGACGCCGATGATGATCATGGTGACAGCCCTGTTATTCAATATTATTCTTGATCCCATTTTCATATACTGGTTAGGCTTTGGGGTAAGAGGAGCTGCCATAGCTACAGTTTGCGCATTCCTCCTTTCACTGACAATCTTCATTCACTTTGTTAGGAGGTCTTATCTGCGTATAAGCTTGCGTCACTTTAAATACTCCTTCCATTTGGTCAAGGATATCTTTAAGGTCGGTCTGCCCGCAAGCTTCACCATGCTCTTGATATCTGTTTATTTGATATTCATAAACCGCTTCATGGCCCACTTCGGCACTAAATATGTTGCGGCAAGCGGACTCGCGCTCCGCCTTGAGAGCGTCTCTACAATGCCAGTGGTTGCATTCTCATTGGCCACGATGACAATGGTGGGTATGTTCTTCGGCGCAAAAAGATATGATCTCATGAGAATGATAGCATGGTATGCCCTTAAGGTGGGAGTCTTATTCTCTTCAGTGATGGGACTGTTATTGTTTGTCTTCCCATCAATCTTCTTTCGGATATTCACATCAGATCCAGAGTTGCTCACCATTGGTGTACCCTATCTCAGGATAGACGTCCTCACTTATCCCCTTATGGCAGTCGTCCTTATCACAACAAGGACCATGCAAGGGATGGGTAAAGGCATACCAGGTTTGGTAATGAACTTTGTGAGGGTGCTTGTGGTGGCCGTACCTTTAGCATATGTCTTCGTCTTTGTGCTCGGCTTAGGATACCTCTCGGTTGCGGCAGCGATGGTGACTAGTGCTGTCGTGTCAAGCGCAGTGGCCCTGATTTGGCTGAGGTCAAAGCTGAAGATAGGTGATGGAGATTAGCTTCTATGAGGGCCTGAAAGAAAGGGGATGTGGAAAACCATTCGCAGCGCCAGAGGAAGACCGGGAAGCACCGGACAGGCTACCATCGATAAGACCAAAAACTTAAATAATCTCTTCTTGAGACCTTAAGCATTCGTCGAATGGGTTCTGGCTTGTTTTGCGAAGGGAGATGATAAGCATGGTCATCAAGAAAGGAGACAAGGTCAAGGTCGAATATACAGGCATGCTGGAGGATGGAACCGTCTTCGACAGCTCAGAGAAGCACGGAAAACCCTTAGAGTTCGAGGTCGGGGCAGGTCTCGTCATGCCAGGCTTTGAGAAGGCCGTAACAGGAATGAAAAAAGGCGAGGAGAAGGAGATAACGCTCCAGCCTGCGGATGCTTACGGGGAGCACAAGCCGGAGTTCGTGAAGAAGATGCCGAAAGACCAGCTGCCGAAGGACAAGGAGATAAAGGTGGGGATGTTCCTGGTCATGGCGTTGCCCAACGGGATGAAGCTGCCAGCGAAGATCGTCGACATCTCTGACACGGAAGTCTCGATCGACCTCAACCCGCCGCTGGCAGGGAAAGTCTTGAAGTTCAAGCTGAAAGTCGTGGATATAACCGCCTGATCACCCATCGGCGCCACTCATCGTGGATCAGGTCAGCGTATAAATGCGCATCTGACCATTTGAATACGCTACCCTCAATATTCCTTTTTCAACATCAGGAGCCATGCTCCAGATGGTATTGGCCTTTTCCTTTTTAGGGTTTGGGAAATGAGCGGCAGCGCTGCCAATGCTCAAAACATGGATGTCACCGTGCAGATTGCCTAATGCAATCTGTTGAGGATTCAATATCGCGCTTGAGGTTAAAGGGCTTTCATTGTTATACATCAAGGTCCTGCTTTCAAGATCTTTTTCAAAGGCAATCATTTCACCCTTGCCTGTTCCGACGAAGTACCTATTATCGAAGTGATCAATCGTCCAGATAGGTGCTCTCTCATCGGCTTTTATGCTCTTCATGACCTTCATATCTTCTATAATCGCAAGATCCCCCCTGTAAGATCCAACGATATACCTGGTTCCGTCTTTGGCTATCGGCCAGACACGGATGTTCGGATCCACTACCTGAACGATTTTTGATTCTTCTGACTCAAGATTGAAGAACAGCACTGATCCTTGCCTCATTGTTGCCACAAGCATATCATCATCTATGATTGTCGAATAGAAACCCTTACTGCAGAGATCCAACGGCCTCTGCATGGATAAATCGGGATTGAGAAAATAGGACGTGCCATCCCTACAACCCACAAAGATCCTTTCATCGCATACAGGGATAACCTGATAGACTATGCTGCTCAGCTCTGTAGACCTAACCAATATTTCATCTTCTTCGCTAACCCTAACAACCTGCCCCATAGTCCTGTTCTTGACCTGGAGTGTATGAGGCTCATTGACCCTGTCCCATAATCCTAAGCCAAGGAGGATGCTGCCATCCCCTTCATCAGCGATATGGTAAATCGCGCCGCCTGGCATCATTTCACGGTTTAAATCAAGGCATTTCATATTATTGCACCCAATTGCGTCAAGAATCGTCAAGCTTCCAAGGAACCAATATAATTCAAACCAAGGTCTACTTGGTAACAGGCTCGCATTGCCTGACTGTGTGTATATTCATCGGCTGTCCTGGTTCGCGGGCCTCGTGCTTGGCCATGTAATAGCCTTCTTCGCCCGGCTGGACCAAATATATCTCTGTCTGATCCCGGCCGTCGACTCTCCTGACCGCTTTCGCATGAAAAAATTCGCCTGATTTGATCAATGCTGGACTGACGGTGACTGAACCTTCCGGGTCCAGATGCATCGCGTATTGTTGAATCATGTCTGCTAGTTCTCTGTCAATATGTGCTATTGTCATCGTTTAACACCCTGTCAGAGCGAAAATTATATATAGTATTATAACCTAATGTTAAAATATTAACATATTTGGGAATGAATTGTTATGGTAACCGTAAGCCATCTCACAAAAAAGCTCTTGCAGGAGAAACCGTTCGTACATGAAGCCCTAGAGAAAGGCCTCGTGAATATCGGCGCCCTGGCGGAGTTCCTCAAGCCGGATATCGAGAAGGACTTGGGCAAGGTGAAGACCTCAGCGATATCAATGGCCATCCGGCGATATGTCGAGGGCAGCGCCAGAGAGATGTATCACAAGGTCAAGCTCACGAGGAAGACAGATCTAGTGGTCAAATCCAACCTGTTCGAGATCTCCTTGCCCAAGACACGGACAGTGTACAGGAAGCTGGTCCAGCTATATGAGATAGTAGACTTCAGCACCGGCGACACCCTGAACATAATCCACGGCAACTACGAGATACTCATCATAAGCAACGAGAGATACCTGAAGAGATTCCTCCAGGCCCTGAAGGGTGAGAGGGTGAAGAGAGTGGGGCGGAACATGGCCTCTATCTCTATCAAGATTCCAACTGAATGCATCCCTGTGCCTGGGTTCTATTTTGCGATCACGAAGGCGCTGACGATAGAGAACATAACCATATTTGACATCGTCAACACTGAGACTGAAGCGACGCTCATACTAAAAGACAAGGATATATCAAGGGCGTATGACACATTGAAGAGGGAGATAAGCGTGGAGTATTTCAGGAAATGATACGGAAAGCCGCTGCGAAGGATGTTGAAGAGCTCTGGAAGCTCATAAACAGCTCTGAGGAGCTGAGGCCGAGAGCAGATTTTTCATTGTCAAAGGATTTCATCAAGGCTTATATCATGCATCCTGTGAATTTCATCTTTGTGTATATGGATAAAGGCCATATTATCGGGACCATAATAGGAGAGGCATGGAAAGACCGCTCATTCGGGTATATCGCGAACTTGGTGGTGCATCCTGAACATAGGGGGAGGGGGGTAGGCACAGCATTGTACAGGCATGCGGAGGCCCATTGCAGGAAGCTCGGCCTGACATCGATGAATTTCTTCACCGAAGTCGGGAACCGGAGGATGCAGAGATTTGCAGAGAGGATGGGCTACAAGAGGGGGAAGAGGTTCTATTATTATGACAAGGAAATCTGATAGAAACAGATATATACAGGACAGGCACTCCTCACCAACATGAGAAAGAACCGTGCTGCAGTGCTGACAAAAGAAGTCATCCCGATCGGGGGAAGAGGGCCTTTCCATCCAGATAGGGATTACCTAAGGCTGCTGGTCTATGATATCGGGGAGTTGGAAGACGCGGCGGACATGAGGAGATTGATCGACAGCGTCCTGGAGCTGTTCGGCACTTCCCAGGTCCTTGATGCCAAGCTGTTCAAGGATGATAGGGGCATCACAGACATTGTGTCAGATATGGTGCACATGTTCAACGGCAATGGCCCGTATAACTCTGGTTATGGTTATGCAGTCGGCAATTTCAGGACCGAAGACGAGGCGAGGATAGAGGATAGGTATTTTTAGCGATAAGGGCATCATCATGGAAGAACAGGTAGAGGTCGTGGACGACGAAGGGAAGGTGCTCAGGATAGTGCCGAGGAGCGTGATGAGGGAAGAGAACCTCCGCCACAAGAGCACGGTCATACTGGTGTTCAATTCCAAAGGCGAGGTCTTCATACATAAGAGGTCGATGGAGAAGGATGTATTCCCAGGTGTCTATGATATCTTCTGCGGAGGCGTAGTCGGCGCAGGAGAGAGCTTTGACGAAGCAGCAAAGAGAGAGCTTGCAGAGGAGCTTGGGATCGGCGATGCAGAACCAAAGTTCCTGTTCAAGTACAGATACAAGGATGACAAAACCAGCAACTTTTTTCATGTTTATTCAGCTATCTATGATGGCCTGATAGAGTTCAGGGACGGTGAGATCGACGAGGGATTCTTCATGCCGCTTGAGAAGGTAGAAGGCTTCATGGCTAAGAACCCCTTTGCCCCTGATACAAAGGCGGTATTTGAAAGGTATAAGGAATTTCATGGGGTATAATTCTCCAAAAGTTTTTTATAGCGCAACGGGTTCATGAGCCATTATGCTCAGGACACACACATGCGGGGAGCTCAAGGCCGATGACGCTGGCAAGAATGCAACGCTCTGCGGTTGGCTCGACGCGCAAAGGATACAAGGGAAGATAAGCTTCATACTCATCAGGGACAGGTACGGAATAACCCAGGTGTTCGTCAACCCGAAGCTGACTTCTGAGCTTGGGGAGCTGAAGCGGGAGAGCGTGCTGAAGATCCATGGCAAGGTCAACAAGAGACCAGACAACCAGGTCAAGAAAGAGCTCTCCACAGGCGAAGTCGAGCTGGAAGCGGAGAGCATAGAGGTCCTCAGCGAGGCCCAGCCACTGCCCATGGAGCTGGATGAGTCAGTCGAGTCCACAGAAGAGACCAGGCTGAAATACAGGTATATCGACCTCAGACGGCCAAAGATGACCAAGAACTTGGAATTAAGGCACAAGGCCATACAGTTCATAAGGGAATACCTGGACAAGAAAGACTTCCTCGAGATACAGACACCCATACTGACAAAATCAACCCCCGAAGGTGCAAGAGACTTCCTCGTCCCGTCAAGGATGCACAAGGGCAAGTTCTACGCGCTGCCGCAGTCGCCTCAGCAGTACAAGCAGATACTCATGATAGCCGGGATGGACAGGTACTTCCAGGTAGCCCCCTGCTTCCGGGATGAAGCAGCTAGAGCCCACAGAGCTCCCGGAGAGTTCTATCAGCTCGACATGGAGATGAGCTTCGTCACCCAAGAAGACATCCTCAAACTAACAGAGGACCTGTTCATAAAGATGGTGGAGAAGGTCTTCCCGGACAAGAAGATATCCAAGAAGCCTTTCCCCAGGCTGAGCCATGACAAAGCCATGAAAGAATATGGCACTGACTGCCCTGACCTGAGGGAGGACAAGAAGGACAAGGACGAGCTGGCATTCTGCTGGGTGGTCGACTTCCCGCTGTTCGTCAAGCAGACAGAAGATGATTACTTCTACGGCGCGGGCAAGGAATGGGCACCGTCTCATCACATGTTCACGGCTCCGAAGGAGGAAGACCTGCACTTGCTTGACACCGACCCGGGGAAAGCACAATCATACCAGCACGACCTCGTGCTCAACGGCTTCGAAGTCGGTGGTGGCAGCATCAGGATACATGACAAGGAGCTGCAGGAGAAGATATTCCAGCTCATCGGGTTCACAGACCAGCAGAAGAAGGAATTCGAGCACTTCTTAGAGGCTTTCAAATACGGCGTGCCGCCCCACGGAGGCATAGCTCCGGGCTTAGACAGGCTGCTCATGGTCATAATGGGCGAGGAATCCATACGGGAGGTCATTGCCTTCCCGAAAGACAAGGCAGCGAGAGAACCGATGATGGACGCGCCGTCAACCGTGACTAATGAGCAGCTGGACGAGCTCAATCTACGATTGAAGTGAGCTCTGAGAAGTCATTGATAATATAATCTGCGTTCAGATCCTTGTTAAACCCATGCCTGAAAAGGATTGTCCTCAAGCCAGCAGCTTTGACAGTCTCTAATCCTGTTTCAGAATCCTCCACAACCCAGGCATCTTTGGCTTTGAAATGCTTCAGAACCTTAAATAGCACTTCCGGATGGGGCTTCTCCTTGTCTAC
>JAHIVG010000042.1 GCA_018816705.1 Nanobdellota archaeon
CGAAGACAAAGACAGGACAGAGATTGGTACAGCCCACATCAGGGCCCGAGGAATAATCTTCTTATAGCTCTTGCCGAGCAGGTCCTCCTTTTTTACCATGGAGGGTATCCAGCCGTACAACTATTTAAGGATTTTCTTTTCCAGATAAACCACTTTCCCTTCCCTGCCGTATTCCTCAAACCCAAATCCCTTCAGTAGGCTCATGGCGTGGCCGTAGGTATTCTTGACCTTGACATGCCATCGCTTGTAGGACGTCTCACTATCAAGCTCTTCGAGCATCTGCCTCATCAATCCCTTTCCTTGCTCTGCCACAGCGCCGAGCCATAGGTACAGCTCTCCCTTGTCTTCATACCACACCTGGATCCCTTTGATGCCGTTCTCATAGACCTGGATCCCGTACTTCCTGCCTTCGAGCCGTCTCACTACGTCTTCGGCTGTCAGACCTGCCTTGTCAGGTATCATCTCACATATCATTGGCAGGGCGATTATCAGGTCATCTACAGTGCCTGCGCGTATTGGCATGATCTCACCCTCCTCTGGAGCTCGATTAGCTGGTCGTATGACCCTACTGCCACCCCGCAATAGCCCTGCAGCTGTATGCCTTCAGTCCTGTTGAGGTCCAATACCCTGACGTTGAGGTCCTTCATCACCCTGACGAGGTCGCCATAAGGCCTCTTGGCCATCACGAAGTTGGTGCAGCTGTCGACGGTCTCGCAGCCTAGTTCGTGGAGTATGCCTTTCAGGAACCGTCTTCTGCCGCAGGCATTTTGCCAGGCTTCGTCTTTCATCGGATGGTCTAGCATCGCCCTGGCCCTCCTCAGCTCTGGTTCATCCGGCCTATTGGCATCGATGCTTTGAAGCAAGTCTGCCGGCCCTACAGCATAACCGACTTTTACGCCGTAGAACTTTGAGAAGGTGCGCAATACAACCAGGTTGCTCCTCAAATGCGTCGCCAAAGACCTTTCCTCACCGATGAAATCGATGTATGCCTCATCCACGATCAACAGGCTCTGCGTTCGCTCTACAATCTGACTGAGTTCATGATGTGTCCCAGTAGGATTGTTTGGATTGGACAGCACCACAGCCTCGACATCTGATATCTCAGGTATGTCGAATCCATCTGTCATCTCTATCATCCTAGGCTGTTGGCAGTAAGACTTGTACTCGTGGTAGTCCGGCACCAATATGCCCACAGGGCCGTCTACGCCCTGGATTATCGCCTTGGCCAGGCCGAGCGAGCTGTCGCTGACCAATATGTTCTCCTTGGCAACACCATGATTCTCAGCCAGGGCCTGTTCCAGGTTGTTGTTCGGCGGTTCCCTCTCAACAAGATCCGCATGACTGCTCAATTCTTCCAGATTCAATTCATAATATCCGTCTGTAGCTCCCGCTACCATTTCATTCACCTCCATTATGTAAATTCCAGAAACCGTCCGCCGAATTTCACGCCGCTTCAACGCGGGAGCTTATCCCGAGAATCGAGCAGGAGGTTATATCGACGGTGATTAAAGAAACCACTTGGTAGAAAAAGCTGCAAAGTCCAAGCAGTGATAATATGTCATGGCGTCGATGAATTACAGGAGATATAAATATTTTTCGTTTTGCCGACGTCCACAAAAAATCTGTTATTCGACCACGGGCGGCCTCTCGACCGTGATGCCTTCTCCATCATAGCCCTGCTCCAGGAAATACATCATGTCATCCTCGCTCACAAGGAGGTGTATTATGACATTGCTCAGGCATCCGCAGGATTCGTTCAGGTCATCGCAGTCCACAGCCAGGACTTCTTCCTTAAAGACATCATAAATCGTTATCCCTCGTTCCATATAATACCTTACTATCTCAGGTTCACTCATCTCAGGGGTGATCTCATCACCGCACTGGGTCAATTGCTTTACCACCCAATCCCGAGGTACCACATGGGGTGGAGTACGTATGATACAGGCGGATAAGAAAATAAGCAAGAATATCATGGTCGCGATGGTTTTTTTGTTCATGCCTTAATCATCGTATCAGTAGTATATAAATTTTTTTGTTACAATCTCCGCTTGCTCTTCTTATAGGCGAGAAGGACCAGGAAGAACAGCACGACGAACTCAATGACCAGGAGGATCATGTCGCCAATCGCCTGCGATAGGGGGATGTTGTACAGGACGGATTTCTTTATCAAGGATTCGGCCAAGACGTAGGGACTCAATGAGAATATCCTCACCAGCGCCGGCTTCATGATTTCGAACGGGAATATCAGGCCTGAGAAGATGAAGAACACAGTGGACATGATCACAGCAGTTATCACGGCAGATTCCTCATTGTCCATCAGGTATCCGATGAAAAGGCCTATCAGCGAGAATATTATGTTGCTGACTAGGAGGATGAATAGTATCACCCAATAATTGTAGTAGAGGCTCAATGAGAGGACGACGTTGGCGAATAGGAAGACAAGCGTCAGGATCACCGTGACCAGTATTGTCGTGGTTATGATGAAGCCTGTGATGAAGAGAGTGGGATTGACATGCAGTATGTTGTTGCGGAAGAATGCTGATGACGATTTCTCCTTGACGACCAGCACAGAGGACAGGATCAATGATATGAACAATGCAAGCATCACGATGAGCGATGGGAAGAAGAATTCTATTGTAGACATGTCCTCGTTGATGCCCATGGCCTTTATTGACAGCGGATTGATAAGGTCTATCGCCTGCACATCCCCCAGGGTCTCCAGCTCATGGACGATGCCTTCCGTGCTGTTCTGGAACAGGGCTATCTGGCTAAGTACCTCATCGATGCTCTGCTCGCTCCTTTCAAGGTCGCTCATTATGCTCTCTCTCATGGTCTTGATCCCAGCTATCTCTTCCTTTGACCGCTCCTGGTCCTGGCTGGCCTCATCTATCGCGTTGTTGAGCTCGGTCACCCTCCCCTTGAGGGAATCGAAAGTCCCGTCGCTCTCCCTGTCGAAGCTTTTGATCTCTGACCTGCCGTCGCTGATCTGGCCGTGGACACTGTCAAGCCTCTGCATGGCCTCATCGATATCCTCTGTGTACATCCGGAATGTTTCCGAGAGGGTGTACAGGATCGTGCATGAGACATCATATCCGGTGTAATCGCCGTCGATCGTGACGTTCTTGCCCTTTATCTTCAGGGCATTCTTGAAGTTCTTGATCTGGCAATCCTGCGCTGACATCTCATCCTGGATCTGTTCGCGTCCCCTGTCCCTCAATGACTTGAGGGTCTCCAGGCTATCCCGGCTGTTCTCTATCTCTGCTGCGCCCTGGTCGAGGTTCTCGAGGAGCATCCCGGTTATCTCGTCTATCCTTCCCTCATATGAATTCAGCAGTGCAGGGTCCACCCTGAACTGTGATAGGTCCTGGTCCAGGCCGAGAGCGGTCTCGTTTATGTCAAGCCCCTTGATGATGGACTTCGAATTGTTCAAGGACGATTTGAGATCCCCTCCCTGCGATGAGACCTGTGATATCCGGGAGGATTCCTGGCCTATGGTCTCTGATATCTGTTCGAGGTCGAGCAATAGGCTGTCGATTATCTCAAAGCTCAGCAGGTCAGCTGTCTCCTCTGTCTTCTGCTCCAGCAGCCCTAGGAGCTGGTAGGCCAATGATATCCTGGAATAGTCGATGTAGATGTTCACCCTCTTGTTGGATTCCTTGGGGAACTGCAGGCAGAGATGCAGCTCCTGGACCTTCATCCTCTCGATGCAATCCTCGACGGTCTTCTCCTCCTGCAGGAAGATGTTCTTTGATCTGATGTTGTCCAGGAAGAAATCGAGCATGCTCTCGTTTTCTGCACCGACATAGCCCATGTTGATCCTCTGGAGTTCCGTGTCTTCCAATGATATCGTCAACAGCAGGACCAGTATCAGGGGGGATAATAATATCAACAATGTCGATACCCTGTTCCTGGCCATCCTCAGGAAATTCTTCCTGATCAGCTCAATTATTCTCATTTTTAAACCGCTGATATTCTTCTGGTGTGCAGATGTTGTGTGTCTGGAGGATGGAGAATATCCTCTTTATCGAGGGTTTTTCGAGATCCACCGAGATGAGATCCTCTCCCCGTTTCATGATTATGTGGGTCAAGTTCTGTATGTCTAAGGCGCTGTTCGAGGTGAATATGTAGAGGAAATTCTCATCTTTGCTGTAATAATGGATCTTGTGGTCATATCTCTTGAGATCATCGGTGATGACCTCATAATCCCTGCTCTTCGTCTCCAGCTTGATGACGTCAAAATCCTTTATCTGCTTCTTCAGCCTTCCCGGGGTCGTCGATTCAAGGACATATCCGTTATGCAGCAGGACCAATCTGTTGCAGTATCTCTCCACCTCTTCAAGCTGATGTGTGGCATAGATGACCGTGACACCCTCCTTGTTGATATGCCTGATTATCCCCATTATGTGCTCCTTGAGGCTCGGGTCAAGACCAGTGGTTATCTCGTCTAGGATGAGCACACTGGGATCTGTGATGAGGGATATCGCCAAGTCAAGGCGTCTCTTCATCCCGCCGCTCAATTTTTCTGCCAGCAGCTTCTCAGTACCTTCAAGACCGACCAGCTTGAGCAGATGTTGGGCCCTTTGGGTGACCTCCCTCCGCGGTATGCCCTGCATGCTGCCGAAATAATGGAAATTCTCCATCACAGTGAGATCGAAATAGAAGCTGTTCTCTTGGGTAGCGTAACCGATCTCCTTCGCATCAAAATCATCCTGCGTCGTTATACTGCCTGCATCTGGCTTATAGAATCCTATGAGTACGCGTAGGAGTGTCGTCTTCCCGCTCCCGGAAGGCCCGATTATCCCCCAGAAATCACCTTTATTGATGTCGAAAGATATCCCGTTCAGGATCTGCTTCCTTCCCAGGCTCTTCTTGATGCCTTTCAGGGAAATATAGCTCATATGGGTGCATTATACGGTGAAGATTATAAAAATGTGTGACTTTTTCGGAGTGGTCATTGCGAAGGCTCTGTACAAGAACAGTTGTTCGGCCGCCCCCAGCTGCGCTGGGTCTTTTTTTCCCGCCTCGCGTTTGCAGGGCGGAGAAAAAAAGAGTCCGAAGGACGGCGGCCAAACTTGACCATTCAATACTATCATATAAGCCTATGACGAGCAGACAATGTTATAGAACGATATCGAGTCGATCTCGAAATTGTAGTCCAGCCCCCTGAATTCAAGATAGATGTCCATCATGATGTCATTCTCCTTCTTTATCATGCAGATGTCCGGGAAGGGGAACTCGATCTGGACCTCTTCGCCAGGATAAACATTATGCTCGTCATCGTAGGTCTCGATGGGTATGTTGTTGACCCGGAGCTCGATCCTCTTGATTATGATGTTCTCCCGCACCATGTTCTTGACATGGATGAATTTCTCGTCTATATTCACCTCGATAAGGTCCGCAGCATCTCTGATGTCATCCACTGTCACGGCCCCGCAGCCGGAGAGGACCAGGCAGAAAATCACTATAAGTTGCAGTCTCATGACAAGAACATATCGTCTCTCATTTAATAAGTTTGTGAATATGTCAATATGTCGAAAATCTCCATCGATCGCTTCCAAGTTGCTCGGTCGCAGTCCTTCCTGACTCTTTTTTTCCCGCCCTGCAAGGCGAAGGCGGGAAAAAAAGACCCATGCTATGCATGAACGCGAGCCGAGCCTGGTCATTATAAACCGAACCCTAATGTCTACGAAAGGTTTATATCTATCAACTTGAGCTAAAAATAAGATGAAACACTACGCCAAGAATACGATGGATTCATTTGATAATAATGTGGATGAATATATGAAGAACACAGAGGTACCGTAGGCATCAAAACCATTATCCATGAAGAAAATGCAATCTCTCCCAGGCCCGCAACCCAAGTCTAGGATCCTCTTCCCCTTGACCTTTTGGCAGAATTTTTTCAACCAGTCCACGCTCTGCAGGATCTCTGTGTTCTTCATATATTCATCCACATTATTATCAAATGAATCCATCGTATTCTTGGCGTAGTGTTTCATCTTATTTTTAGCTCAAGTTGATAGATATAAACCTTTCGTAGACATTAGGGTTCGGTTTATAA
>JAHIVG010000043.1 GCA_018816705.1 Nanobdellota archaeon
AGGTGGCCGCAAGGATCTCAGATGGGTCGGCAGCATCTGCCTGGCATCCAGGATCAGGATTTGCATTGCAGTCATTGACGCTAGCAAAATGGTTGAAGACATCACTCCATAACCTGACCATTGCACCGTCGAACAGTCTGTTCACTGCATCCTTGCCGACCTGGTCATTAGTGAATATGAGTGGCTTTACGTATGCCCAGACATCTTGCGTGCAGATCTGGATGAGCTCTTTCCCGTAAGTACAATCGTATTTAATAAGATTTCCATCCTTATCAAAAGCTGGCCTGCATAACACGTCCATCATGTTCCCGATATTACTCTTGGTGATTGCAGGGCATTTCTTGACAACACACTGCCCCATGACGCAAACACTGTTGCTGGGACAGTCAGTCGCCTGCCCTACACAATTGTCAGAAGCATCACAATAGTATTCCCTAACGTGCGTGTCATCAATACATGCATCATCATTCTCCCCATTGATCCGGCTCTTACAGATACCATATGTCTCTGGGTCATTCACCCCATTATCTGATTCCTCACACCAGCCCAGGTTAGGGTCATTCCTGCAATAATGATTCAATATTTGCCTTGACTTAGGAGGGTCCTCAACAAGCAACTCATATCTAGCCTCTGGCGGCATCGTATATCGGAGTTCTTGGTCACCCATATGCAATACTTCCTCCCTTTCAATGATGCCGGTCTGGATTCTCTCAATGCGGTCTCCCGAAGCTTTAGCGCTTCCCTCTTCTCCGATGCATTCTGTACCACATACTTGGAACTCCTCCCAGCCGTTCTCGCCACATATGCACAGTATCTCGCTATTGGCACAAAGCATCTCTCCTAGTTCAGGCAGTCCGCAGCTGCCAAGGGCAGGATTATCAGAAGTGCAGACCTGGCTTTGCGGAACACAATAACCAGCAACACATCCCAGATAACAAGTGTTCCCTCCGCACCCAGGCAGGTCATCCCTCATTGTAGCTCCATAGCAGACTTCACCACTAGGACAACAGGTGTTGTCTGGGTAGTCTGAGCAGACCGATGGCGGCAGCGTGCACATGCCATCTACACAGCATCTTGCGCTCCCTCCCTGGCTCCCGTCTGCAGAATCCTGGAATTGTCCGCCTTCACAACTTGATCCCACAACACAAAGCTTCCCGTCAAGGCCTGATGGGTCCTCACAAAGAGGCAGGCAGTCTATCATGCAGCATTCCGAACCGCAGGTTGTATCTTCCCCAACAACCGATCCTGTGCAAGCCCAGCCCTGGGAACAGCATTCCTGCCCTCCGGCTTCCTGGCAAGTCGGGATGGAAGGGTCATACACGTTGATCATGAAGCCCTCATCAAATCTTGAATTCCCGTCTTGGGTGAGGACCTTCATGCCCACACCGCATTCATAATCCTGGCAATAAGTGAGGTCTTCTTCATTGAATGTCAGTTGGTAAGGATCATCAACGGTGTGGTGGGGATTATACAACTCAAATCCGTCTATTGTTACATCCGCAGAAAATTGGTCCTCTGAACAATGCCCATCCTCTAGCCAGCAACCTTTATCGATCATCACGAAGTTGATGTAACTATGGGCATTTGCATCAATCAAGACAGTGAATGGCTCCCCAACTGATACCTCTGTTTCAGCTGTTGTGATGTCCGGAACCTCATATGTGATGTAATCGGTCCCTGATGGTATATCACAGTCCCCAAACGCGTAAAAGTCGTTGTAGTCTGGATCATCAACATGAATCTCTGCCTGGATACATATGTCTCTTGGCAGGTATGCGTTCTCAGATTGCTGGCATGGGCTGTCTTCATCATAATAGAGAACATGTGGAATGTCATGAGTTGTATAATCGCTTGAAATATAAGAACAGTACCACTCTCCGACAGCGCCTCCACACGTAGTTTCAGTATTGGTATCTTCGTAAGAGCAATCATAGTAAGTATTGTAATAACTTAAGTCAATATAATTTACTCCGATTTCCACCGGGGCTGGCCCATTGCATCGTATTTCAATATCAGAACCCTCACCTTGGCCAAGAGAATCTTGATTTATTGTTAGTGTGCAGGTGAAGTCACCATATGTCTCTGCCTTGGCAGAATTGATACTCGTCAGACTAATGATGCAAATAACACAGATCATCAATGTCCGGATATATGTTATTGGCCCCATGTTTATCTCCTGGCTGCTACCTCTCCCCCTGTGCCGCCGACCCAGCCAGTCTCGTCATCAAGGAAATACACGCCATGCCAGTGGAACATGCCATGGACTCCGGGGTACATGTCCTCAAGGTCGATCTCAACCCATGTGTCGCCGCCGTCAGTGGTCTCAAACAGCCAACCATTATAGCCGACTATCCAGGCATGCGTCGGTGATACCGCGAAGACATCATTCAAGTAAAGGTTGCCTCCTGGCAGGTATTGTTGGGTCCATGTGCTCCCGCCATTGGTTGTGTGAAGGATCAACTCTTCATAGGGAGGGCCCCATTCACTGCCGACTGCCCAGCCGTTGTTTTCATCGACAAAATAGATCGCTCTGAGTTCATTGGTATTGATGCTTTGAACTGCCCAAGTGCTGCCTCCGTCTGAGGTGTGGACGACCAATCCCTCATTTGGAGGCCAGCCCCTCATGACTGCCCAGCATTTATCGGTATCGGCACAGCTTATGTCCCACACATTATAATATTGTCCTAACTGGCTGCAACAGACCTTGTTCCAGCCATCTCCCCCATCTGTGGTCTTGATGATTATGCTGCCATCGATTCCAGGTCCGCTGCCGCTGACAAATCCGACATTCTCATCGAGGAAATCAACCATGTACCAATGATAGTCCGGAGTCGCATAACTCTTCGACACCCAGGTGTTGCCCCCATCATCGCTCCTGACAATCGTGTCGCCATATCCTACTGCCCAGCCACGGTTGCTGTTCACAAAATCCACGCCATAAAGGTCGTAGGGTTCGCCAGTATCCTTCTGCATCCATGTCCTTCCGCCATTGACGGTCCGGAGAATGGTGCCTGTTGTCGCGCCCTGATCTGAGTCGCTCACAGCCCATCCCTCATTCTCGTTGATGAACTGTATGTCAAGGACATATTCTGCAACCCCTGATTCCTGTTCCAGCCAGACCGGCAATTCTCCGTCGATAAAAGCCTGGACCTTGTCGTAACAGTGCCCTTGGTTCGCTGACATGTAACCGCAGAAGAAGGGATCGAGATAGGATGTTGAATAGGTCAAAATGGCAGTGTCTTTGATGTTGACGTCAGTCATGGCCAAGCAGTAAGCTATATGCTCATCAACGCATTTCTTGAAATACAGCTGGTCTCTCAGACCATCCTGCTCAGGCACGCATATATCAAAGTCGCTGCACATTTCCCCTGCTGGACAATGGTTGCAATGACTGCAGCTCTCACCAATCACCGCCTCTTCATTGCAATAATAAGGCGAAGTATCTGAAACACAGCTCCCGACAGGCGTGCCGTCAGCGCACGTTTGAAAGCATGCCCCGTCCAGAAGTATATCATTCATGCTGTTGCAGCATTTCATGGTCTGTCCTGTCTCTTGTAATTTCAATATTCGGGTATTGCCCCTGTCCGTGATAAAAATGGTGTTCTCGCCATACTTCCTTGCTTTGTATGGCCCTGCAAGATGCTCATCATCATCCCCGCTGACATCATACTCGCCAAAAGTCCATATCTTTTCAGTCATCCCTGTGGCAGGATGGAACTTGAACACTCTATTGCCTAGATATTCTGTGACATATACAAAACCCTCATCATCAACATCTACTCCGATAGGACCGTTAGTGAGGATCTCGTGCTCGCCGCCTGTCCCGTAAGTGGCAACGTACTCTAGGTCATTTGTCAGCTTGACGATGCTATGATCACGATAAGTGGCAACATATACATTGCCTTTATTGTCTGTATCTATGCCCCACATTGAATTGGTCTCGATAATGCCTTCCTCCCATAGATTGATGCTTCCACTTTGCACCATGTCGGGATCAAATCTGTAAACCATCGGACCGCCGACAAGGAAGATATTCCCCTGCAGGTCCGTTGCGATGTCTTTCCATAAGTAATCTGAGGGGGTGTCATATATGGCGATCGGGTCATTGTCCCAAGGAACCTTGTTCTGATCAACCCTGTGGACTCGCTTAGTATGATATGTGTCCATTATCAATATGTTTCCGTTTGACTTGTCGATTGCCAGGCCTTCTGGCCCGCCCTGGCCGTCGCATTGTCCTGGTGCGGGTTCATACCATGCCATGCAAGGGTCGAAGTCGTGCTCGCATACCCATACCTTGCAAGCGTTATCGTAACTGGCCGCAAATACATATTGGTCATTAACGTCCATGCCGCCTCTAGAGAATTCCTGTCCAAATGGAGAGGTCTTATCCACTAACTGAACTGTTCCCTCCCACTTGGGAAATTCGCCGTCATCGTCGCCGCAGCATCCTGTTGAGGTGCCTGTATCATATTCACCGAAGGGATGTTGCTCGCCGCCTTGCTCCCATTTCCTGCTGTCCGGGCAATCCCCGTCATTACCGTCAAAATAGCTCCAATATTCCTCCTCAGTGCATTCTCCTGCAAAAAAGGAGCATTGTATCCTGTCCATGTCTGGGTCCTGCCAGCTTCCCACCCAGCAATCTTCAATATGGCCATCATTGTCAACATCAAATATTTGAGTTGGAGAGAAGCAATCATTGCCGTCAGTGCAGTCATCTTGTCTTTCGCCTGTTCCCGGATGAAGAACATTATCTGAGACGTCACAGCATGCGCTTTCACCAGGATCATCGCTGCACTCAGCTCCGCTGCTTTCTGCACATGACTGATCAACATATCTCTCAAACTCATCGTCGCCGCAGCAGCCCCAATTGTAATTCCCGTCCACAAAACCATAATCAAAGTGCTTCCAGCCGGTGAAGCAGCTTTCCTCGCAGCCCCTGTACATGGCTTCACACACTACCATGTTGTAATCAGGGTCGCAATCATCGACGCAGATTGAATATCTGTCATTCTCAAAATCCCATATCATGTCCTGCATGACATAAACCCAATAACCATGGCCTGGCATCATTTCACTCAGATCATTCCAAAAATCAGGCCTATCATAATCAAAGCTCTTCCAATGGTCAGCAACATCGCCTGCATCATACAACCAGACCTCGTCATAGGTATCATCACCCATATCGAAGGCGTCCCTGACAGCCTGCATGATCTCAGTCGGGTAACCGATCATGTTCCAGCCCTCCTTCACGACAAATGCAGTGTAAGCCACTTGATAACCATCAACAACAAGCATGGCATCAGACGTGACATAGATCCAAAAACCCATCCTCTCATTGATCCTCTTCAATGTGTTGAACTCATCAGGCCTCTCAACATCATAAGATAACCAGCCTTGGCTTATGGCATCATAATACCAGACCTCCTGGTAATAGCCATCAATCGATTCAAGGACAGCTTCAAGATCATCATCTAGGGGGATAAGCGGTAATGAAATCAGGTTCCAACCCTCGACCAAGGGAATGTTGTGCTGATAGGTTGACCTTAAGCCCTGGCTTTCAAGTTGCTCAGGCTGATATGGTGAGCTCTGGTCATTTTCTGGCAGGCCAGCAAAACTAGGTGGAAGCATGATCTCCTTGACAGTGAGTGTAGTCGAATCGCTTAACCTATTAGGATCGGTTGCAGTAAAAAGAACGGATCCATTCATGCTGAAATCCTGTGTTGCATAAACGGTGGCGACATTATCCTCACCAATAGTCACCATGATATTCTCGCTTGAAGTTGCTGTCCAGGATATTTCACTAGGAGCATCATCCTTGTCCATCACGTAATCATTAAGATCAATGGTTTTTGATCTGCCCGTCTTCATGTGCAGATTGGGGATATCCAAAGCGTGCGGCGGGGAATTGAACAATTCGATTTGTGCCTCAATTTTACTCGTGATTGTGGCTTCTGTTCCGTCGGTTCCTGAGGAGACAAAGGCTATGCAAGCTAGTAAAACCAATACTGCCAATGTCGTAAATTTGAACGGTTTTTTCATTTGTTTAGGTACCCTCCCACCGCTTCCGGTGATTGGGATTTTTTACCGCTGAAGCACGATTTTATCAGTCATCACTTTCGGGCCGATCTCAGCTCTTGTGAAATAAATCCCTGATGCAAGAGGATTGCCATCCATATCAGCTCCATCCCAAGACGACCCATATTTTCCCCCGACGAAATGGGTCTTATCAACGAGAATCCTTATCCTTTGACCAAGGGGATTGAATATTTCTAGCTTCACTGGCACTGCTTTGAGTTCAACATCATCTGGGACAGAATATTCGATCTGTGTCATGCCATTTGAGGGATTTGGCCAAGCTCTTAGGTATTGTGAAGTGACATCAGGAGTCATTTCATCCTGTACACCCTGGTAACAATCTACCGACATAGTTATCATGTGGACGCATTGGGGATTGCATCCTTGTAGCTCATAGATATTGTCTGCCGGCCTGAATATCCCGTCGCTGTCCTCAAAATAAACGACAACTGTATCCCCGACTCCAAAAGGCCCTCCTGGCTCATGGACAAAGCTTAGGCCGCCGAACCACCCACCTTGGATTGCGCCTTCAGATTCTAAGACATCATGTATGTATGCCCTGACCAGATTATTGTCTGGAAACACCAATCTTGAGCAATTCTCGATCGGACCATACAATTCTTCGACATCAGGGCCCTCTCCCCTGATAATGGCTGGATAAGCCAACATTGTTATTGCCAATCCTGAAGATAACGCTGCTCTCTGATGGTTATTTAGACTGACTAAGCCTTCCAGGGCATCGCCTATTTGTTCGCATAATCTTTGATAGGCTCCGATAAATGTATCTTTAGCCGCTGCAACAGAATCTTTAACATCATTATATGATGCTGTCAAGTGATCTCGAAATTTACGAGATTTTTCAAGAACCTGCAACCCGTTCTCTTCTCGGACTGCAGATTCATTTGCGATATTTTCCAAGCTTTGATCCATTGTATTGCCCCCCTGTAATCACGCTGAATCTCACCCAAAGAAAGAACCTTAATATTAAAAGGCGAGAGTTAGGTATATTATGCACAAATCATTTATAAATTTTTCTGTTTTTCCTATTTTTTAGTGACAACAAAAAACAAGAAGTAAAAAGATCATGTATTCAGGTATATGATTCAATAATACCATTATATGATAGTACCAAACATTATTATACTCCTGTAAATTTTGAAGGAATGGGTGATATATCATGAAGAATATTGCAATCAACGGTTTTGGAAGGATAGGAAGGCAGGTCTTCAGGCTTGCCTATGAAAGAGGCATCAACATAGTTGCCATAAACGACCTTACAGATGTCAACACACTGGCACATCTGCTTAAATACGATTCCGTGCACGGCAAGTTCCCTGGCAAGGTTTCTATCGATGGAAATTTCCTGGTTGCGGGCAAGAAGAGGACCAAGATTCTCGCAGAGCGCGACCCGGAGAAGCTCCCCTGGAAGGAGATGAAGATCGACATCGTTGTCGAGTCCACAGGATTCTTCACCGACCGGGAAGGAGCGTCCAAGCACCTCAAGGCAGGAGCCAAGAAAGTCCTGATAAGCGCACCTGCGAAGGAGCCTGACATCACCATGGTCAAGGGCGTGAACGAGCATGACTATGACAAGGCCAAGCACAACATAATCTCGAACGCCTCCTGCACTACCAACTGCCTGGCGCCGATGGCAAAAGTATTGCACGACAACTTCGGCATCGAACAAGGCTTCATGGTCACGACGCATGCATACACCAACGACCAGAAGATCCTCGACCTGCCCCACAAGGACCTCAGGAGGGCGAGGGCATGCGCTATATCCCAAATCCCCACCACTACCGGCGCTGCAAAGGCTGTCACGCTAGTCATCCCTGAGCTCAAAGGCAAGATGGACGGCTATGCAATCAGGGTCCCTGTCCCTGACGGCTCGATCGTGGACTTCACCTGCACCTTGAAGAAGGCCACTACTGTGGAAGAGATCAACGCCCTCTTCAAGAGCGTCGCGACCAAGGAACTCAAGGGTGTCCTTGAATACACGGAAGAACCCCTTGTCAGCGTGGACATCATCGGCAACCCGCACAGTGTCATCTTCGACAGCCAGCTGACCAAGGTCATCGGCGGCAAGTTCGTCAAGGTCGTCGGCTGGTACGACAACGAGTGGGGCTACTCCAACCGCATGGTGGACATGCTGCAGTATCTTTGATTTTTTCTTTCTTGTTGGCAGCACCACTAGCGCGCTGAGGAGCCGAAGAATTTGAGGGCTAATTATAACGCAACTCAGCCCGAGGTATTCTTCGGCGGATAGGACAATCTTTTCGACTATCTGTACTTGACTTTAAGGGAGAAAAGTTGGCCGTGAGCGCCGCCAGCAGTGGTGCTGCCGGAATATTTATAAACCTCTAAAGATAAGCTTATCTCACGCCACGGTGCGACAAACAGAATTTAGGGCAACCTGAATTCTGGTAGAGTCCGGTACTCGGGTCGCCTCGAACAACCTTTTGCCTTGCGGCAAAAGCTTGACCAAAACCTGGGGGTTTCCTCCCTTCGGTCGTCAAGCCCCCTAAAAAGACAAAGGGTGAGCGACTTGGCTTCGGCCTATCTCGGTTCAAAGAACAAGAAATTGTTGGAAAGTCCGAGCCGTGGCGGAACGAAGTGACGCCAAAGGCTTGGACCACAGAAATCGCAAAGATTTCTCGCGGTCCGAGCCGTGGCGTTTTACTTTTTTACCATGATCTCCTGTTTCTTAGAAAGCAATTTCTCTGTCTCCAGCTTTGTGATGACCTTGTCCATCCTGATGAGCTCCTTCACCCATGGATTGCTTGCATTCAGCTTGAACAGCTTGGCGTTCCCGATCTTCCTCGTCAACACAACGATATCCTTATCGACTAGCTGCGGCCACAGCTCAGAGAAGGCTGTCCATCCCACACCTGCGTTCTTGCAGATCTCTGTCATGCTGTAATCCATATCCCGGCCTAGAATCAGGAAATCCAATACCCTGATCAGAGGGTAATCTCCGAAATATTCCGCGAATACACTCTGTTCTTCCATTGTAAATCCCTCTTAAACACTCCTCATATTTAAACATTTCTATTTCAATAACCATGACTATTAAAACGAAAACTATTAATATGAGTGCTCCATATTAGAGATTATGAATGAGAAGTTGATAATTACGAAGTTCATCATCAGGAAGCTCTATAGGAAGAGGATGTGGCTGCATAAGCATACGAACATTAACAATCTCCCTAAGGGTTTGTCAAATAAATTGAGGGTGTCCAGAGATGTCAAGAAAGCGATTGAAGAGCTCCTGAAAGATCAGATTCTCATGTCTAAACCGACACATTATGGCCTAGAAGTCAGCTTGAACCCGAAGAAGAATACGGAGATCAAGGAGTTGGCTGATTAGCTATGGACCAGGGCCGTGGCGTATTATTTTTGAGCCGAACTCTGGTCAGCTTGTAAAAAGTATATGCCTAGAAGCGTGGGAGGCCTCAATCTAAAGGACTCTCTATTTTCAAGCACTCTGTCTTCGCAACATGAGTGTATATTGAAGTTGTCTCCAGCCTTGAATGGCCCAGCAGCTTCTGTATGTAACGGATGTCTGTACCTGTTTCGAAAGCACCTTTGGCAGTGTCTGCTTGCGCTTCGGAATAGGTATGTCAAGCTTGACCTTTTTCTCCAGCACCCATCGAAAAAGGAATTCCAAGGCAAACCTGGCCTGCCTCAGGGTGTTCACATCATAACCCTCCAGCTGGAGCATGTACCTCCTAACATCATCTGGACAGGCGGGAAGCGAACTTCTGCCGAGCCAGCGCAGGAACTTGACAGCATGGAATGTGTAAGCCTTCACAGTCTTTGGGCTGAAAGCCCGCAATCTGAGCTCCTCAGACAATCTGACTAATATCTCCTCCGAGTCCATACCTAAAACCATTTAACTCCTATTGAAAAACTTAACTGCCATTTTTCCGGAAAAAATGCCAGTTAAACCCCATTATTTCCGGCCCGAGCCGGAAATTAGTACATTCAATAGGAGTTAGTTTCAATTTAAGAGCCTGAACAGAAAAAGGGGTGCCCGCAATTGCTTCGCAACAGATAGTCTTGACTTCGTCAAGAAGAATTATTTACCCAATTTTCCCAAAAGATTTTTTCCTTTTTCTAACAAACCCCGTGGTTTTCTTTCTACATAAACTCCATTTCCTTCTTCAGAAACATTCAAAGAATCCTCTGCTATTTGTAATGGTATTGGAGATGTATCATTCAATCTTTTCATCCTATAAGCCATTGATAACATCTTGAGCACGCTAGTTCTTCCGTTGTGCTGAATCAATGCTCCTATGTCTCCAGGATCACAAACCGCTTTTTGGTCTGCAATTCTTGCCCTATCTTCTTCTATTTGAAGTTGATGTCTATCTCCATATTTGAATAAATCCAGAAATTCTCTTTGAGCCCTTTCTCGTAATCTATCAGATAGGAGTGGCCATACTTTTATATATTCTTCTCCATCTTTCACATATAGTTCAGTTGCTAAATGGTATATCATACCCCCAACTCTTTCTTTTATTTTTTCTATATCACTTTCTCCAAGAATTTTACCATCTACAAAGACTTGTGAAAAGTAAGCTGAGCCAGGGCATCTACCATTAACATCACCAAAAATAAAAAGTCTTGAATATTCAGAATCATCAGCAGGGTCTCCTTTAGAATTGCCATAAATCATAAATGTAGAATTTTTCGCTTCCCACCCTACTTTTTCTCCAACATCCCCCAATATTTCTACATTGGCATTTTCAACATAGCTTCCTAAATGCTTTCTGCTTTTTCCTTTTAGTCCTCTTACATCAAGCGTTGCTAATTCATTGGGATGTTGTCTAACAAAATGACTCACAAGTCCAGATAGGAAAAATGGTGTTGTGTCATAACCGGAAACACTAAAAGCTACATTATCATACTCTGGAACTAGTGCAGGATTAATTCCAAATTCTCTTGTAAAATTAGTGATAAGTTGTGGAGATAACCCCATTCCTTGGTTTTCTAGAACAGATATTGTGTTCTCATAAATCCCTCTTGGTTTATTTGAATTGCCATTTGACCAACCATTATATTCTCCACCTTCTATCCGCCTCATTCCATCAACTTCTTTAAAAACAGAAATCAATTTTTCTAATTCTCCTCTAGATTGAAGATAGCTACTCCTAGGAATTTCAATACCATTACCATTCCTTACAATTATATCTGACATATCAAATAGATTATTCCTTTCATTTATAAGTCTTTCTACTTGATACTACTTAATAGTTAACAATCTTATAGACAAAGCGGGCACCCCTAAATTATTGGCTGCTTTGCAGAGGATTGATAATAAGCTCGGGCTCTCAAACTCTAAAATTTTCCTTCGGAACGTTGCACTAAATTTTAGGTCTTCCCTTTGGTCAGACGAAACTAACAGGAATTTAACGATTCC
>JAHIVG010000044.1 GCA_018816705.1 Nanobdellota archaeon
AGCTCTGATAAGCGCAGTCAAACGCTTATACGGCGTGCACTTACGTGCACGCACATGGCGCGCCCAGCGCGCCGAAATATATTCAAGACTTATCTCCTATAACATAGGAGCAGAAAAAACAACACTACTTTCTACAGAGCCCTATCGGTCGCTGAAGTGTTTTAGGGATGGAAATACTGTCGGGGCGAGGCTGGAGGCTGCATATTCAGTCCAGTTCTTCTTCGATGTCCTGTTTGGAATCCATAATGGGCGGTTGCGGCCGTATTACAAATACTTGGAATGGGAAATGAAGAGATGGCCGCTCAAGAAGATCCCGATGCGGCCGAAGACGATGATCAGGAATGTCATGAAGATACTTGAGACGGCCGACATCAGGACGCAGCAGCGCATGCTGAGGATGCTGGAGAAAGTGATGAGAAAAGAAGGTTATGGCAAGGTCTTCGACAACTGGGGGGACAGCCTGGTGTGGATGAAGAGTTTTAGGGGATAATTTCTTCATTCTGGATTATTTTCAATATTGAAAATAATTGGTTTTCATATAATATAGTTACTAAATAGTAGTAATAAATAGAAAGATTTTTATACTCTGAGTCACATAATCACTGTATGCGCAACGCATTCGACAGGGAGATACCTGAGATACGGGATATAGTAAAAGACGGTGTAGCCAGGGATTATATAGATAAGTACCTGACACAGCTTCTTCAGAGCCTCGATATCGATGATGCTGAGCAAGCGATAGATGATGTGCTCCGGATCGCAGCTGAACATGGAGAATTCTCAAAGCTGGATGAATATGAACAAAGGGCGCATGAAGTCATCGAGAAGACGGGAGCCTGTGAAATAATATCTGAAAGGCTGAGCAACAGGGCAGAGCTGATATATTCCCAGATAAAGGATCATATTGAAGGCCAGAAGGTCCTGGATTACGGCTGCGGTGACGGAAAGGTCGGCGAGCTTATCTCACGGTCAGGTCTTGAGGTCACGCTGTCGGACATCTACAAGCATGGACATATAGATGAAACCGGCTTGAAATTTGAGCCATTGGTAGAAGGCGATCCAGCCCCAATAGAAGGGGGATATGATACAACGTTACTCCTCACTGTGAAGCATCACGCAGAAGATCCTATGCAGGTCCTCAGGGATGCCAAGAGGCTGACAAAGAAAGGCGGCCGGATGATCGTGATAGAGTCGGTAATCGGCATCGACGACAAGACCGAGTTCGGCCAGCTCAGCCACGAGGACCAATGGAAGGTAAATGTGTTCTTCGACCACTTCTACAACAGGGTAATCCACTACAATGCAGACCCTTCAATGAAGGTGAAAGTTCCGTGGAACCTCAACACGCAGGACGGCTGGAGAGCGAGATACGAGGCTGAAGGGCTGAAGCTGGAGAAAGTGATAAGGCTCGGCATCGACCAGGCGCTGGTGCCGGAATACCACGACTGCTACGTCTTAAGGGTTGCTTAGGACTTTCTCCACCTTATTATCCCATACATCGAGCAGAATCAAACTAGATGACACTTTTTTCCCAGCTAACAGTTTCATGGCGCAGGATACCTGCAAACATGCGACAGCATTACATCCTGCGTTCAGCACGCCCTTGCTCTTCACATCATGAAAACCATGTTTGCCCTTGAAGGTGGAGTCAAACCAGTCCTCGCCGGGCATCACTGCCTTTACCATGCCTTTTGTGGCTAATGCTGTGGCGAAGACCCAAGGTCTCTTTTTCTTGGCGCAGTGATGGGCAATTGCCTTCCTCGCAGCCAGGTTGTCTGTGCAGTCCATGATGAGGTCAGCCTTGATCCGCCTCATGCTGTCCTTTGTGACAGTCATATTGAGGCCGTAGATGGTTATGGTAGAATTGATAGCAGAAAGCTTGGCTACAGCAGCCTTGACCTTGGGCTTGCCGATGTCAAGTTCATCATACAATATCTGGCGATGAAGATTTATCAGCTCTACCTTGTCTTTGTCCACAAGGATGAGCTTGCCCACACCAGACCTTGCCAACAGCTGGGCTGACATGCAGCCGATGCCGCCGAGGCCGATTATAGCTACAGTCTTTCCCTTCAGCTTGCTGTGCGGTATCATCTTCTCCTGCCTGCAATATCTATCCACCCATGAACACCTCGAGTATCTTGATGTCATCTGAATCCGAGAGCTTATCCTCTAAAGATATCAGCTTGCCGTTCCTGGCGACCAGTACTGTAGCCGGGTTTATCTTCAGGCGTTTCAGAAGTTGTCTTGCTGTCCCTTCAAACCTTATGGCCGCCTTCTTGTTCGTCTCTTCTATGAAGACTTTCATGACTATTCTTCGACCTTGATGGCGCCGTTTGGGCAGGCACTCTCGCAAGCATGGCATAAGGTACAGTCATCCTGCCTTGCGACCACTACCTTGCCGTCCTGCTCCTCGAAAACAGCTGCAGGACAGACGTCGATGCACTGCTTGCTGACTTTGCATTTCTCATAGTCGATTGTGACCTTAGGCATTCATTCCACCTTGCAACGCTCTTTGAGCTCTTTCCATTCCAAGTCGGTCCTGGCCTGGATCTTCTTCAGGACGTCATCGTTCTCAGGTTTGAAGAGGTGCTTGAACCTGGCCTGAGGCTTCATCCATTCCTCGACAGGCTTCTTCCGGTCCTTGGGATTAAAGTTGAGCTTCCATTCATCATTATCTATCTCATAAAGCGGCCAGAAACATGTCTCCACCGCGAGCTTGGCCATCTCAAGTGTCTTCTCAGAGGGATAACCCCACCCAGGCACACAGGGAGAGATCACGTTCAGGAAAGCCGGGCCCTCCACCTCGAAAGCCCTTGCGGCCTTACGCATCAGGTCGTTATAGTTATGGGGAGATGCCTGTGCAGCATAAGGTATGTGGTGGCCTGCAACGACAAGAGTGAGGTCCTTCTTGAACTGCTGCTTGCCGAAGGAGACCTTGCCTGCAGGCGTGGTCTTGGTATTAGCGCCAAAAGGAGTAGAGCTGCTTCTCTGCACGCCCGTGTTCATATAAGCTTCGTTATCATAGCAGACATAAACGATATCATGGCCCCTCTCCAGGGTGCCGCTGAGGCTCTGGAGGCCGATGTCATATGTTCCCCCGTCTCCGCCGAAGGCCAGGAACTTGATGTCCTTCTTTATCTTGCCCTTCTTCTTCAGGACGTGATATGCAGTCTGGATGCCGGAAAGCGTTGCAGCAGCATTCTCAAAGGCGCTGTGCATCCATGGGATCTTCCAGGCAGTGAACGGGTAAATGGTAGTCGAGACCTCTAGGCAGCCGGTTGCCGTAGTCACCACTATGGGAAGCTCAGTAGAGTACATCACCATCCTGGCGATTATGGTAGCGGCGCAGCCAGGGCACATCCTATGCCCGGAAGACAAACGGTCTTCCCTCTTGCTCAGCTCCTTGAGGTTCATTCTCTTACACCCAGATATTTTACGAAATCCTTTATGTCCGCGGTCGTGTACTTCTCGATCTCATCAAAGATTGATTCGATCATGGCCATGTCTATCTCCCTTCCCCCGAGGCCGTAGATGTAATTGCAGATCTTCGGCTTGCTGACCTCGTACAGGGCAGACCTTATCTCGCTGAACAGCGGTCCTCCGAAGGCACCGAACGATTCGCACCTGTCCAGCACAGCGATGACCTTCTTGCCCTTCAAGACCTCCTTTAGCTCATAGGAGGGGAACGGCCTGAATAGGCGCAGCTTCAGCAGCCCTATCTTCCTTCCCTCGACCCTGAGCTTGTCCACCACTTCCTTGGCAGTTCCGCATGTGGAAGACATGGCAACGATGACCGTATCAGCATCATCCGTGTGATATTTCTCGAAAATGTCGATCTTCGAGCCGAAAGTAGCCTCAAAATCCTTGGCCACCTCTAAGAAGATGCCCTTGGCAAGGAACATCCCCTCGCTCTGCTTGCGCTTATGCTCAAAATAGTAGTCAAATAGGTCCAGAGGACCCACAGTAGTAGGGTTGTCGACATCCAAAAGCGGATAGTCCTGCTTGTGCTCCCCCAGGAAGGCCTTCACCTTCTCGTCCTCGAATAACGTAACCGGCTCTATGCCATGGCTCGTGATGAAGCCGTCGAGGCACATCATGAACGGCAGCTTGGCCTTCTCAGCATATTTCATGCCGAAGATCATGTTCTCATAAGATTCCTGGTTGTTCTCGGCATACATCTGCATCCAGCCCGTATCGCGGCAGCCCATGCTGTCAGAGTGGTCACAATGGATGTTGATAGGGGCAGAAAGTGCCCTGTTCACGACTGCCATGCACATCGGCAGCCTCAATGAAGATGCGATGTAGACTATCTCCCACATGAGGGCCAGTCCGTTGGCTGAGGTGGCTGTCATCACCCTTGCGCCGGCCATCCCGGCTCCTACGGCTGCTGACATGGCCGAATGCTCTGATTCAACCCTTATGAGCTCTCCTGAAACAACTCCATCAGCCACAAACTTGGCGTAGGCGTGCATAATGTCAGTCTGGGGAGTGATAGGATAGGCTGGAACGACATCCGGGTCGATCTGTCTCATGGCGTTAGCCACGGATTCAGCTCCGCTCAAGGCCTTTGCTTTCATATGAAATCGCTCTCCTTCTTCATCGTGATGCATTTCGTGGGGCAGATCTCTGCGCATATGCCGCAGCCCTTGCAGTGGTCGAGGTCTGTCTCCAGGCGCTTGCCGTCCTTGGCATGGATGGACGAGTCAGGGCACGTTATCCAGCATATCATGCAATGGGTGCATTTCCCCTGGTCCCACATGGGCCTGAAGGTACGCCAGTCCCCTGTATTGTATTCATCGGCATTCCCTGCCTTGATTATCCTGCCGCCATCAGGCAGCTCCTTCCATCCGGGCTTCTTCATCCTTCCTTTACCTCGTTGAATGCGCGTTCTATGGCCTGCACGTTCTTGTCAACGACCTCCTGGCCGAGCTTGTGCAGGAACTTGTCTGATATCTTGTTCTTGAGCACTTCCAATGTGACAAGGCTGGCTGCTTTCTCGATGGCGCCGAGCATAGGAGAGTTAGGTATGTTGCGGCCGAAGCAGTCGATGCTTATCCCAGTGGCGTCTACAGTGAAGACCTTCCCTTTAGTGAAGTTGAGCTTGTCCCTTATCTGCTGCGGGGTCTCGAGTGTGTTGACTATGAGAATGCCTTCGTCGGAGAGACCTTTGGTAACAGGCAAGGCTGCGGTGAGAGTGGGGTCTATGACTGCTACGACATCCGGGTTTGTGACGCTTGAATGTATCCTGATGGGTTTTTCATCTATCCGGCAGAATGCGTAGACTGGTGCGCCTTGGCGCTCAGCACCGTACTCTGAGAAGGACTGTATGTAATGGCCATTCTCGAGTGCAGCCTCAGCTAGGATGGCGGCTGCAGATTTGCCTCCCTGTCCTCCCCTGCCTATTATTGTCACTTCTTTCATTGTAACTCCTTGCTGGAAAGGATAGAGTTTGTTATATAAATCTTCGTGACCATTCTTGAGTCATCACAGTTTAAAAGTTGAGAAGTGGGATGAGCTTCTCCAGGATGTAGAATCCGCCGAAGATGACAAAGAGCGCATAGACAGAAGCCCTGAACAGGTTATGGAGCAGGTAGGTGAGTATGGAAGTGCCGAGGGGGAAGGCAAATATCAACAGGATGATCGCTATCTCTATTATCACTGCAAGGATTGAGACGATGATCAGGGTCACGGTCTCAGGGAAGATCATCACGAAGAGGAGGAAGATGAAGAATGAGGCATATGTGAATAACTTGCATTTCAGGGCAGTCACGTAGCTCATGCGCGAGCTGGTTATGAGGTCTGCCGCTACCATGAGGATAGCGCCTTCTATGAGGACGAATCCGAAGACGATGAAGGTGGAAAAGAGCATGGTGGTCATTATTGAAGCGCCTTGTTGCAGCAAAGTGTAGACCAGGCCGATAACGATAGAGAAGACGAATGCGAAGAATACCCAAGTGATGATGCTTCTTGTACTGTGGCCTGAATGGGCTTTGCCGGCCTTTATCTCAGCCAGGGCCTCGTGCATGTCTTCGATGGGGACTCCGCGCTTCTCGAAGTCATCCAGCACCGCCTGCAGGCCCTCTTTCCTTTTCCTCCTTTTCAGCTCATGAACCAGCTTCTGGTCGACCATGAGAATGATACTGGGGGAAGAGGTTTATAAAGGTTATTGTCGAATGTTGGTATCAATACCCAGTTCATTTCAGTAGGTTGCGACCTTTAGAAATCAGTTCTTTCGCTTCCTTCTCATCCTTGGCATCGGCAATCATCCTCAGTATGCCGGGTTCGGTGAGGGATTTCCTTAGCCAGAGGAAGCCGTCGTCCATGAGTATCTTCACGCTTCCCTGCTGTCTCGTTATCTCATGGTCTTTGAAGTGTTTCAGGGCCTTGTTGATCATGATGTCCGGGTCTGTGCACTTGAGCTGCTCGTTCAGATAGGCCCTTTCAGGGAGCTTTTCGAATGCATCCGGTCTTTCCTTGAGTATCTTCATGATGTGCAGCAGGGTCAAGAATCCGTCCCTGCATCTCCCTGGCGGAAAGATGACTCCGCCGCAGCTGCCCTCTCCACCTAACTTGGCATTGTGCCTGTCCATGGCCTGGACGATGTTGGTCTCCCCCACCGGGGCCTCAATCACTTTGATGCCTTCAGCCATCTGGCGGACGATGTGGGATGTTGCGTCATTCACTATCATAGTATCTCCCTTTTCAAGGGTCATTGCCAAGACCGCTAGCGTCTTTCCGCCATCGATGTATCTGCCTGGCAGGATGAACTCAACACGGTCAGCGTCGCAGTCGAAAGCTGCTCCCAGGATGCAATCCTGTTCCTTCATCATCTTGGGCAGGGCTTTCAAGGCTTCCTCTGTAGGTTCTATCTCATGCTCAAACATGCCTGGCTGCATGTTGACGGTCTTGAAGCCGAGGCCGCTCTTCTTGATCAAAGGGATTACGGCGGAGCCGTTGGCGTCGATGAGGACCTTTGGGGCCAGGTCTTTCACTTCATCTATCAGGTCTTGGTGCTGCTCCAAGTATGGGTGGAATGGGTCTTCGTGGCCGAGCCTGGGCTGGGAGCCTCTCTGGAAGATCGTTGTCTTGGAGTTGTGAATGGTCTTCTCCATGCGTTCAGGCGTGAAGATAGCGCCATCCTTGCCGAAGAGCTTCCAGCCGTTGAATTCCGGCGGGTTATGTGATGCGGTTATCATTATGCCGCCGGCGGCTTCTTGATCTATTATGGCATGGCTGAAGACCGGA
Organism: Nanobdellota archaeon; assembly: GCA_018816705.1. Lineage (GTDB taxonomy): Archaea > Nanobdellota > Nanobdellia > Woesearchaeales > JAHIVG01 > JAHIVG01. Next base: position 7,246 of record JAHIVG010000044.1, read on the forward strand.
GTAGGGCAGACGCCTATGTCGATTATCTCCCTGCTCAATAAGGAGAGCTTGAAAGAGTCCTTGAGTGTCTCTGTGGTCGGCCTGGTGTCTCCTGCTAAGATTATCTTGCCTTTGTCCAGCTCGCGGTTGAAGGCGGCAGCGTACTTGACCACTAGTTCGTGCGAGAGGTCCTTTCCCCTCACGCCGGAGAAGCTCTCAACGAGTTCCATGCGGCTGAAGATAGCAAAGGCGTTTAAGTGTTTTTCGGCGTCTGGGATATCCAAAAACCGGCTCTATCCAAAAAATGGGCAAGTACAACCCCTCGCTCAGGCTGGCGCACGACGTGGTTAAGGCGCTGAAGGCCGGGATCGAAGAGATATTCATATTTGATGGATGATTGTCCATCAATACATTTATTAACATGCTGGCATGATGGAAGGCTATGAAAATAATACTTGTCATGCTGTCATTGATGGTGATCATTGCCGGCTGTGCGAATGAGAGCTATGTCGAGATCGAAGGAGAGAAGATCACCGTTGAACTGGCTCAGACCAGCAGCGAAAGGCAGCAAGGCCTGATGTCCAGGGAAGAGCTCTGTGAGAGCTGCGGCATGCTGTTTGTCTTCGAAGAAGAGAAGAAGCACAGCTTCTGGATGAAAGACACGCTGATACCATTGGACATGGTATTCATCGATCCTGATTCTATTATTGTGGACGTTGTGCACGCAGTCCCCTGTACTGAGGATCCATGTGTGTCTTATGCGCCGGAACAGGAGGCGCTTTACGTATTGGAGACGAACGTGAACAGGTTCGATGAGGGCGTAATCGGGAAGAAGGCGATTATTGTTCTTAGATGATTGAGCAAAGGGGTTACGTCACGGTAAATTTATATATGAACCTATAATCTATTATCCTTATGAAGCATATCGGCTGGTGTTTGGAGAGGATACAATATGCACTTGCTGGGCTGCCTAATAATATTGATTCTGAAGAAGATAAGGCTAAAGCTTCCCGGATCATCGATGAAGTGGAAGAATATGCCCATACATTAGAACAACTTGTTTACAATCATAAACTTCGTGTTCATCTGAATAGATTAAGCAAAGCACCCATAGATGGAGTAAGGTTACAAGAACACGAAGTCGTAGAATTGATGAAGGACCTTAAGCATATGCTTTATCTGTTGGACCTTTACATAAAAGAATTGAGAGACCTGATGAAGAGTCACTCAGGCACATGGAGATATAAGCTAAAACAAACAGGTATCGCTATGATCCATCTGCTTGATAAGGATAAAAGGAGATTAGGCAGGGACTACAGCATCGCTAAAAACATAAAAACTACGATCGGAGACCGCTGCCACCAATTCAGTAAAAAAGCACAGTACCTAACACAGGAAATAGATAGCAGATTTGGCGGTGAAAAAACCGAATTACGCAAGGAATTCCAGATTGTTTTATATCAAAAACAAGAATTGAAAGATATCGTATCTTCTGAGAAGCATCTGGCAGAATTCCTTAAGTGATGTAATGCCTGCGTGAAGATAATATCTCCTGTCTTTCCTGAAGCGGTATTTGATACGGGGCTATCATAACCCATGCATTTATAAGCACGGCCTGTCTTCTCGAACCTTCAAAATGACATTTCAACAGCTTAATATCATCGAACCCCTACAAAGGGCACTCGCTAAAGAGGGATATACTAT
>JAHIVG010000045.1 GCA_018816705.1 Nanobdellota archaeon
ACAGCATGGAACGCACGAATAGGTGGGCAGAGCGTTCGCTTGCAGCACACAAAAGAAAGGACCAGGCCCTGTTCGGCATCATTCAGGGTGGTGCGTACAAGGACCTCAGGAAGGAGAGCGCAGAAGCCATTTCAAGTATGGGGTTCAAGGGCATCGCTATCGGCGGCTCGCTCGGCAATACCAAGAAGGACATGCACAAGGTCCTTGAATGGACCATGGATGAGCTGCCTGATGACAAGGCGAGGCATATGCTGGGCATCGGCACCGTCGAAGATTGCTTCGAGGCAGTTGAGCGCGGCATCGATCTCTTCGACTGCGTCGGCCCGACGAGGATCGGTAGGTCTGGGTATGCTTACATCTCCCCTAAAGCTGGCGGCACGAAGAAGAACAAGTTCAGGTTCAACATAACCCGTGCTGCTTTCCGGACAGACACCGAACCAATAGACCCGGGATGCGGATGCCTGACCTGCAAGACATATTCAAGGGCTTACCTTCACCACCTCTTCAAGGCCAAGGAATACCTCGCATACCGCGCCCTCTCTGTCCACAACATCCACTTCATGCTCGGGCTGATGGAAGACATGCGCCAAGCCATCATGCACGGGGAGTTCGGCAAGATGAAGAAGGCCTGGTTGGGGCGAGGCTGAACTGCAGAATAGGGATACTGATAAACAGCGAAGATGATGCTTACTTGCCAGTAGTATTAAAATGGTAACATTTTTATATTTCTTTGAGTTTACCCCTTTAATATGAGGATGGATAGGATTGTAGAATTGGATGGAATGAATGGAATCTCATTAAAATATTCTTTTTATGCAAATCGAGGTAATTATGTCCAAGGACTTGAAATTGAAGATTTGAGGAAGCTAGAAGGGCTCATACCGCAGATTATCAGTGGTATGGAAGAAGTGCAACAGAAACATCCTGATCTGAAAGTCCTGGTGAATATCGAGGCTGAAGGAAATTTTGGATATTTTAATGTCGTTCTAACTTATGCTCAGAACTTCCTTTCAGAGGAGAAAAGGGGAGTTATAAGGCAGGCAGCTAAGGACCTAATAGCAATTGCAGGGAAACCGGATATTAACACAGAAGATATTAGCAGCGACTACACATTTTAGATTAGCTTAGGCACGAGATCCTCTTCTCTTCATCATCGATCTCCAGGCAGATGGAGTCATTCCCCGTACTTTGGGCCAGGTTATAATAGCAATCATCTATTTCACATAAACTTATGGGATCCGTGATGAATGTGATGCATCGCTCCCTGGAGGGTTCATTCATGATGTATCGGCAGATCTCTTCATCATGCCTGTTCTTTGCCGCATCATCATAACAATGATCCTGCCAATTCGCTGCGGCATGGTGCTCAATTAAGTACATGTTTGTCTCATCAGAGCACCAATCTGGATTGTACCTGTCGAGCTTTAGCCTGCAGAAATCTTTGACATCCTCGCTAACAATCAGTTCATCACATAAATAGATGTCTCTTCTCCTGTAAGCGATCGCCGCATAGCAGAAGTCACGGCTCTCTGATTCCAGATGCTCTTCGCAGATTGACGTCTGGTTCGACCGCTCTGCGATTCTGATGACACATTCATCTTTGAATGCGATTTCACGGTTTCTTATGGCAAGAAAGGGCATTGACTTGTATGTCGAGTTCCTTTGTACGGACGGATCAATTCTATTACAATCTTCAACAGTCAATGCTTGGAAAGAAAAGCATTGGGCCTCGGCGTAAGGATCATTTATTGTATCACAATCTACTGATATATTTATACAACGCCCTCCGCGGCATCTTTCGATGAGGTCATCGCATCCGAATAAGAAGAACACCAATGTGACTGATAACATGATGAAATAGGATTTTTTTATTGTATCTATCATCATAGTCCTTATTTGTTGATCGTTCTTATGCATTTTTATGATAACCCCCACTCAGGATCAGAAAATTTGTCTTCTTTGAATGATCTTTCAATCTCAGCCTTGATATCTTTCACATCTTCAGCGTTGAGCGGTTTGAAATCCTTGTAATACTCAGGCTTCTCTTCTCTGTGAGGAAAATAGGCTGCCTGCCCATATTTGTGTGTCTTAGCGCTTTTTGCTCTGCCGTATAGATGGATGTGCAGGTATGAACCTTCCGGCTTGAATACTGTCCAATTCCCGTTGTCTTGATAATTTATCCTACCGATGTCGACCCCGTGCTCATTCATCACTTTAGTCATGGCTTGGCCCACAACGATGGTCAATCTCATCAGTCCAATAGCTTGTTTTGGTGTAAGTTGTTGCCTGTCAACAAGCCTTACTTTGGGATATATCTTGATGTGCCCGCCATCATCCCTGTCAACATGAGGTCTTTCGTGAGATTCAACAATAAAATCTTCTGATTCGTAAATTGTTGCCATGACAGAAGATAATTATTGCTGATATAAAAGTCTTTGGGCTTTCGTTCAAGCACTAAGATTTCATTCCATCAATTAACCGGGAACAGACGGTCGCTCAGCTCGAGGACGCGCAGTGGTTTTCCGTCGATGATTTCAGTCTCCACGACCTTGAAATATGGATTATCTGCGGCGACGGTCACATGCCCATTCATGATAAGGGGGAACCTGTTCTTGTCAATAAATATTACTGGTCAACGATCCATTCACATCCCGATATACTTCATCACGCCGTAGGTGAGGAATACCGGCCAGACTATGGCTTTCAGGAATCCCAATACTCCGTTCCAGAAGCCTGTCGCTGTTGATATGTTGTAGATCGCTGCGCCGACAAAGCCCAATACGTAGATCATGCCGCCCTGGCACATGTTGTTGATATCTTTGCATTTCTTCTTCATTCTTATCGCCTCCTAGCTCTCCGGAAAGAACACCATGAACGTGCTGCCCTTGCCGGGCTCTGAATCCACCTCGATCCTGCCCTTGTGCAGGTCCACGAGGTTCTTTACGATGGCCAGCCCCAGGCCGAAGCCGCCCTCGTGCCGGGTCATATAATTCTCGACCTGGAAGAACTTTGAGAACAGTTTCTTCTGGTGTTTCTTGTCTATGCCCTTGCCCGTATCAGAGACTGAGAACTGCCATCCGTCCTCGAGCTTCCTGGCCTTCACCGTTATCTTGCCGCCCTTGTCTGTGAACTTCGTGGCGTTGGACACGAGATTGATGAGTATCTGCTGGAACCGCTCCTTGTCCACACTCACTTTGAAGGGCTTGGGCACGTCCACCTTTGTGTCTATGCCTTTCTTCTGCGCGAGCTTGTAGAAGAACGGGTCATGGAACACCGGCGCGAGGTCTATGGTCCGTATGTCGACGCTTATCTTCCCTGACTCTATCTTGGAGAGGCTCAACAGGTCTTCGATAAGCCTTGCCAGCCTGTCGGATTCCTCGCTCAGGGTCTCCACAGCCTCCTCCTGCTTCTTGGTCATCTTGCCGAACTTCTTCTGCTTCAGCAGGGACAGGTAGAGCTTTATGGAGGTCAAAGGCGTCCTGAACTCGTGCGACACCACAGAGATGAACTCGTCCTTCATCCTGTTGATCTCCTTTGCGATGCCGTATTTCTTCTCTGACTGCCTGAGCTTGGAGTATAGCTGGGCCTTGTCCACCAGTTTCAGGTAGACGATCATGGTGAATAGCAGTATGGACATGAATGGGAACGGGTGCACAGCCACCTGCATCCTGGTGCTGAAGTGGCTGTGGTAGACGAAGTTGGTTATGTGGACCACTGGCGCGACCATGTACACCATGAAAGCGATGATGATGTTGAACTTGTACCTTATCGGCTTGTGCTTGTAGAATATGAACAGTATTATGGGCATCAGCAGTATCCAGACATTCAAGAGCATGAAAAGAGGGAATCCCCAGAAGTCTATGAATTTCGTCGTGATATCCTTGCTTACTGCCTGGAACCAGAATAGGTGTATGACGACGGTGATGATTACCAGCAACACCATCTCGACCTTTATCTGCAGCCTTAGCTTCCGCCCCTTGAACGCCGGATAGAGGAATGCATACGTCAAGAGTATCAGGGCGAAGCTCTCGAACGCATACTCGAACAACGGGAATACAGGCCTGAATTCTGTGACGCCTCGCTCCCCGAATATCTTATAGACATACCCTGCTGACATGACTAATTTCTGGAACGCCAGCGTCCCGAAGCCTATGATCAGGAACTTCAGCTCCCTTGAGCGGGTCTTGATGAACTCCACCGTGACCATGAAGGTTATCAGGGAATACAGCAGTAGCTCGAAGGCCTTCTTCGCGAACTCTCCCAGCGGGGTGCCTAAAAAGAAAAAGAAGTTGTGCAGGATGTCAATCATTTGTTTAGATACTCCCCTTTTATGGTGAGTTGGTTACCTCCTCATATTTTCTTCAAGACAATGGGGTATCTAAACACTAAAAATACAACGAAAAAAGCATCGCATTTTTCGTGTACACAAAATCTTTGATTTTGTTGTACCCCTCCCCTTGTGGGTGGTTGGGATTATTATTTTCTCAGGGCTTGCGATACTATCTGTTTGAGCTCCTCTGGCTCGAACGGCTTCTTGAGGTAGTCGTCTGCGCCTATGAACCTGCCCTTGTCCTCATCCAATGGCTGGTTCTTCGCTGTGACCATGACCACCTTGGTGTCCTTGAGCTCCGGGTCCTGCCTTATGTTGAAGCAGACGTCATAGCCGCCTTTCTTGGGAAGCATCAGGTCCAGGATGACCAGGTCCGGCTTCAGCTCCTTCACTTTCTTAAGGCCCTCTTCCCCGTCTTCAGCAAAGTGCACACTGTGGTCCTCTCCGAGTATCAAGCCTTCCGCCTTGGCTATATTCGGCTCGTCCTCAATTATCAGGATCTTGCCCATCACGCTCACCTCAGGGAGCGGGAAGCCCCTTGCAGTTAAATACGTTTCGCTCCAGGACACCTTTTCTGCGTAATATAGTTTTCAGCACAAAAAAACATAAATACCAGGGCGTCATCAAGAATTGCAGCGTCTACTACATTTTGTAGAAATTCACCATCTAACCACAACATATTGGGGTAACCTATGAAATGCCAATACTGCAGCCATCCTGACACCAAGGTTGTTGACAGCCGCGAGACAGATGACCTGTCGGCCATAAGGCGGCGCAGGGAATGCCTGAAGTGCAGCAAGCGCTTCACTACCCATGAGCGGGCCACCAACGCGGATATCGTGGTCATCAAGAAGGACGGCGCCAGGGAGCAGTATGACCGCCAGAAGGTGCTTCTCGGCATCAGGAAGGCCTGCGAGAAGCGCGACATCAAGGACGAGGTCATCGAGCAGATCGCTGACGAGGTCGAGGCCAGGGTGAGGAATCACCGCAGCACAGAGGTCCCTTCCCTCGTCATAGGGAGAAAGGTGATGGCAGGGCTCAAGAAGGTAGATAACGTGTCTTATCTCAGGTTTGCATCGGTATACCAGGAATTCGAGGACATAAGCTCATTTGAGCGCGAGCTCAAGACCCTGAAGAATCCTAAAAAGCCACCGAAAGCGTCTGGACCGACCAGACGCTTTCATTAATAGGCGGATTTTTTGGATACAAGAAGGCGTAATACCCTTGCCTTAAGGTAAGGGATGTAGCGCCTTCTCTGTAAAATAAAAGGTGAGTGAAGTGATTGTGAAGATAAAGAAGAGAAGCGGTTCCACAGAACCGTTTGACCAGGACAAGATCACCAGTGCCATCTACAAGGCGGCCCAGGCAGTAGGCGGCCAGGACCATTCCGAGTCCCTCCGCCTCAGCTCGTTGGTCGTCAAAGGGCTGGGGAAAGGCACGAAGGCACCCTCGGTCGAGGAGATCCAGGACCTTGTGGAAAAGGTCCTGATAGAGGAAGGGCATGCGAAGACTGCCAAGGCCTACATCCTGTACAGGCAAGAGCGCAAGACCATAAGGAACGCCAAGGAAGCCCTGGGCATAACAGATGACATAAAGCTCTCTTACAACGCTGTCCAGGTGCTCGAGAGGCGCTACCTGAAGAAGGATGTGGACGGCAGGACTGTCGAGACCCCAGGCGAGATGTTCAGGAGGGTCGCCAAGAACATCGCATCCGCAGACCTCATATATGACAAGAAGGCTGACTTGAAGAGGACAGAGGGTGAGTTCTTCGAGATCATGACCTCTTTAAGGTTCATGCCCAACAGCCCTACGCTGATGAATGCCGGCCGGCACCTGCAGCAGCTCGCTGCATGCTTTGTCCTTCCGGTAGGGGATTCCATGGAGAGCATATTCGAGACGATAAAGAACACTGCCCTCATACACAAATCTGGCGGCGGCACAGGCTTCTCCTTCTCGCGCATACGCCCCAGGGGGGCTGCTGTGAAGTCTACCAGCGGCATCGCCTCAGGACCTATCTCTTTCATGAAGGTCTTCAACGCTGCCACAGAGGTCATCAAACAGGGCGGCACGCGCAGGGGCGCGAACATGGGCATCCTCAGGGTGGACCATCCTGACATCCTTGACTTCATCGTGGCCAAGGAACGGAATGACCAGCTCAACAACTTCAACCTGTCTGTGGGCATAACCAATGCATTCATGGGGGCTGTTCAGCAGAACAAGGATTATGACCTTGTCGACCCGGTCACCAAACAGCCTGTCAAGAGCCTCTCTGCCCGTCGTGTCTTCGACCTCATCGTCATGATGGCCTGGAAGAACGGTGAGCCGGGAATAATATTCCTCGATAGGCTCAACCAGGACAACCCTACGCCCGAAGTCGGCGAGATAGAGAGCACTAATCCCTGCGGCGAGCAACCATTGCTCCCCTACGAATCCTGCAACCTGGGATCCATCAACCTCTCAAAGATGGTCAAGGAGCTGGAAGGCAAGTTCGTCTTCGACGAGGACAGCTTCAGGAAGGCCGTGAGGACGGCTGTTCATTTCCTCGACAACGTCATCGACAAGTGCAGCTACCCGCTGAAGGAGATCAAGGACATGGTCAAATCCAACCGAAAAATAGGACTAGGCGTGATGGGCTTCTCAGACATACTGATACAGCTCGGCATCCCCTACAACAGTGAGGAAGCTATCACTTTCGGTGAGAAGATCATGAAGATCGTCGACGAGGAATCAAAGAAGATGTCGAGGGAGCTCGCCAAGGCCAGAGGACCGTTCCCCAACTACGGGAAGAGCATCTACGCAGGGAAGGATGAGATCAGGAACGCCACGACCACGACCTTGGCGCCCACCGGGACGATCAGCATCATATCCGGCTGCTCCTCCGGCATTGAGCCCCTATTCGCGATCTCTTACATCAGGAACGTGATGGACAACACCCACCTGCTTGAGGTCAACCCGCTGTTCAGGAAGGCTGCCCAGACCAGGGGCTTCTACACCGACGAGCTGATGAGGCGTATCGCAGAGCGCGGCACCTTGAGCGGCATGGAAGAGATACCTGAAGACATACAGAGGGTTTTTGTCACCTCCCATGACATCTCGCCCGAATGGCATGTCAGGATGCAGGCCGCGTTCCAGAAGCACACGGACAACGCTGTCTCGAAGACCGTGAACTTCCCCCAGAGCGCTACCACCAAGGATGTCGAGAACGTCTTCTTGATGGCGTACAAGCTCGGCTGCAAGGGAGTTACCGTCTACAGGGACAAGAGCAGGGAGGAACAGGTGCTGAACATAGGCTCGGTCAACAAGGACCGGCTCCGGCCCAAGAAAAAGATGAAGGTCGTTGACGCAGAGTATGCCGGCGGCTGCGAGACCTGCAACGTATGATGGAACAGGACAGACTCGGACTTGTCCATGTCTACACCGGCAATGGCAAGGGAAAGACCACGGCTTCGCTAGGCCTCTCCCTCAGGGCCATAGGGCACGGCTTCCGCGTCTACATGGCCCAGTTCCTGAAGGGAGGCTTCTACACGGGTGAGTTCGTCGCCTCCCAGAACATCCTGAAGAACCTTGACATAACCCAGTTCGGAAAGGCCTGCCTGAAGCTGAAGAAGCAGATGAGGATAAGGCCCGGGAAGCCCCCCATCTTTGTACGTGAGGACAACGTCTGTGGGGACTGCCGGTTCTGCTTCCTGCCCGAGGACGATGAGATGCTGAAGATCAAGGAAGCCTTCCGCCAGGCGAAGAAGGCTGCCATGAAAGGGGATTATGATATGGTGATCCTGGACGAGATCAACGTGGTCCTGCACAAGGGACTCCTCCCCATGCAGGAAGCCCTTGACCTGATAAAGGACAAGCATCCTGAGACCGAGCTGGTCTTCACCGGCAGGAACGCACCCAAGGAGATTCGGGACGTTGCAGACTACGTATCAGAGGTCCATGAGATCAAGCACCCCTGGCAGCAGGGCATCCAGGCCAGGAAGGGGATTGAGTATTAGAAACATTTAAAAGAAACCTTTCTCAAGTGACTGTGGATGGATGACACGGAAATCTACCTGCGGGATTGGTTTGTCCATTACATCAAGCACAAGGACCTCGTCCTGAGGAGGATACAGGCCATCGACAACACTGACCAGGGACTTAAGCTGACAATGAAGGACCGTGTCGTCGATGTTCTTGTCGAGATCCAGCTCACCCATGCAATACACCGCCTGAAAGACGGCTGGCTGTACATCGTGACCCTGCACAACGAGGAGAACACCAAGGCATTGGCTGCTAACTGGAAGTCTTTCTCCTCCAACCCGAAGCTGACCATATTCTTCGTCAACCCGTTCTCAAGCCAAGAGACCAAATGGGTCATCATGCCCTACACACATGAGCGGATCTGTGACATCAGCTCGTTAGAGCAGGGCTTTGTCTCCTTGGCTGAACTGGTCGATCCGATAACTGTTGAAGAGCTCAAGAGGAAGATGAGATGATCGACAACCCGCTGCGCAAGAAGTCCTATCCTATCGGCTCTAGGGTGGCGAAGGCCCTTCTCTTGATCAGGTTCAAGCCCAACACCTGGTCCGTCCTCGGCCTGCCGTTCGCGCTTCTGGCAGCTTACTTCCTTTACCTTCAGGATTACCCAAAGGCCCTCGTATTTGTTCTGGTTGCGGCCCTCTGCGACTACCTCGATGGTACTATGGCCAAGGTCTCTGGCCAGATAACCAAGTTCGGCAACTACCTGGATGCCATGATGGACCGGATAGTGGAGATAATCATCTTCTTCGGCTTCGCCTTCTACTACCCCATGCCGAGCTTCTTCGCCATAAGCGGGAGCCTGCTGATGTCTTACTCAAAAGCCAGGGCTGCCATGCTGGTCAAGATCGGCAATCGGGACGTGCCTGCCATTGGTGAGCGGGCTGACCGCATGATCCTATTGATGGTAGGCATGCTCTTAGCGATTTTCCTTCCGAAAATATATGGTTATGACACATTAGCAATACTTCTGGTCCTGATAGGCTTGATGTCATACATCGGCACCCTGCAGAGGTTCATCCGCGTGCAGAAGGTCCTTAGGTAATTATTGCAGTATCTCCTTCACGTGCCGGCATTTTTCCACGCCCGGGCAGCTGTTCTCCCCCCAGACGCATCCCCTGCATGACTCAGTGTTCTCGTTCGGGTAGCCTGCGATGAAAGTCTCCAGCCTTCCCTGCCGTACCGGCTGCATGATGCGGTACGTGCCTTTGAGCGGGCATTCCATGCCTATGGCTTCCTTGAGCTGATCCTTCAGCTCATCCATGCCGATTCCGAGTTTTTCAAGGACGTATATTGGGACTCGCATAAAATCACTCTTAGAGTTTTGGGGTCGATGAGCGGGCCTTACCCGTAATGGATAGGCCAGGCTAGAAAGAAAGTGCAGGACTCCATGCTGCCATCGGCTTCCATGCTACCGTGGAGAAAACATCCCGTATTTAAAGCTATTGTCTATACGATCTTGACTGATTCCATCACCACGTCCTGCAGAGGCTTGTCATTGGCGTCCCTCTCCACCTGGGATATCTCGTCCACGATGTCCTGGCCCTTCACGACCTTCCCGAAGACTGAGTGCTTGCCATCTAGCCATGGCGTGGGCACCACTGTTATGAAGAACTGGCTCTGCCCGGTATTAGGTCCTGAGTTCGCCATTGATAGTATGCCTGGGGTGTCGTGCTTCAGCTCCGGGTGGAACTCGTCAGGTATGGTCTTGCCTGATCCGCCGGTGCCTGTGCCTGTCGGGTCCCCGCCCTGTAACATGAAGTCTGGTATCACCCGATGGAATATTATGCCGTCATAGAACCCTGACTCTGCCAGGTCGATGAAGTTCTTTGTCGTTATCGGTGCCTTGTCCTCGAACAGCTCTATCTCGATCTCGCCCATGTTTGTCTTGATTATCGCATGCCTGTTCATCTTGTCCCCCCCTTCATCTGTCGCATCATCTACTATGTCATCTGCAGCCTGCTGGCTGCATGCTGTCAGCAATATTGCCAATATCATGAAAATGACCCATTTCATTTGTATCACCTTGGTCTTGCTCTAGAAAGAGGAGATATAATAATCTTACGTTCTATAGCCATCCCTAAAGTTTTATTAATCCTGCCGCATTAACCCCATATTAACAATCGTTTGGGGGCGGGATCATGGACATACCGGCTTATTCAGAGTTCGAAGAGAAAGTGGTTCTTGTTACTGGCGGTGCCGGCGGCATCGGGAAGGAGATCTGCACTCAATTCGCCATGCAGGGCGCGAAGATCGTCGCCCTCGATGTCGCAGAGCCCGGCGACCT
>JAHIVG010000046.1 GCA_018816705.1 Nanobdellota archaeon
GTTAAATCTTCCAAGAAAATCTTTTGAAGAAGATGTCATGGAAAAATTAAATAACTTTAAATTTGGAGTGCATTTCTATGTTTAATCTAGCGGAACTTGAGCAATATTTTCCAGAACCAAATAAGCCCATTCTGGATGGGCGTTATATCTTTACTATAACAATACAGCAAGATAAAGACTCTTTTGCTCTTAATCTGAAGATAAAACAGCATGACACCGGAGAGGAACATCTTATTAAATTTAGATTTGGTATTAGTAAACATAAAGAAACTCTGTCTGCTTCTCATGATACTGAACAACCTCATTTTGAGATTGACATTTATAAACGAGAAAAGGATGCATTCTCTGCAAGAGTGTATTTTACTTTCCAAAATCCAACTGATGAGCAACTGTTAGATTATGCTAAAGGAACTGTTGTCATTATGAATAAAATCATTAAACACTTTATTCAAAACCAAGGTCTGGATGAAGCCATCATTGGTCGGTTAGTTTATGATAAAGCCGTAATTGGTGAGCTTAGCATTTTTGAGCCTAAACTGATTGAAGCGCTATGCGAATGCTATAAGCATAGTCATCTTGTAGTAAGACAAGATGGAAAAACAATTATTATCAAAACGCCGCATAACTTAAGAAAGTATCTTGGAGTAACTGATTTAGAACCTTTATACCTGCTTTTGCTTGAGAAAATAGAAAAATAACTGTGATATTATCGAGTCCCTCCGGATCATCGGACACCCCTAACCCCTGGCGGGGCTAGTAGTAGTTCGATGGTGCGGGTGGGTCTATCACTTACCCACCGCATTGTCTTCTTTCTGATATACATCCTCCGAGCTTTCCCTTTCTAGTTTTACGACCTTTGGCCTTGTATGGTCACGTTGAACAGGATCGAGTGCGTGGACTGCCTTGAGTATCTCAAGAAGATACCGGATAACTTTGTCGATCTTGTGGTGACTGACCCACCATATAACACACCCTTGAAGAAAGTTGAATAGATCACTTCTTATTGCTGATTTCTGAAATTCATTTTACTAATTCAGTCCATAAACCGAAACATATTTATATTAGTATACACATATATATACATGTATCGACATAAACCAACCGATTACCATATATCCCTCCAGGTGCCATGAAATGCCACGCATAATCAAGAAGAAAGGTGAATGGAAAGATAGGTCTGGCCGCGTCTTCGTTGAGAAAGCGGAGCTCTTGAAAGCATTGAAGCAGGCGGAAAGGTTCAAGGGCTCCACCAAGACCTTCCTCAGGAAGTGGGGCAACTCTACAGCCATAAGAATCCCGAAGCGCCACCTGGAGGAGATCAGGGTCAAGCAGGATGACTCAGCCTTGGTCTACACAGAAGGCGACAAGATTATCATCTCTAAAACCTGAAAATCCTGTCAGAGAAATCTTTTATCTTCCCATCTACAATCTCTACGCCCTCAGCCTCCAGCAGCCGCTTCTTCTCCGCAACCCCTTTGGCGAACCCGCCTAAGCTGCCATCAGAAGCGACGATCCTGTGGCACGGCACATCCGGCCAATAAGGATTACTCTTCATGGCCATGCCCACGGCCCTATAGGCCTTCACACCAAGAGCATCAGCTATCGCTTTATAAGTAGAGACCCGGCCTGCAGGTATCTTCCTAGATACTTCATACACCCTCTCTTGGAACTCGGTTGCCATAACCTCACGATCTTGCCCAAATATTTAAATATTATCTCATATACCCCCCTTAAGGGGGGTATGTTATGAGATACGATGATTTCATGGAACATGTAGTCCGGTTGTTCACGCCGGACAGGTACAGGATCAGCAGGGACAGGCCGATATTCACCGATGAGGTCAATAAGCCGCAGCTCGAGATTCCCCTGGAATTCAGTCTCTCTGGATGCCAGGGCCTCAAGGACATCCTTCGCAAAGGATTGCATGTCGGCCTGATGACCGTCCAGACCAGCAATAGGTCTGCCACCTATTCCCCCACAGCGGCCCCGACTGACGACAGGTTCCTTGCCCAGGTCTTCGACACAGCAGGCCAGGAACCAGAGCCTGGCAGAGGATACACTTTGGTGGCGAGGATGGATTCCTTGACCGGTGGAGTCCTGAATATCCAATATTGCTGGGGCATCGAGAGATTCAGGCCTGACAATCCTGAAGGTTGATCATGGAGCTCAGCCCGGAGCAGGTATTGAAGCTGGAACAGGAAGTCCAGGCAGAATACGCAAGAAGCCGACCAACCAAAACCTACCTATGTCTAGGAGATTATCTTGCTGATGTCATGAAGGATAAACATCGTGATGTGCGAATCCATTTCATCACCGGCCATGAACCCACCCTCGAAGAGTTAGATGTCGAAGAGGCTTTCTTTAGCAGGGAGCGTGCTGAAGGGTTCATGAATTCCTTGAAGCCGAGCATAAGATCATATTACCATCATCTCTCCGGGACAGTGGATGAGCTGGAGAATGATGGGATATGCTTTGTTGAGACAGGAGAACCGATAAGGGGCCCGCAAAGAAAGGATGTCTATCGGTGCCTGTTTGAAGAGATGCGAAAAGAATATGGTTGTTTTAGGTCTTAGTCTGTATGTATCTGTCCAGCTTGCTCTGCTCTTTCGGTTCTAGGTCCTCTGCCTTGAAGCCGATGAGGTTCATTATCTTCTCCACTGAAGGTATCACCTGGTTCTTGATGTAGTACTCGGAATCATAATCGTCCTGTCCCACGTCTTCTGGCGGCTTGGCCCTGTCCCTTATCAGTTCCTTTCCTTTCACCACCACAAAGCTGATTATCGTGCCAGGCCCTACATCCACTCCCTTCTCCTTGAGGAGCTTGGCAACAGCCACATGCGGACCTACTGTCTCATATGCCTCGATGCTCTTCTGCAGCTGGGTCTTTATCACAAGCTCCTCGACCTGGACCTTGTGCTGGACGAGCCTGCTTATCCTGTCCAGAACATGTTTCAATGCCTTGTCCTTGTCCTGGTGCTCTAGGATGATCTCTAACAGCTCGCGCTGGGTCCTCTTCGCGTAATCCGAGAAGTTCCTGCGCACCAGCTCGAACCCCCTTATCTTCATGGTGCCGTCTTCCCGAAGAAGGGCATACTTCTTCTTTGCTCCGAAGCCGCCTTCCTTGGCCTCGACGAAGAGGCCGGCGGGATAGTAGCCTTCCAGTTCGAGCTCCATTATGCCTGGCAGCTCCAGGTTTATCTTCTCTGCAAACCGGTCTGCATCAAGCCTCTTCTTATTGCCCAATAACAGGAAGACAGAGTCAGTATCCCCATATATGACCTTGAAGTCCTTCTTCGCCTGGTCGATGACCTTGTTGATGTACTCCCTGCCCAGCCTTGTGACCTCTCTCGCGCTCTCGAGCGAGTACCATCTCGATGCGAAGAATCCCATGTATCCGTAGAATGAATTGGCCAACAGCTTCAAGGATTCGCACCTGGCCCTGAGGAATACGCTTTCCTTATCCATTATCTTCTCTATGCGAGCCCTCCTGGTGATTATGTCAGATATGACCGATGATACGAAGCCCTTGCGCTTCTCGCAGTACCATATCTCTGAGCCCGGTTTCTCGCAGCAGCTGCATCTTTGTGTGTCAGGTCCTATGTTGTGGCTGCTTATTATGCTCGGGTAGAGGCTGCGGAAGTCGAAGACCATGATGTCCTTGTACAGCCCTGGCTCCGGCTTCAGCACGAAGCCCCCTGCATATGTGGCCTTCCTGCGCACCTGCACCTCAGCATGGCTGGGCCTGTTCGGTGATATCTCGTTGAACTGCGGCGCCATCCTGAGCAGGTACCATTCGACCAGCCTCGAGAACCCCATCCTCGTCACATCGAACAACGGGAGGCCGATCAGCTTCATCAGCTCTATCATCTGGGGCATCATGAGCTTTGCCAGCTGGAATATTATTCCTGCGTTCTTCGCAGAGGCTGCGCATAGGTCTGGCAGGCTGTCTGAGTATGGCTCCTGCTTCAATCCGAGGAGCTGCTCTCCCACCGCCCCCAGCTCGAGCTCGTCCTCCTCCAATGAAGTGAACCTGTCGATGAAGTTGTGCATGTCCAGGTGCTGGATTCCGACGATGGATGCAGAGTCCCCCTTCAGCCTTATGCTTGAGAAGTCGAGCCCCAGCTCTAGGTGTATCTTGTACTTGTCTGCCCTGGCCTGGATGTGGGGCAGGTCGAACGAGTCTGACATGTAGCCGGCCAGCACATCAGGATTCTGTGCTTCTATCGTTTCCTTGAGCTTCTCCAGCAGCGCTACCTCGCTGTCCACGAATTCTACGTAATCTGGCGGCTTGTCAAAGGTCTTCCATGTCAACACCTTATTGTATTTATCAGATTTGAGAGCTATAAGGGATATTGCGCCTGTGTCCAGGGTCTCTATCCTTATGGAGAGTATCTTCGGCTCGTGGTAGGATTCCTCTGTGGAGGCCAACAGTTTTACTGCCCTGAATACGGGAATCTTGCTCTTCTGGGTGATGAATTCGCCTTCGAAGGCTGAAAGCCCGTAAGGAGTGACGTTGTTGTCTATCAGCCATTTCCTGGCAAAGGGTATGTCATATTCATAGCAGTCCTTTACACCTATGATGCCCTTGATATGCGACTGCAGCGTGGCTATGTGGCTTGGCTGCGTAACATAGACCTTGAGAAGCTTGAGCTCCTTGCCTAGCAGCCTTTTCGTGACAGTCTCAACCTCTGTCGGCGATATGACCTCTTCCTTGAACTCGATGCGCGCTTCCAGGATACTGTTCTTCACGGCTTCGGTCTCTGCCTTGGGTTCCGGAAGTACATATAAGTAAGGCCTGAATCCTTCATCCAGCAGGCAGACCTGCTTCCCATCGAGCGTCCTGCCGTATGCGCTGATGATAGATTTATCGTTGACTGTCCTAAGCGTCACATCGGTCGGGAAAAACTGAAGAGTTGCCATTGGTTAGTGATATGCAGAAGGATTATTTAAATATGACGGTAAATTTGCCTAAGAGATATCCTTCTTGCAGCCTTGGCAGACCATCGAGCCCTCCACTTCGAAGAGCTTTTCAGCGTAGTTTCCGCAGAGCTGGCAGTTGCCTTCGGTCTCGCGCCGCCTGAATATGGGTTTGTTCTCCTCCTCGCGGAGCTCGATCTTCTCCACCATGAGGTCAAACATCTGCGGCTGGATCTTTAGGACGTCCTTGAGGGTCAACAATCCGACGAGCTTGTCATCCTCCACCACCGGGAGATGCCTTATGTTGAGGTCGCGCATCTCAAGCAAGGCGAAGTAGATGTCCTCATCCTCCGAGATGGTATGCAGCTTCTTGACCATGAGCTCATCCACCGTGGTCTTCTTGAGGTCAAGGCCCTCTGCGACAGCATTCCTGGTGATGTCCTGCTCTGAGATGACCCCTTTCAGCTGGTCACCTTCAGTTATGAGAAGTCCTCCTATGTGGTTGTCCCTCATCACGGTCGCAGCTTCTATGAGAGATATGCCTGGACTGACCGTTATCGGCTTCTTGGTCATCACGTCCACAACCTTGTAGCCCGTCCTCATTATTCCCCTCAACTCAGTTCCTAAGCATTTGAACTTAAAAAATCTTTCTAATTTTTACTGATACTCGTCATACTTGAGGTTCTTCCCCTTGACCTTCTCAGCAGGGTACTTCTTCTCTGTCAGCTCGAGCTTCTCTGCCAGGGCATGGCTCAGGTCGATCTTGGTCGAGTCTGAGAATAGCAGGAGATACGAGAGGATGTCAGCGCATTCGTGGCTTATCTCCCTCTTCACCTCGGGATCTGCCAGCATGGCCTCTATCTCCTTCTCGTCGTGCCACTGGAAGTGCTCCAAGAGCTCTGCGGCCTCAGTGCTTATCGCTATCGCCAGGTCCTTTGGGCGATGATACTTTCGCCACTCCCTTCTGTCGCGAAAGGTCAGGAGGCGGCTGCGGAGCTCGCTTAACGTTGATTTTTGGTCCATCCTTGATGGGTGTTGCTGCCTTGCTAACAGGTGTCGATATCCTGCTGACTGGTGTTGATGCCTTGTTGATATGTGTTGTTGCCCTGCTCGTCGTTCTCCTCGTGCTTGACCGGAGGAACTTCATCGGTGTCTTGTCGAGGTCGGTATAACTGTCCACCTCTTCTATAAGCTTGGATGAAGCAGACTTGCCGAAGGCTATCAGCTCGACCCTGCATCCTAAGGCCCGTCTCAGGTGCTGCACGAGCGGTATGAAGTCCCCGTCACCTGAGATGAGGACCATGGTGTCCAATTTCGGGGCCAGCTCGATCATGTCCATGGCGATGCCGATATCCCAGTCGCCTTTCTTGTGGCCTCCGGGGAAGGTCTGCAGGTCCTTTGACCTGACTTCGTAGCCGATCGCTCGCAGGGCGTCGAAGAAGTTGGCTTCATCCTTGACATCGGCCTTGATGACATAAGTCATGGCGCGGATAAGGCTCCTTCCCTTCACCGCTTCCCTGAGTATGGCCTGGAAGTTGACCTTCTTATGGTAGAAATCCTTGGCTGAATAGTATAGGTTCTGGACATCGACGAACACGCCGATCCTCTGATGTTTTGACTGGTTCATTCGTTCACCCTCAATATCGGTTCTGAGTAATTGCAGTTCCTGCATCTCAGGCTGTTCGACCCTTCGTCGAAGTACAAGCCTTGCTTGCCGCACTTCGGGCAGCGCTGCTCTTGCATGGAATAAGTATTGCGCCCTGGCTTTATATAGTTTTTGTATGGCCTCTTCAATCGAAAAGCTTTTAAACGCAGATTCTTGGATTATGACTGATGTCCCACAAGATCAACATCCTCGACCCGAACCAGGAGCTTGTGATCAAATGGTCCGGCCTCATAGACATGGACGGATTATACAAGAAGATATGGGAATGGTACAAGAACCGCAAGTTCGAGGTGCATGAGAAGACCCTCAAGGACAAGGGCCGGGCAGAAGGCAGGGAAGAGGAGATAAAGATCGATGCTTTCAGGAATGACACTGATTTCTTCCGCGTCTGGATCAACCTCTACATCCATACCTGGGAGCTCAACAGGGTGGACGTTGTCGTGGACGGCAAGAAGAAGAAGATGGAGAAGGGTCGCTTCAAGGTGACCATGCGCCTTGTCTTCGAGGCTGATTACGAGAACCGGTGGGAAAAGAGCAAGTTTTTTATAGGCCTCAGGACATTTTACCTGAAGTACTTCATGAACAGGAAGATACAGACGTACGGCGATAAGCTGGAGTATGAGCTACACAACCTGCACGAGGTCATAAAGCAGCATCTCGGCATGGAAGCAGCAGGAAACCAGTATTCGGACATGTGGTAGAATGGTCGAAAGAAGGATTATCGTGGATGGGATGAAGCTTTCTTACACTGGATTGTTCAACGCTGCCGAGCTCTACAAGCTCGTCGATTATTACTTCCGTGAGCGGGCCTACACCAAGCACGAGCTGAAGAACGACGAGATAGTCCTGCCTAGCGGCAAGCAGATCGCATTGGTCAAGGAGCCTTACAGGAAGATCACTGACTATGCCAAGTACGTCATCAGGGTGACGATAAACATGGATGAGGTCAAGGAGGTTGCAGTCGAGAAGGACGGCGCCAAGGTGAAGCTGAACCAGGGCAGCGTCGAGATGACCTTTGACGGCTTCCTCGAGCTCGATTACGAGCACCGCTGGGAGAAGAAACCGTTGTTCTATTTCCTCCGAGCATTTTTTGACCAGTTCGTCTACAAGGTGCATACCGAGCGCTTCGAGCAGGGCCTCCAGGAAGAGGTCGGAGACCTCCACGCCCAGGTCAAGGGATTCCTGAATCTGTACAGGTATTAGAAAATATCAATCAAGTAATGCTCCAGTTGCCATTCTTGCACAGCACTCCGGTCCCATTCTCGAGCAGGTCACGTCCGCCATCGATGACGCAGATCCCTGCCGGGTCGAGGATGGAGGCGCATTCGAAGTCGTAGCAGCAGTACCTCTCCTGCATGCCATACCTCCCTGAGTCCTTGCACACCATATTGGAGGTGCAGTTCTCGTCATACATGCATCTCTGGCCGCGGTTCGAGGATGAGCATTCTCCCCTGTAGCAGCTCTGGTTGAAGTCGCACGGCATGGGCAGGGACCACTCTATGCATGGGTCGTCGTCGAATTCCCCGCATTCCTTGTAGCCGGAGGCTTCGCAGACCTTCAGGCCTGGGTCGTGGCAGTCGTCGTCGCAATCACCCATTGGGTGGCAGCAGGTCTTTATCATCGATTCAAGCCCGCAGCCCGCGTCGAAGGGATGCTCGTATTCCAGGCAGGCCTTCCTGCATGTCCCCTTCTTCCTCTCGCATTCCGAGGGCACAAGAATTATGACAATTGTTAATATGATGAGTCCGATAAGCACCCAAATAGCTATCTTTACCTTTCCAGGGATCTCCCTCTTTTTTTTCACCATGGCTGATCATCCGTAAGATTGCTATAAATACTTTTCGTCATGCACGAACTTGACGAGCTCTGCAGCCTTCTCCAGTTCGAGGAAATCCTTCTTGGACATGGCAGGATGCCCCTTCGGCTTCTTCTTCTTGAATATGACAAGGTTGTCGGCGTCGATCATCATCGACAGCGAGGACAGGTGCTTGGAGGGCTTGTCGCCTACACCCGTGAGGATCAGCTCGTTGTCCTTCTTGGCGATCACGTCGAACGGCACGTTCTTGGTCATGGAGGCATCGAAGCCGAGGTCCTGGTATTTCTTGGTCAGGACGCTGCCTTTCTCATGGTCCGGCTTGCCCACATGTGAGAATATCTCCACCTTGTCGAATACCTGGTGCCCCAACAGGTCGTAGAGCTTGGCTGCCTTGGACAGGGTTATGTCAGCCCCCTCGTTCTCATACTTGGATATCATCCTTCTGGATACCCCTATGCTCCTGGAGAGGTTCTGCAGTGATAGCTCCTGTTTCTCCCTCATCCGCTTCAGTTCTTCTCCCTTTATGTGGGCTGTGATCCCAGCATTTGTCCTGCGCAGGAACGGCAGCCTGTTGTCGAGCGCCAGCTCAAATGTCTTCGGTGTGAGGGTGAATATGTTGAACCTGGAATATATGATGTTGTCCTGCAGCATATCACCAGCTTTCTCAGAGATTATCAAAGGAGAAGCATTAAGGTAGCTGGCCACCCTGTTCATATCGAGCGTGTGCTCGAAGCTCACCGAATTGGCGTCCTCCAGGACCTTCACCAGCAGTATCTTCCCATCCTTCCTGGCCAAGAGGTCGAAGCAGGTCCTTGTGAGATTCTTCACCACAAAGCCTTTCCGGAGCAGCATTATGCCCAGGCCGTCTACTATCTGGGGTTTCATGGGCAGAACCGTTGCAGACTATGTTTTAAAGCTTTTCCCAAATATTTAAAAGCCCCAACACACTTTTTCCCTTTATGGCGCTCACATATGACCTGGACAAGCTGCTGGATGAATTAAAGGTCCATGGGCCCAAGAAAGTATTGCTGCAGCTTCCCGAGGGCCTGAAGCCCAAAGCCCTTGAGATAGCAGAAGCCATTGAAGGCATCGGCATAAGGGTGATAGTCTCTGGTGAGCCGTGCTGGGGAGGCTGTGCGCTGGCAGCGGATGAGGCCTCTAACTTGAATGCAGACCTCATCGTGCACTTCGGCCATGCAGAATTCAAGAAGGATTATCCTGCCATCTACGTGCATGTGGCAGATGACACGAAGATTAAATCCCTTCTCAAGAAATCCATGTCCAAGCTGAAGAGATTCAAGAGGCTAGGCATATCATGCTCGATCGACCACCTTGGGAAATCCCAGCAGGTGTATGAGTTCTATTCAGCAGAAGGCAAGGATGCAATCCTGTCAGAGAAGGCCGGAAGGGCGACCTGCAAGGGGCATATCATAGGCTGCGATTACTCGGGCATGAAGGCCATCCAACCGAAAGTGGATGCTTTCGTGGTGATAGGCAACAATTTCCACAGCAAGGGCGCAGCACTCGCTCTGAACAAACCTGTTTTCCTGCTCGACACGCAAAACAGGAAGGTAACCAAGATGAACAGGGATAAGTTCCTCAAGCAGAAGGCCATCGCAATCGACAGGGTCAAGAACGCGGAAAAGCTCGGCATAATAATCAGCACCTCACAGCGCTTCGGCGATGACAAAGAATTGGCGCAGGAGCTGAAGGCGATGGGCAAGAAGGCCATGATAATATCCCTTACCGAGATAACCCCTGATAAATTAGCAAATTTTAATAATCTAGAAGGTTTTATCATCCTTGCGTGTCCAAGGCTCGCAGATGACATCCAGCAGTTCGGAAGGCCGATGATCACCTACAACGAGGCAATGGTCGCCATGGGCAGGAAGAGCTGGGAGGACATGCTGAAAGAGGGTTTCACTTGAACATCGCGAATGCGTTAACTGTGGCGAGGATCATCCTTTCCCCATTCATCATCCTGTTCCTTCTACTCGATTTTCCCAATCATGAGTTCTATGCGCTCGGCATTTTCCTGATTGCAGCCTTCACAGACATAATCGACGGTCCCATAGCCCGTAAGAGGGGTGAGGATTCCAGGTTCGGCGCTTCCTGGGACCCGCTCGCGGACAAGCTGTTGATTATCCCGCCGCTCATAACGATAGCCTTCCAGATGAACCTGCTCTGGCTCTGGCTCGGCGCCATCCTGTTGGTATTGAGAGAGATGTTCATGGTCGCGATGCGCAGGAAGGTCTCGAAGAATGGCCTCTCGGTCAAGGCCGGCTGGGAGGGCAAGTACAAGATGTGGCTGCAGGGCCTCACCGTGGTCGCGCTCATGATCAACAGCTTCATCGCGCCTTACGTCCTCTGGCTGGCTGTCTTCCAGACCTACTTCTCAGCTGTAAGGAACGTATTGAGATGGCGCTGACTTAAGATTATTCTCGAATTAGTTACCTTCCAGCGCTTTCAAGACCTTATTGGCAAGACTCACAGTGTTTTCAATTTTCGGTCTCGCTTCATCGATCGGAGTGGGTGTGAAATTCGTCATTTGTAACAATGGCGCTCCGGTGGGTCGTGGTGTCTCATTCCATTCGGCCTGGGTAGCGGCCAAGTCTCTGAGATTTGTCACTTCAGTAACAGCCTCGTCCGGGGGCATGGCATTGATGCTCGCAAAAAAATGTTCAACGTTAAGCACTGCATAATCCAGTGCTATGCCGCTCTCTATTGGTTTGTATATTCCGCATTCTCTGCCATCGTGGACAACAGGATTGCCATGAACTTTGTATTCCATCATATCACCCAATACTTATTTGGAAGTGATGACATCATTTTTATATCTTTCGCTCGAGCGGCATCAATAGCTGGGTGTTTAGATTTGGCAATAACATTGGTGCGCTGGGAAGACAGAAATTTTTAGGTTCCTAGAGGTATCCCAACTGAACCGTAAAAATTTCTGGCTGACAGGACAATCTTTCCGACCATAGACACTTCAATTTATAGGAGGAAAGTTGGACGTGAGCGCCGCCAGTGATGTTGTTGCCGGGCCAATATTTAATGAACTCAATAACATACCAATATGATACTGACTCTACATAAAATTTATAAGCCATCGCTTAATCTCAGCTCTTGGGTGAGGATTTTGCTGAAAAAAATCACTGACATAAAAGAGCTGAAGCTGATGGCCAACACCATCCGCCAGGACATAATCAAGATGCTGGCAGAGGCCAAGTCCGGCCACACCGCCGGCGCCCTCGGCATGGCAGACATGTTCACAGGGTTGTTCTTCAATGCCATGGACCTTGATCCCAAGAACGTTGATTGGGAGGGCAGGGATTATTTCGTGCTCTCCAACGGTCACATATGCGCAGTGCTATATGCTGCCATGGCCAACGCAGGCTATTTCCCCAGGGAGGAGCTCATGACATTCCGCAAGCTCGGCAGCAGGCTGCAGGGGCACCCTCACCGCAAAATGCTCCCTGGCCTGGAGACCACTTCCGGGCCCCTCGGCTGCGGGCTCTCGCAGGCAGCCGGCATGGCTTATGCCTTCAAGCATGATAAGAAGCCCAACAAGGTATTCTGCTTCTTAGGAGACGGCGAGCTGCAGGAGGGTAACATCTGGGAGGGCATGATGTTCGCAGCCAAGCATAAGCTTGATAACCTCATCTGCGCTGTGGACAGGAACTACATCCAGATTGACGGCAACACCGAAGACGTGATGCCGCTCGACCCATATGACAAGAAGTGCCAGGCCTTCAACTGGAACACTATCACCATCGACGGAAATGACATGAAGGAGATTGTCGAGACTTTCAAGAAGGCTAAGGAGAACAAGGGCAAGCCCCTCATGATCATCGCTCGTACAGTGGCGTGCAAGGGCATCTGTGACATCGAGGGTGACTGCGGCTGGCACGGCAAGCCTCCCACGCCGGAAGAGGCGGTTGACATGCTTAAGGAACTCCAGCAGACCAGGAAGACCCTGGAGGCGAAAAAATGAATCTCAACAATCTCAAAGGGCTGAACAAGGAGCTCCACCTGGAGTTCTCAGACAAGCGGATACCGACCAGGAAAGGCTACGGCGACATGCTTGTCGAGCTCGGCAAGACCAACAAGGACATCATGGTATTGTGCGCAGACCTCACAGAGAGCACGCAGGTGCACATGTTCAGGGACGCTTACCCGAAGCAATTTGTGGAGATGGGCGTTGCAGAGCAGAACCTCATCACCATCGCCGGCGGATTGGCCCACGTGGGCAAGATACCTTTCATCTCCAGTTACGCAATGTTCTGCCCAGGCAGGTGCTGGGAACAGGTGAGAACCATAGCAGGTTACAACGAGTCCAACATCAAGGTCATCGGAGCGCACTCAGGCATCTCTGTAGGCCCTGACGGTGCCACGCACCAGGCCCTGGAGGACATTGCCACAATGAGAGTGATCCCAGGCATGGTGGTCATCGTGCCTGTTGATTATGAGCAGACCAGGCAGGCCACAAAGGCCATAGCCGCACACAAGGGCCCTTGCTACATGCGCTTCGCCCGTGAGAAGACCCCTGTGATAACGACTCCGAAGACGCCTTTCGAGATAGGCAAGGCCCAGCTCATAAAAGACGGGGATGACATAGCATTGATAGGTGCTGGACCATTCTTCTACGAATGCCTACAGGCAGCCATGAAGCTGCAGGAGGAGGGCATAAATGCATTGGTGCTGAACCTGCACACCATCAAACCCATTGATAAAGATGCCATAGTCTCAGCTGCCAAGAAGTGCGGCTGTGTGGTGACGGTCGAGGAGCACCAGGTCATGGGCGGCCTGGGAAGCGCTGTGGCTGAGGTCCTCGGTGAGCACTACCCGACTCCGATGCGTTTCATAGGCATCCAGGACAGATACGGGGAGTCAGGCCCGCCTGACGACCTGATAAAGCATTTCAAGTGCTCTACAGATGACATAATCAAGGCAGCCGAGGAGCTGATGAAGAGGAAATGACAAAATGACATACGATGTAGCCATTATCGGAGGAGGGGTCGGCGGACTCAGCGCAGCCATGTACTGCGGGCGTTTCGGCCTGAAGACGGTAGTAATAGCCGAGAAGCGCGGCGGCACTGTCATGATAATCGGCGACATCCACAACTATCCAGGGTTCAAGGAGATAAACGGCATGGAGCTCGCGCAGAAGATAGAGGAGCATGCCAAGGAGTACGAGGTCGAATTCATTGACCGACGCGTCGACAGCCTCGAGAAGAAGGGTGATGAGTTCATCATCACCATGGGCGAGGACACGATCAAGTCCAAGACAGTCATATTCGCCACAGGCGGGGACTGGAAGAAACTCGGCGTTCCGGGCGAAAAAGAATATTTGGGCAAGGGCGTGCACTATTGTGCTGTCTGCGACGGAGCATTATACAAGGGCAAGACCTTGGGAATTGTAGGTGGTGCGAACGCTGCTGCCAAGGAGGCCATGATCCTTGCGGAATATGCTGACAAGGTCTACATGATCTACCGCCAAGATGAGATAAGGGCTGAGCACCACTACAAGCAGTTGGTGGAGAAGAATCCGAAGATAGAGATAATAACGAATGCTAAAGTGACTGAGATCAAGGGCGAGAAGTTCGTCAACAGAGTCATTCTTGATAAGGAGCATGAAGGTTCTAAAGAGCTGGCCATGGATGGCATCTTCATCGCCATCGGCCATGTGTCGGTCTCAGAGCTCGCGGGCGAGGCAGGCGTCAAGCTCAACAAGGAAGGAGAGGTAATCACCGACATCGAGATGCAGACCAACATCCCTGGCTTCTTCGCTGCCGGCGACGTCACAAACCAGAAATACAAGCAGGCTATCGTGGCAGTGGGCGAAGCAGTCATCGCCGCGCACTCGGCGTATTACTTCTTGAAGCAGAAGAGTTAAGTTATTTATTACTTAGCAGAGAGAATATCGGAAAACTTTTTATATCCCTGATGGCTACCACAACCACATGATAGATAATATGTTAGCAACATATAAGGATAATTATAGAGGAATTCCACCTGATGTAATATTGAAAACCCGTGAATCTGGGCCTGAGATAGATGAGCCCATTGAGGCCGGATTAGAATGTCATGTCGAGGACACCACCCAAGAGTATATGATATTCACAGTAACACCGAAGGATGTTGGAGTCAGCGAGATATATCTTGACCAGCTTATGGGAGAATCAATGCTGGGCACAAGGGAGATAGACAACGATCCTATCCCGAAAATGCTCAAATGGATGGAAGGGCTATACGAGGTCCCTGGCGAATTTTTCACACTAATGCGTCTCGATCCAGCGGGATTGAGAAAAAAGAAACATTGAGCTAATTGGATTTTTTCTTTATTTTGCCATTCAGCTCCTCGACCATCTTCTTCAGTTTTTCATCCTTCATGCCGTGCGCCTTGGTGCCCTGCTCTATGGTCTCGGTGAAGGCGAAATGGCAGCCTATGCAGTGCAGGCCGTGGTTGAAGAACACCTCTGCTGCCTTCGGGTGTTTGCTCAGCACGTCGCCGAAGGTCATGTCTTTTGTGATCTGAGTTGGTTTGGATGGTTTTTTCTTCGCGGCCTTTACTTGTTCGGTCATGATCATCACCTTTATTCTCTGCATTTGGTTCTTGTTTAAATAATTATTGTCATGATCATTGTCATCATTCCTATCTCCGTCCACACCCGCCAGCCTTTGTCCAGGTCCGCCATCAAATAAAAAGATTTATATATTAGTATACAATTCCCCATACCAACATTAATAGGGATTAATCGATAATATAGAGGTGACCATAGATGCGGAAAATATGTATTATCAACCAGAAGGGTGGTGTGGGCAAGACCACGACAACAGTGAACCTGGCAGCAGGGCTTTCAAGGAACGACCGAAAGGTCCTCGTCCTCGACCTGGATGCTCAGGGGAACATCGCCAGCTGCCTGCCTGTTACTTCGCAGAAGGACATCTTCAATTTCCTGCTGGAGAACGCAGACATCGGCGAGTGCATCACTCCCATGGGCCGCAACCTGGACATTGTGAGAAGCAACGAGCGCATCGCCAAGGCAGAGTACTACCTTTCGAAGGAGAAGTTCAAGGAAGGCGTGCTAAGGAAGAGGATGCAAGACATCAAGGGCTATGACTACGTGCTGATAGACTGTCCGCCATCGCTCGGTCTCTTGAACCAGAACGCCATGCTGTACGCAACAGAAGCGATAATCCCCACGACCACCGAACCCTTGGGCATCGAGGCAGCCAGGAAGATGGTCGAGATATTGAAACAGATCAACGATGTCTTCGAGCACAACATCAGCATATCCAAGGTCGTCCCCACGTTCTTCGACAGGCGCAACAAGATATGCAAGACCATCTACAATGAGATACAGAACGAGTTCTACGAGCTGACGTCTGACCCGATAAGGATCAACAGCAAGCTCAAGGAGGCACCGCTGAAGAAGCTGTCGATCTACAAGTACGACAAGAACGGCAACGGGTCGAAGGATTACATGTCCTTGGTGAAGTCTGTGATGCGGGACGAGCCCAGGTTCCAGGAGGTCGGCTCCTCCCAGCCTGCCGAGGCCGTGTCAGGTTAGACCATCGTGTCGTTGATGTATTGGCTGACTGAGTCCCTGATTTGGTCGTAGGTCATGTATTGTTCTTCCCAGATGTAGAGGCTGGGTGTGATGTTGACCATGTTGGTGTAGTCTTCGCCGTTTGTGATGTAGTTGAAGGCCCAGTACTGGCTTTCACTCGTGAGTGTCCTCAAATCTTTCTAAGTGATAATGTTTTATTTTCAACCACCCACTAGGTGTGTTGTATGGTGTGTTGTCATAGTTGCTTCCGCCATATAGGTGATATGGGTCGTCACAGATGCCATTGGAATTAGCGTCATCACATCCTTCTTGTGGCTGGTCATATGCCATGTAGTAATTGTTTTTCCAAGTGCTCTGTCCAGGGTCTTCTCCTGCTTTAATGGTGCTGATCCAGAAGTTGTTGTGCTCTATGGTGTTTGTTGAGTGGATTACCATGACTCCTCGGCTCATCCCAGTAAGATTATTATTTGACACATTTGCGTTATTGTTTACTGCGATGTCAATTCCCCAGACACCCCCATAGTTCGTGTAAAATATGTTATTGTGAATTAAAGCATTATCACAGCCAACACCCAAATAAATGCAAGTTCCAAGGTCATCAATGAATAAAAAAGTGTTGTTAACAATGATTGCATCCGGAACTTCATCTAAGAAAAGGCAATCAACATTCTTAACAGAATTACCAATAAAATGAAATGAGTTTGCACCAGAAATCATATTATCTGTTGCTCCAACTTTCCAACCTTCTATGTTGTTGTCTTTGATGATGAGGTCTCCCGAGCTGCCTATGCTCAAAGGTTCGCCTCTGCTGTAGATTCTGTTGTTGGTGATGTTGAGGTTGCCTGCTTGAACTGTGTCTATTGCTGATATGATGGTGTTCCAGATTGTGTTGTTGGCTATGGTGTTGTTTTGTCCTTCTTTGATCTTTATTCCGAAGTCAGTGTCATGCACTGTGTTGTTTATGATTTTTGAGTTAGAAGGGTATTCATACTGCCTGTCTTCTTTGAATAAGGGCAAGGAATCACCTATCTTTATTCCGGTCTTGCTGCCATTCACAACACAGTTTATTATCGTAACATTCTCGCTATTGTAGGAATAAATTCCGATCTTTTCGAAATGGAACTCGGTGCTTACTCTGTGGCCATTACAGTCCAGGATGACATTGTTTGCTGCAATTACAACGCCGTTGGTCTGCCCACAATACAAGTCTTCTGTAAGAACCGTGCTTTCTGTTATGCTTTGTCCGCAGACCAAAGCATAACTCACAGGCAGGCACAACAATAATATAATCAGGAGCGTGATTTGTCTCACGCTCCCGCCTCCTGAGGTTCGAGCGCTATGGTGAGTATCTTTTTCATTAGTATCGGGCTTCCGCTTGGCCTTTTGAAGTTTTTTAGCCAGCCGCTTGGCTGGTTGTATGGTTTGGTATCATGGTTGTCGCCTCCGTATAGCGGGTAAGGATCATCACAAACGAGATTTTGGTCCGAGTCATAGCAGCCTTCTTCCTCCTCGTCGTAAGCCAAATAATAATTGTTCCTCCAAGTGCTATTCCCATTGTCTTCGCTAGCTTTGTCAGTAGTCACCCAAAAGTTGTTGTGTTCGATGACATGGCCTGATGTGAAAGCCTGTACGCCTCTGCTCATGCCTGTGAAGTTGTTGTTGGAAATGTTTGAGTTTGTTGAAGGTAGCAGGTTTACTCCCCATACGCCGTAGTAGTTCGTATAGAATACATTGTTGTGCACAAGGGCGTTGTTGCTTCCTGAGGCAAAATAGATACCTGTGCCTAATCTGTCAATGAATAAGAAAGTGTTGTTTACGATGATTGCGCCTTCAATCTCATTTATGAAAATTAACTCACCAACATTCTTGACAATGTTGTTGGTAAACAATAATGATTCCGCAGAGTTTATCAAATTGCTGAAAGCACCCGCCTCCCCCCCATCTATGTTGTTGTCCTTGATAATTAGGTTTCCTGAGGCTCCAATATCGAGTGGTTCTCCTCTGCTGTATATCTTGTTGCCGGTGATGTTGAGGTTGCCTGCTTCGCTTGTGTCGATGGCAGAGAGGATTGTGTTCCATACTGTGTTGTTGGTGATGGTGTTGTTTTTTGCTCCGAAGATGAATATTCCGTAGTCTGTGTTGTGGATGGTGTTGTTAATGATTTTATTGAGTCCTAAATAGTCAATCGGATTTATTAGAGTGAGAGCAAAAGCATCGATTTGGACGCCAACATGTGTCCCGTTCAACACGCAGTTCTTTATTGTTACGTCAGTTGAGTCAAAAACGTGAACGTTAGCGCCATCATGATAGAAAGAGTTGCTGATACGATGGCCATCACAATCAAGGACAACATTGTCGGCATTGATTATCAGGCCTTGGTGGCTGTCACAATACAAATCCTCAGTAAGAACTGTGCTTTCATAGATCCATTCTCCGCACTCCACAGCCATCACTGTAGGAAAAAGTAATAAAATGATCAGCAAAGAGTACGCTTTCATCCCAGATTATTGTAAAGTGAAGTGGGTTTATATGCTTTTTGCCCTAGACCCCAATCAGCGCAGGATTCACGAGGAGTATGATTCCGAGCAGGAGCATTATCGCGCCGCCCACGAATTTTATGTATGACATGATGGCAGGGCTTATCTGCTTCCCCTTGAAGGTGTTGCCGAACACCAGGATTATCACTCCCAACGGAAGCACGTAGACCAGGTTGTACAGCGCAAGGTAGGCATAATACAAGAATGTGTTCTCCAAGAATTGGCCTGTGAGCACTGCAGTGTATATCACCGGGAAACCCGCGGTACAGGGCAGTTCGACGAGCGAGGAGAAGACGGCCAACAGCACAGAAGAGCCGATCAGGCTCGCCATGGATCCCTTCTTGACGAGATCAGCCACATGATTTATCCTCTTCTTCAATGGCCCCACATGCTTGTCCTGCACCATTAGGGTTATCCCTTTCCTGTAGAAGAACAGCTCTTTCATGTTTATCAGCCCCGCTATGAGGGCTATGATTGCGATGGCTATCCTTATGGGCTCGACAAAGCCGATGTAGGTGAAGATGTTCAGCCACGCTGCCATGAAAAGGAAGTAGAAGCAGAACACGACCGTGATGAAGCTGAAGCCCACAGCGTATACCCTCTTCCTGGAGTGCGACGCAGATATCATCAGCGTCAGCAGGAGGGTCAAGATAAACAGGTTGCATGGGTTGAATCCGTCGACAAAGGCTATGAAGAAGGTGAATATTGGCAGGGGCAAGGACCCTCCTAGCTCTTGCAGTA
The DNA here is from genome assembly GCA_018816705.1 of Nanobdellota archaeon. Taxonomy (GTDB): domain Archaea; phylum Nanobdellota; class Nanobdellia; order Woesearchaeales; family JAHIVG01; genus JAHIVG01. The sequence goes on from JAHIVG010000046.1 coordinate 19,252, forward strand.
ACTCTCCTGAGACCTTATGGGTGAGGAAGTAGAATGCGACCAACAGGATCGCGGTGATCCCGAGCATGAGCAATTTTTTTCCCTTCTCATCCATTCTTGTCCGCCTCCAGGAATCCATCGAGCAATTCTAAGTAACCCGCTTTGGGTCTTGTGCCCACCATGTACTCGCATCCGAATATGAAGGTGGGAGTGTATTGTATCAGGATTACGAAATCTCCCATGGCGACGCGTCCTTCCTTTGTGGAGATGTCCAATACCGAAGGGGTGATGTTCCTTTCCTGGCATGCCGCAATAAAATCAGGAAGGGTCGCCGTGCAATGACCGCAGTATTCGGACTGGATCATTATCACCTTGTCATCAAGGTTTCTGTTGATGCATTCCTGCTCCGGAAAAGAGCCGCTCTGGGTGATGGTGAAGAAATCCAGCGGCGGTCTGATCTCAGGAGGTGTCTCATTGATCGGATCATCAGGGGGCATAGGTGGACTGGGCTGCGTGCAGCTGGCCAATACAAATATGAGGACCATGATTGCGGATAATATTCTCATTTTGCTTAGGAAAGTTTTTTATACCCTTTCTGTTACAATGCGTGTAACAATATATAAATCTTTGTTACAGAAAATGAAACTCGGGTTTTTCAAGGAGAACAAAGCGGTTAGGAACATTTTCCTGGCGTTGACCTTACTCCTTGGGTTCATATTCATGGTCTCTATCTCCACATTCTATGTCTCAGATGCCATACGGAACAACAACGCTTGCGGTTGTGTGATACCCATACCTTATATGATACTCATACTGTCCTCTTTGGGGCTCTTTGTGGGGTGCCTGGTCTTCTACCTGTTCATCTCAAAGCATATGCATGAGAAGAAGGAGATAGATAAGAACGTGATGGCGACTCTCAACTTCCTTGAGAAAGACGAGAGGACAATGCTGAATGAGCTGATAAGGAACAGGGGGGAACTGAGCCAGTCAGGGTTTGAGAAGGCAACAGGCATCCATAAGGTGAAGGTTTACAGGGTCCTTGAGAGATTGAGGTCAAAGGGGATCATAATCAAGGACAGCCAAGGGAAGACCAACCGCATAGTCCTTAGCGAAGAGCTGAAGAGATTATTCTTATAAGCCGATATTCTGCTTCACCTTATCCCTGATCTCATGGAACATTGATGTATATGACCTGTCGTAGACAATCAGAGGCTCGAGGTTCACGAGTGCGTATGTGAAGCTCTTGTCATAGGGGATCTTGGCCAATACATCGATCTTGGAGCGTCTCGCGAATCTGAGTATCTTTCCGGTCTGGCTCTTGTTCAGGTCAAATTTATTCACAATGATTCCGCAAGGTATACGGAAATGACTTGCGAGCCTTAGCGCGCGTTTCAGGTCAGAGAATGCCGATGGGCTCGGTTCCGTGACAGCGATGATATAATCGCTTCCCACGACAGAGGCGATCACAGGGCATCCTATCCCCGCAGCTGCATCAACCAAAACTATATCTGCAGGGCTTTTCGCTGCCAAGGACCTTACTTCAGAGACGACCTTACCAGAGCCGGATTCTCCCATCTTAAGCTGCGCCGAGACCACATCGAAGCCAAATCTTGTCCTTGAATGACCCAACTTGGCATTCTTTACTTGATATGGGCTTATGGCATTCTGAGGGCATAACATTTCACATACCCCGCAGCCTTCACAGCTGTATTCCCTGAGCCTGGGCCTGTTATTGATCCAATCAATGGCATTGAAATAACAATTATCTACGCATTTTCTGCAAGAGCCGCACTTGTCAAGGTCAAATCTGACCTTTTGATTGGTCGAGATGTCTTTCCACTCCGAATAGTCTTTTTCCTTAACACCTAGGACCAGAGCCAGATTGGAAGCATCAACATCGCAATCAGCGCATATGATCTTATTTTCCTTAGACATGGCTACTGCCAATGACGCAGTTATGCTGCTCTTTCCAACTCCTCCTTTGCCGGACAGCACTGTTATTGTTTTCATGATTCACCGATGATTCCCGTAAGATCAAGCTTGATCGGGGTCCCTTTTGAATATGATTCCAATATTTTTTTCGAGAAGCGGATTTTTTTTGATATGCCAAGCCGATATTTTTTCAATAGGTTTTTCACTATTCGTATTTCACCTATGTCTGAGCGATTGACGATCACCCGGGTTTCCTTACCCATGTGCTTCAGTAGATCAAGTATCAACTTCAAGTCATGTGCTCCAAGAGGGGTCGGTTCAGTCACCGCAATTACCTTATCACATTTTTCAAGAGCTGTAATGACAGGGCAGTGGGTCCCTGCAGCAGTATCAATAACAACAAAATCATATTGTTTTTTCTTAGTTTCCATAATCTTATTCAATGAGTTTACAACAAGTTCGGAGACCGGTTCATTGACCGCTAATTCACCGGATAATAGATTGATGTTGTGATTTTTTCCAGAGTAGATCCTACCGATCTCTTTTTCACCCCAGGATATCGCGTCTGAAGGGCACTTGAAGAAGCATGCTCCGCAACCGTTGCACTGCGGCTGCATTAATAGCGGATACTTCCCTTTGATCGATACGACAGCATTGTTTCTGCAAGCCTTGCTGCACAATCCGCATCTTGAGCATTTCTTCAGATCAAAAATGGGGATCCTCTGCATCACAGCCTTGACCTTGCATCTTTTTATTCCTAGGAGGAGATGGTCATTAGGGCAGTCCACGTCAGCGTCTACCAAAAGGACATTGTATTCCTTAGCTAATTCATAAGCGAGGGCTGTAGCTACCGTAGACTTCCCTGTTCCGCCCTTGCCGCCGGTGATGCCGATGATGCTCATCGAAATGCCCTTTTCTTATGTTTACCATAATCAAGCCGCTTAGCATTCTTTTTCACGAATAATAACGGAAATATTATGTCACTAAGACAGCAAGGGATCAGGACCGCAATGAATAAGAATATGAAGATGATCAGGGTCAAGCCCAGGTTGATGATTGTGCCGCCCAAGGCCATGATGATATGGAACAATGATGCCCAAGTGCTTAAAAGTACGTGTCCTGCATGCGGAAATTTGGTTGTCGGATTGAAATACGCGATTGCGACACCTATGAGTGCCAGAGGATTCACCAACCACCATTTCTCGATGAAGCCTAGATGGATACCTTTATTTGGCAGATTTAGCAGGACCTCTCCAATATACGGGATTATAGAGTCGCTAATGGTCGCTATCCCCACAGAGCCCACGTAACCGATCAGTACAAGGAGGAGGGGATTTGCCTTCTTTGCGTAAATCTTGTACATTGAGGCTGTCACAAGGGCGCTGAGGATGACATGGATCGGATGGAGTGTGTAGAAGATATCATGGGCTGTTTTAGTCGGTATATTGTAGAAAAGTAGCATGATGATCATTCCGGTCACAGCCCCGAAGAGAGTGAAAGGCGAATGCTTCCTTAACTCTTTTAATATTACCTTCATTTTATCCCTTTAGTTATGTTTCTGCTAATGCTGTGATGGTGTATTAGGCAGCCTCATCCATTTCTTCATCGCCCTCGGCTTGTTCGCCCTCTTCAGGCTCTCCTGCATCATCGTCGCTCCTGTCGTAGCCAAGCCCTTTGGGCTTGCCTTCGGCTTTCCTGCCATATTTCGTTCCAGATTCTAGTCCTACTTCCTCCTGCTCCTCAGGTGGATGACCTCCCCTGCCCTTTAGGGCCCTTACTCCTTTACCCGCACCGCTACGTACAGGAACACGTATAGTCTCTGCCTTATCAATGGCTGCTAGATATAGCTCAATCTCCTCATCAAATTCTCCTTCCTGGTATCTTTGCATGATACTTTCTATCGATCCTTCTCTGACATTCAGCAGCGCTCTTGCCTTATAGCCAGGCGGACCCCTCAGTTCACCTGTAACAACAGCTTTTGCATCGGGATGCTTAGAGTCCACATATTGCAGGAAGTCCTGTCCAGGCGTCTTTGAACCGGGCTGTCCGCTGTAGCTGGTACTTTCCACAGAGCCATCCTTATAGGCGCGCACAACGCTGTCAATAGTGTCAGCATGCCCTGCTACTTTACCTTCCTTGCTTGCTCCAATCAAGATATATTCTCCTGGCATTTTTATCACCTATGCATATTTTTCAATGTCCGCAATCCTCGGAAAGCTCACTCAGATCATTAAGGTTGGCAACCATCTCTTTCACGGTCCGGAAATCTCCTGTCCTCAACCTGATATTCTCCTCTTCCAGCAGCTTTATGGCTCTTCTTCCTATCTTCTGCGCAAAGATGATCGTCGGTGAGAATTTCTCCTTAATCTGCTGTATGGGTGAAATGGTGTCGTTGTTGTGTTCAAGCTCATTCTGTACTATTCTTAACTCTTCAGTGTGTGTATCATACATGGCAAAATATGGTGCATGGCCGAAATGGGGTGATATCTCCGAATCCAAGCCTTTATCTTCCATGAGAGGGATGAATATCCGTTCATGTTTCATTGGATGCGCATTTTTGGTGGCACTCGAGATATGTTCAAGCCCGGAGCCGAGCATGTCAATGATAGCCTCTTTGACAGGGCCAGAAGCCCTGAGAACAGGTATCTCCAGTTCTTTCAATATGGATTCGGCGTTAGGTCCGAGGTTGCCTGTCATGACCTTGTCAGGCTTTAGGTCTGCTACCAGCTGTGCTGCCTTGACACCGGCGCCATGTCCATGGCTCGCGCCAGAATTTTCTATAGCCTCTACTAAGGTGGTCTCTCCGTTGTGGACTTCGACAACAAGGAAATATTTGCATCTGCCGAACCGTTGATCTACACTGCTTTCAACTGTCTTTCCATCTGCGCTTATTACGATTTTCATCTTCCCCTCCAACCATGACCGCATCGTCCTGGCCTGTTTCTGTGAATTGTATAATTTCCGCCCTCTACCCGTATTGCCTTTCCGTTGACTAAGGCATCACCGATCTTTTTCCTGGCTGTTATGACCAGCCTATGGAATGAGGGCTGCGAGATGCCCATCTCCCTTGCTGCCTCTTCCTGGTCCAGGCCGAGAAGATCTTTCAGGCGTATAGCCTCGAATTCATCCACTCTCAGGACCGATTCATCTAGGTCAATCATCCTGACGCCGGCAGGTTTGAAATAGGTCACTTCTGGGTGGAATGCTACCCTCCTGCATCGCATGGGTCTAGGCATTGTCCAGTTCCTGCTTCCTTTTCTCCAAGGCCTGCTTCTCGGTCTCTAATTCCTTGAGTTCTGCTTCGAGGATTCTCTTTTCTTCTTCATTTGTAGGGGCTTGTGGTTCAGGCGCCCTTCGCCTTCGATAGCCTCTACCGTTGAAGCCTCTTGCTAAGCCTCTTCCACACTGTCCTAAACCGCGGCCGGTCATCGGCCCCTCTCCGCATGGTCCTGTCCTGTCATTTCCTGGCATATTTATCCCTCCAACAATTTGTTATGAATATATATTCATAATTAATATATAAATCTTCCTGTTTTTCCACACCAGGAAGGATATTCAAAAGATTTATATATCCATTCATCCAGATGCGCAACCCCATGATAGACGTGAAAGAGGTAAGGTCAGTCTGCAGGAGATGCGGAAGAGATGCACCGGCAGAGAAATTCGTACTTGACCATTTCTACAAGCTGGTGGTCTGCCCCACATGTGCCAGGGAGCATGATGGCGGGGTCAATACGGCTGAAGCCGCTGGAAAGGCAGCCAAGTTGCCCAGCAAGCAGCCTGGAACATTGGGCGCGAAGCCGGCAGGCATGGCAAGGCCGGCTGGCCAGCTGGATCGGCAGGCAAGGCCGATGGAAAGGAACATTCCCAAACCTGGCCATGAGTCTAAAATCAAGCTGCAATGCCACAAGTGCAGATTCAAATTCAACTTCAACAAGGAAAGGAGGGCTCCGAGAATATGCCCCTACTGCGGCACCCCGGTCCCAGAGATTAGATAAGCCAGTTCTGTTGGTATATCATGATGAACTTCAGCTACATGCTAGCTCCGATGGAAGACATAACAGGCACCGCTTTCAGGTCCACATGCTTCAGGCATGGGGCTGATATGACCTTCACTGAGATGACTAGGGTGGAGGGCCTGTCCAGGAGGAACAGGAGCACTTGGTCGCGAATCTTATTGAAGGATGATACACCTACGGTAATACAGCTGATTGGGGCCAAAGAGGACCATCTCAAGAGGTTTCTAGGGATGTTCAAACCCCAGCCAGGATTCATGGGATTCAACCTGAACCTCGGGTGCCCTAGCCCGGATGTCATAAGGCTCGGCCTGGGCTGTGCCATGATAAGGAGGATCACGAAGACAAAGAAATTGGTCGCAATCCTAAAAGACCGGGGCTTTGCAGTCTCGGTCAAGTTGAGGCTAGGCATGAACAGGCAGGACAAGGACCGCAAGGTGTACCTGCACCTGATAGATGCAGTAGATGCCGACTGCTTCATCGTGCATGCCAGGCACGGCCAGGAATCGCTTGACGCCCAGGCAGACTTCAGTGTCTATGACGGGTGCGTGAAGACAGGCAGGCCCATCATCGCCAACGGCGGCATCAGCGGATGCGGCCAGGTCAGGGAACTGAAGGATATGGGTGTGAAGGGAGCCATGATCGGGAGGGCGGCTGTCCTCGAACCAGCGATATTCAGCAGGCTGAAAGGCGGTCCATGCCTTCCATACGATTCGGTGTTGAAGGAATTCATCTCGTTGTCACAAAGGTTCGACGAGCCCAACAAATACCGGAAAAATGTCCTGAAGCGCAGTCCCGAAGGGCTTTCAGGCCGGCGATACTGAGCAGACCTTTATTTCCATAACGCCTGCCAAGCTTCCGGTGTCTGTGCATCCCGATATCTCCTGCCTCAGCCTGGCAGCCCCTTTAATCCCTTTGGTGAAATGCATCGCATGCCCCTTGGCCTGGTTCAACGGGATCCCATGCCTCTCCGCCAGTTCGAGGTATCCCTTGAACTGCTCTCTACTATCCTCCTTTTCGTAACCGCCTTTTTTCAGGAAATCATCGATCTGCCTGAACATGTAAGGGTTGCCCATCGCTGCCCTGCCGATCATTACATAATCAATCCCGCTTTCATCTAAGCGCTGCTTGAACACTTCAGGCGAATCAACATCTCCATTGCCTATGACAGGGATACTGACTGATTCCTTGACTTTCGCGATCATGTCCCAGTCAGCCTTGCCTTTGAAACCCTGCTTCTGTGTGCGGCCGTGTACGGTTATGGCTGCCGCGCCGGCTGACTCGACCATCTGCGCCACCTCGACGACGTTGATGTGCCTGCTGTCGATGCCGGTCCGGAGCTTGACAGTGATCGGTCTATCGACAGCCGATACGAGTTTCTCGACCAGGGACACTATCTTTTCTGGTCGCTTCAGCATCTCTGATCCTGCTCCGGTCTTGATGACTTTCCAGGCCGGGCAGCCGCAGTTGATGTCGATGATATCAAACCGCTCCTCGAGTTGTTTCGCTGCTCCGATGATCTCCTTCTCGTCAGAGCCGAAGACCTGCACTGCCGAGGGCTTCTCTGATGGGTCCAGCTTGAGCAGCTGCAGGCTCTTCTTGTTGCCCCTGACGAGCGCGGCGCTGGAGACAAACTCAGTATATGTCAGCCCTGCACCATATCTTTTGGCCAGCGCCCTGAACGCCACGTCTGTATAGCGTGACATCGGCGCGAGGATGGCCTTTGACTTCAGCTTCGGGAACTTCTTCATGCAAGCGAAAGAATCAGTATGGTTTATAGATTTTTCCGAAATTGACCTGATTTTTTCCGGAAAAAGGTCAATCGAATTTTCTATTCCGAAAACTCGCTATAAGTATGAGGAGCGTAATATTCCGCCTAAGGGCGGAGATAGTTCCGAACGCGAGTTTTCGTTATTAAACAAAAGAAAATGCACCAGACCGATTGTCTGGTGAGACTCCCAGTCTCCTGCGGGTTCAAATGGGAACTGAGAGTCCCGTCCACGCCGCCCTAATCAAAGATTCCCTGATCCTGATTGGGCTGTAAGATCCTGCTTGAATCCTTGCCGACATTCTTCACAGTATTCTTGGTCTTGAATTTGGCTGATTCAACGCACAGCGCCAGCAGATCCAGGCCGACATGCGCATCAGCAGGGTGTCCGCTGGCGATACCTTCCATGGGCATTATCCTCGTCCTTGAGAAGTCAGTATAGAGTCTTAGCAGTTCTTGAATGTGATATCTGCAATCGTAGGCCACACCAATAATTCCATTGTTTCCGACATATTCATGGCGTTTATGAGGTGTATAATGAGAGTCGCTACTATAAGGCCACCGGATCCGGCTGATGAGCTCCATACTCAATAATTCTATCATCCCACTATCTATTGCAACCATAAGGAAAGGGTAATTGTCAGATAATAGTTGGGATGATTCATAAATGAGGACTCCTTCATACTTCCTGGGTATATCTTTCTCGAACAATCGTAAAATCAGGTCGGGATACACTGGCGGCTTACTCTTGTCCTCAAGAACGCTCCTGCCATGCATCCTGAGGGAATCACTGTGCTCCCGGAGGTAGTCCATCTTCTCCTTATTGCTCCCTCCCAATCCTCTGACTTCTACGAATGGCATTTTCAGAACGGGTCACAATTGTTGATGTGGTCAAGGTTGGCTCTCATCACTGCCATGACCAGCAGCTCCAGCCCGATGAATGAGTTGTCAGGCGGGCCGTCTGCCAAGCCCAGCAGGGGTATGAAGCTTATCTTTTTCACCTTATGGAACTCTTCATGCTTCTTCCGGAAGTCGCAATCAGTGACATAGACCCTTCCGTGGTATCTCTTCATCATGTACTGCCTGTCCTCAGTCCAATAGCCACGGCTCTCCTTGCCGGTCCAAGAATGCCTTAACCCCACGCCGGCTATCTTCTCCTGGAACTCTGCAATCGCCTCTTTGCAGTCATCTTCTGAATATCCTACCAATATAAATGGATATGTCTTATGTATCTCTTTTGAGCATTCGCACAATGCGAGACAGGTCTCAGCGCCCCAGAATATATGGTTCACAGCCCGCTTTATCTGGTCAGGGTATACAGGTATATGCTCAGGATTCTCATACCTGCTCCGGCCGAAGCGCAGCCTGTCAAAATTCTGCCTGAGATACTCGGTCTTGGCGGCTGTGCTCCCTCCCAATCCCCTGACTTCTACGAATGGTGACATCATTTCCACATGTGATCTATCAATGAAGGATCTGCTCGAGTTTTGTGCATCGAGCTCGCTGACTCCACGCAATGGATGAGGACGTCGAGGCCCACAGTCCTTCTGTCCGATTCCACCAAGCCGGGTATCGGCCTGAATTCCACTTTCTTCCAATAGGATTCCCACCCGCCTTTTTCGATATCCTTTCGGAAATCATGGTATGCCCGGTATATCCCCCCATAAAATCCATCTGATTTTTCATAAGGATCTAAGATTATAGGGGCAGAAATTGAGTTGATGTTTCTTATGCAGATATAACCGGTTTGCTCCCTTTCCCTATCTGATCCCATTATTATGAAATTAAAAAATTTGGCCAGGTCATTGGAATCATCATATAATACAGCTGCCTCGGTCTTATGGAAATCAATCGTTGCGAAGGCATCATCTATCTGTCGGTATAGCCGGACTCTTCTTTCAGGATTGTCAAGGTTCTCTTGCACAAGATCAGGGTGATCATGAAAATATCTATGCTTCTGCGCTGTTGATCCGCCAAATCCCCACACTTCTACGAATGGCATGAAGCTGGGAGAGAAACAGCGTTTTTATACTTTACCATGTAAAAATGACAAAATCATACCAGCTCTGCTGTCTCGACCCGCTGGGCGCTGCCCGTCTTCAAGGCATCATCTATCTTGATTGCAGTAAGCGTGGCCACCGCCGCTTCCCTGAGCCCGAAGTCAGGCTTCTTCTTGCCAGTCATGACATCAGAAAGGTACTGCAATACTGCTTTCCTGCCGCGGTTGGCCTTCTTCAGCGTGAAGACCTTGTCGTTTATGCTCAGCTCGATGAAATCATCCAGCACCATGACTGTCTTGTTCTTGTACAGCTCGAGGTATTCCTGCGGCAATGAATCGTTCCCGCTCACAGAATAGACCAGGTTCACGATAGAGCCGTCTGCATACTTGATTATCGCCACAAAATCGTCCTTGTTGCCTGCTGTGTGCCTCGCGATGACTTCGACCGGGTCAACACCGATAAGGAGATTCAGCATGTCGATATGGTTGCATGCATCTCCCAATAATGCTCCACCTCCTTCCTTCTTGTCGAGCAGCCAGTCGTGTCGGGGCAGCGGATTGTTGATCCTGAAAGTGATGAGTGTAGGCCCGGATTCCTTGGGCAGGGCATTGAGCATCTTCTCCACCAGCGGCGAGAACCGCCTGTTGAAGCCTGTCATGTAGAAATTGCCCCCATGCTTCACAGCAGAGATGACTTCCTTGAGCTCATCCATCTCCAGTGCCATGGGCCTCTCGCAGAACACTGCCCTGCCAGCTTTTGCAGCCTCGATGCTGAGCTTGGCATGCAGGTTGTTCCTCGTCGCCACCATTATGAGGTCATGGTATTCGAGCACGTCCTTGTAGTCGGTGCTGTACTGCTTGATGCCGTATTCCTCTGCTGTCTCCTTGGCGTTCAGGCCGTTCTTGGTCACTATGCTCTGCAGCTTGAACTCTTCCATCCTCTTGAGCAGCGGAAGGTGCACCTTCTTGACATAGCTGCCCGCCCCGATCACCGCAGTGGTTATCTGCCCAGAGACCTTGACAGGGTTATGGAACATCGTCTCATCTGTGGGTTTGGAGTATGTGAATAGCACGCCGAAGCTGGGATTCTTCTCGACAAATGCATAGGCAACATCGCCCTTCTCGAACGGGAAGAGCTGTGTTATCAGCGGTTTAAGATTGACCTGTTTTTTCTCGACCAGCTCAATGAATGCCTCCATGTTGCGCCTCTCAGTCCAGCGCACATAACCTATGGGGTAATCTATCCCATGCTTCTCATAGCTCTCGTCATATCTTCCCGGGCCATAAGAGAAAGACACCTTGACGTCCAGCTCCTTTGCATACAGCTGGGCCCTTTCGAGCTCCAGGCCGATGTCTCCCAGGATTACGACGCTGCCCTTCTTCCTGCACATGTGGAACGCCTCGTTTATGGCAGTGCTGTCCTTTGATGATGCAGCGATCAGCACCCCGTCGCAGCCGTTGCCCTTGGTCTTGCTCAGCACGAACTCAGCCGCGTCCTTGGACGCACCCTCCATGTCCCAGTGCTTGTTGGCGAACAGCACCATCTCCTCATGCTTGTCTATGCCTATCACATTGCAGCCATTGGCATTGAGCAGCTGGCAGCATAGCTGGCCTATCAGCCCCAGGCCTATCACTGCTATAGTCTCTCCCAGCTGTGGATTCAGTCTTCTGACGCCCTGCAGCGCTGTCGCCCCCACTGACGTGAAGGCCGCTTCCTCGAATGATACCTTCTCTGGCAAGCGCACAGCCAGGTTCTTGGGCACGAGCACGTATTCGCCATGAGATGCATAGCCGAAGCCTGCGCATGCCACCCTGTCGCCGATGGCGAACCCGGTGTCATCCTGTTCGACGACAATGCCTGAAGAGCTATATCCCAGCGCTGTGAGCTCGGACATCCTATCTTTTACCTTCACCATGGTCGCTTTGACCCCTTCCTTCTGGATGCTCTTGAAGCCTCGCTTCAGCACTTCCTCGCTCTCGACTATCTGGGGTGCTGCCAATGCCTGCTCCTGGCCTTTGCTTATGAGAGAATTCTTGTTCTCCACCACGATGTGGCCCGGCTTAGCGACCGGCCGCGGGAACTCCTCATACACAATCCCCTTCATGTTGTGGTGGAAGAGCTGTTTCATTGAAAGGAGAGAATTTGGGCGGGTTTAAATGTATTACCGTCTTGCACGTCTTTCTGCAATCTCGAGCAGCTGCATGGCCCTCTTGAACGGCATCACAACTACTTCGCCCTTGGCGATAGGCCTGCCCTCGTCGCTGGTCATCATGACTTCGCATTCGGTCTTTCTCGCCGATGACTCCTTTGGGCTTATGAGATATGTGACCTTGACCCCATCATTCAATCGTTCGTATGTCTCCCGCAGGGCTTCCATGTCGATGGTGAACCTCTTCTCCTTGAACATTGCAGGGTTCTCGACCAGGCTGTATCCGTGGTTGCTCATCAGTTCATATCCTAATGGTTCGGTGAGGAAGCCGGCCACGAACGTCGGATGGACGACGTCCTGCCATCCCTGTATCAGCCTGTAAAAGTTGCCTAAATCATATTGGTCTAAGCGTTTCCGTAAGAGAATCCCTTTATCGGTTTCTACGCATTTATTGGTTTCCTCATGGCTGAGCATGGCTTCCCTTACTTCATCATCGATGGTTAAGGTCCCGCCGGGCGTGACTTTGGCTGTAATCACTTCTACTTCCTTGCCGTCCCTCTCGACATGGCCTCTCCAGCAGGAGCCGTCTTCTGAGGGCGGTATCGTCAAGGTCTCGCCCCTGTAGAGCCAGTTCGGGAATGTGTACTCCACCGAAAAGATTCCGTCTTCAGCCACAGATTCCAGGTATGCCCTTTCGATGACGCCTTCTGTGAGGAATCCTGGTGCTACAGTATCCTTCAGGGGCATCTTCGGGAATTGCCTTCTCACCCTCCATATATCATCATATCTATGGAAGAGGTTAGGGTCATTCACGAGTACGCAGAAGTCATGGAAATACACCCCATCAGCAAGATATTCTATCTGTTCAGCCATGTTGAATTGGGAGTTGACAACTCATTATTATATCTTTCCATTGTAACCTTTCTTGAGTGATGACTGGAGCTTCCCTTGCAAGGGAGATAGAATATAGAAGGGGAAATCTAGGTTATTAATGCATTTTATCCCAAGTCACTTCTTCTTCAACGCTATGTCTATGGTCGATACCCTGACCTGTCTTCCTTCCTGGTTCTTGAACTCTTCCGAGTCGATCTGTATTCCTGATATCTCGACCTGGCCGACCAGGAACCTCTTCGATGCGACCTCAACCACATCTACTGCGCGCGAGATGAACTTGCCTCTCGCCTTCACCACCACTTCGTCTGCTCCCTTGGTCGTAAACTGCATCACTACGCCGGTCACATAGTTCATGAACGGCTTTCCTCCGATGAAAATCGAATTCTCGTCTGACATCGCTCTCACCCCTAGGTCACTGATTCACTCAAGGAGTATTAAGGCTTTAGACTATTTAAACCTTTTGGCAATATATTAATAATTTTCGTTAATGCAAAAATTCTTGGATTATTTTCACAGCGTTATTCAGCCCGAGATCATGGAAGTCCTTATCATGGTCGTAATCCACCAGCTCAAAGGCCTTTAAGTTCCTCAATCGCTTCAATCTCGACAATAAGTACAGCAATTGCCTTGGAGAAAGCCCGCCTGCTACCCCGACGCCCGGAGCGAAGGCAGCATCAAGCACCGAAAGACTTACCGATATATACACAGAATCCCAATTCCTGGCAGTAGACATGATCGAATCAGCAGCTTCATGCATGCCCATGCCATAGAGCTCGTTCATGCCGAAGATGTTGCCCCCGGTACTATCAGCCCCCACCAAGACCTTTTGCTTCACATCTATCTCAGGCGCATTGGAGCTCAGGGCAACGAGGCCCGGATTGTCAGATATGGCCTTCAGGCCATCAGCACTCCTCCCATTGCCGACGATGCCGAAAGGGCATCCCTGGATGCGCAGCTCTCCAGGCACATAGACCATATCAGGATGACTCATCCTGGCCTGCAGCCTCTTCGCATTCTCTCCGACGAAGTATAGTTTCATCATAAGGAGAATGGTGTCAGGATATATTAAATTATCCCCCAGAGATGAGCTCAGCTATCCTCTCGCCACCTATCTTCTCCGGCATGATTATCTTATTGGCCCCCACGATCCTGAGCTTCTCTTCGATGTCAGGGTAGTTGGCCCTGGCAATTATCGTGACAGACTTGTTGAGGTCCCGGGCGAGGAGGACCTGCACCACATTGTCAGGGTCGTTTCCCAGGCAGCTCACTACTGCGTCCGCCTTGCCTATGTTGGCTGTGATGAGGCTCTCTTTCTTTATCGAATTCTCTGCTAATACGGGGTGGCCCTTCTTTTTGAGGGTTGCACCCACTTCGGCGTTGCTCTCTACGATCACATACTTCTTGCCCATCTTCTTCAGCTCATCAGCGATGCTGCTGCCGACGCGTCCGCCACCGCATATGATAGTATGATTCTCCATTTTCTGGATCCTTCGCATGTTGTACACCTCCTGTACTGCGGCAGAGAACCTGCCGCGGAAGAATATAAGGATTATGACATAGATGAGATAGATGTAGATGATCGATCCCGCTATCGAGAGCACGAAGAACAATGGCGCGTTCGGTCCGGGCTCCGCATATGTGTGGGTTATGATTGTCGTGGCCTTGAATATGGACTCCGGCCAGTTATTTGTCTGGTCATACATGAGTTCAGACCCGATGTAGATGAAGAAGATGAGTACAATACTGCTGACGATCACTTTGATAAGTACATCATGCTCCTCTTTTTTATCCATACGCTTATCCCTTCGGGGTTTGGGTATTTAAATATTTGGGTTTCAGGCCCTGTTGAAAATCGATAGCGGAAAATTCATTTTTATCCGTTCACTGTGATCTATGAGCGCAATAATTATTGAAATCAGGAGGAACGGATAAAAATGAACAAGATTTTCAACAGAGCCTTTGCTAACAAGAAAACTTTAAAAGGGAATGATGATATAATCGTGTCAGATGATAGTATCCAAGAAGAAGGGCATCGAGGCATTGTTCGCAACAGTAGTGGTCATCGCCCTATTGATGGCTTTGATAACCATCGTGTTCTCTCTCAGCTCTGAGCTGATGGAAGAAAGTACTGGGGACAAGGTCCATCCCCCTGTCCAGCCTGAGCAGGTCTTAGAGGGGTCCTATGACCCTACTGCCAATATCACTGAGTATTGACGCATCTCACTACATTCGGCAGTCCGGGCTCTGAGATGCATTCTGTCCCTTCGGGACAAGGATAATGGTCGCAGTGGTCCCTTGAGCACACCGCATCCTGGCTGTCAGGGAACCTGGTGCATTCATAGCCCTCAAGGCAGGGAGTGTTCTCCTCACAAAGGAAATTGGTGATCTCCCCTTGCCAGTAGAGCGGCGCGATAAGCTTATCCAGATACTTATCAGTGTCCATCACCCGATAGACCATCTTGTGTGCGCACTGGCAGTCTGTCTGTGAATCATCGAACTCAAAGAAGAGCAGGATGACATCATAGAATATCTGGTAATAGCCCCTGGCCTGTTCCACTCCGCAGTCTCCCCTGACATAAGTCGTGAAAGTATAGCCTTCCTCGTCGAGGATCTCGTCCTTGATGCCCATGTTGGCATCATCCGTATGGTCCACGCTCCCGTCGCATCCGAGGAACTGGAATCCGTCCTGGGAGTTGTAAGCCTCGATGGAAAGGCATTCTATGACGCACATGCCTGAGTGGCACTTGCCTTCACCGGGGCAGAACTTCCCTGCCAGGCAGTCTTGGTCGATGATGCATTCTGCTTCCGGCTCCAACACCTTGACTGTGCAGGCGATATCTCCGTCGTCGCATCTGCATGTCTTTCCAGGCTCTTCCCATTCCATCCCATGCTCCCTGCTGCCACAGTCCTCGAACTGCGAGCCGCAGCCGGCCAGGATCAGTCCCAAAAAGGCCAATGTGATGATGATATGTTCTTTCATGGTCTCACCCCATTTTTTTCACCCTTTTCAGGGCGGCAATCGCCACCTGGAGCTGCTTCTTGTCAGGCTCCGAGGTAGTCAGGTGCTGGAACAGCATGCCGGGCCAGAGGACAGCGTAGAAGATCCTGTTGCCCCTGAACCTATGCTCCAGCCTGATGATCTCATAGGATATCCCTGCGATAAGCGGTATGAACAGCAGCCTCAGCATGAGCTTGGTGAGCAGTGTCGTCTCCATGGGTATGAATGCGTACACGACGATGCTCAGGATGAGGACCAGCGCGATGAATGACGTCCCGCACCTCGCATGGAGTGTAGAGAATTTCTTGACACTGTCGACGGTGAGTGGCTGTTCGGCCTCGAATGCGTGCACTGTCTTGTGCTCTGCGCCATGGTATTCGAACACTCTCCTTATGTCCTTGAACCGGCGGATGAAGTATACATAGAGGAAGAATATCGCTATCTTGACCAGGCCGTCGATGAGCGCGAACGTCCATGAGCTCTTGCTGCTGCCGACAGCCAGCTGGGCCACGGACAGCGGTATGAACTTGAAGAGCAGCACAGCCAACACCAGCGAAACCGCCATTGTGAGGAACATGCTCCAGCCGGATATCTTCTCCTCTCCAGAGGCAAGACTGGCGGATATGTTAAGCGCCCTGAAACCCAGTATGAGCATCTCGATGAGGTTGACGATGCCTCTGACCAAAGGAAGCCTGGCCCATCTATGTCTCGAGGAGAACGGCTTCAGTCTCTTCCCGATGATCTTTATGTCCTTTCCATCCCTCATGCCGATGGCCATGGAGCTGTCAGATTTCATCATCACCCCTTCTATGACTGCCTGCCCACCGATCCTCATTCATCATCTTTCAATATCACTGGTTTTTAAATGTTAGGGTTAGGAAAGTGATACCAAAGCAACATCAACAGGACTTCGGCAACAACATTGGCGCGCTTAGGCGGTAACAAGAGCGAGCATTGGCAACACCACTGGCGCGCGGCTAGACAGTTCGCCAGAGGGGAGGCAGCAACAATGGCCGGATGGAGCTGACCGGGTTCCAGTTACGAAGTCCTGGGTTCCGGTCAGCGGAATAGGGCAAATGCCGGCATTTGACCGTCCGTGCCATTATTGTTGCTGCCGAGAAGATTGGAATCAATAAGTTTTCAAACTCACTTCCACACCCTGGGCAGGAAGAAAGCGAAGATTGCCGTACACAAGAGAACGATCCAGAACGTGGTCCATTCTATGTAGTCCATCACTGCCGCAGTGAGCGTCCCTACTAGGAACAGCGCCAGCAATACAGAAATCACTTTGATGAACATCCTGTACATGTTGGGAAGAATGGTGTTCGTATATAAATAATTTTTGGCGATTTCCTCACCCATCACCGATGTATTTAAATATCCTGACTTAGTATCTTTGTGGCATGTCACTCACATCGAACCAGCAGTATGCATTGAAGAAGTTCATCAAGGGACTGGAAGTCCATCGAGGTAGGCATACCGAGCTCGTCTCGGTGTATGTGCCGTCCGGCTATGACATGAACAAGGTCATAAACCACCTCAGCCAGGAGCAGGGCACTGCCAGCAACATCAAGTCCAGCTCCACTAAGAAGAATGTCATCGATGCCCTGGAGAAGATGATCCAGCATCTCAGGCTGTATAAGCGGACGCCTGAGAACGGCCTGGCAGTCTTTTCAGGGAATGTGGCTGAGCGCGAGGGCCAGCAGGACTTCAAGGTGTGGTCAGTAGAGCCCCCTGTCCCGTTGAAGACACGCATCTACCGCTGTGATAAGGAGTTCCAGCTCGACCTCTTGAGGGTGATGCTTGAGAGCAAGGAGATTTACGGCCTGATCGTGATGGATAGGCGGGAGGCCAATATTGCTCTGCTGAAGGGTAAGGCAATAATCCCTCTGGTGAGCTCGCATAGCTATGTGCCCGGCAAGTTCAAGGCAGGAGGGCAGAGCGCAGCCAGGTTTGCCAGGCTGAGAGAGGGCGCTGCGAAGGATTTCTACAAGAAGATCGCTGAGTATGTGAAGGAGCAGTTCCTGGGCATGGCAGAGCTCAAGGGTATCATCGTCGGAGGCCCGGGCCCTACCAAGTACGAATTCGTCGACGGCGGTTACATAACCACCGAGGTCAAGAACAAGATAATCGCAATAAAGGACATCTCCTACACAGACCAGTTCGGCCTGCAGGAACTGCTGGACAAGAGCCAGGATGTCCTCGCCTCAGAAGAGGTCACAAGCGAGAAGAAGATCATGAACCGGTTCTTGCAATTGTTGTCGACAAAGCCCCTGATGGTCTCCTATGGCGAAGCCGAGGTCGGAAAGAACCTGAAGAACGGCACTGTCGAGGTCCTCCTCTTGTCTGAGGCCTTGGACGATGAGCAGATAGATGGGTTCGAGACCACGGCCAAGGAGTTCAGCACAGACGTCAGGATAATCTCTATCGAGACCAGGGAAGGCCAGCAGCTCAAGGACATCGGCAAGGTCGCGGCTATATTAAGGTATGAAGTCCACTAAAACCTTATATATCATCCTGCTATACCCCTGCCAATGAATATAAAGGGGATTATCGATAAGGCAGTCGAAGAGTTGGGCCCAGACATCCATATCACCAGGCACTGCGGCTCGTTCGTTGCAGTGAAGGATGGCAAGGCTGTGAAGGCCTATGGAGAACCCCTGTGCTACTGCCCTATTGCCACCCATCTGTACGGCATAGAGAAATCCGATTCTCCTATCCCTCGGGATGTCGTTGTCCAGACTGTTCAGTCCAAGATAGACAAGTTCGGCATGTTCACCGACAATAGGGAGCTTTGGGTCGAGGACACCGCCATCCAGTTCGGCGCCTCGGAGATGGTCATGTTCGGCCTGAAATATGGGGCGATAGATTATTTCGTCACGGTCTGCGAAGGTGCAGGCACAGTCATCACAGACAACCCCTATGTGGCCCAGGGCATCGGCGCCAGGATGAACGGTATCTTCTACACGACCCCGATAAGAGGTATCGTGGACAAGCTGCTAGGATATGGTGCTGTCGTGCCTTTCGAGGATGCCAGAATCGATCAGCGTGCAGGAGTGGAGATGGCTCTTGAGACAGCGATCGAGAGGGGGAACGAGGAGCCGAATATCGCGGTCACCGTCAATGGATATTCTGCAGAAGACCTCGGCCAGATAGAAGTTTTTAAACATATCGAAGGACTCAATTTGACAAAGTTGGTGGTCTGCACCACCGGCATCAGCAAGGATGATGCCTCCTTCATAAAGGAATACGCTGACATGGCATGGGGCTGCGCCTCGAGGGAAGTCATAGAGGATGTAAGCGACAAGGCGATGGTGCAGCTGGGCCAGCTCGTGCCCGTCTACGTCTTGACCCAGACCGGTCTTGACCTTCTCTTCTCCTACAGTCCCGACGGCTCGCTGAAGAGCATGATAGAAGAAGGGAAAAAATATGTCATTAACTTCAGCACCATGGGGGATGCTTCAAAGTCTGTGAATCTAGGCGGCAAGGAATGCCACCTAAGGGAGGTCGAGTCACTCCCCTTACGCTCCAGGAACGAGCCCAGGCCTCTCAGTCCTAGCCGATGACCTTCTGCACACACACGTTGTTCTCGCACTCACCGACGATGAGGACAGGATCATTTGCCACCGTGTAACATTTTGAACCTATGTCTTTTGCAGCGGGGTCGCAACAAGGTTGGCCCGTGCCTCCGCACGCTGCGATGCAGGTATTCGTAATCGAGCAGACAAGGCCCTCGTTGCATTGCTTCCAGCTGTTCGTGGAGTCCATGAAGCACGGTTGTCCCAGGGCTCCTGATTGCGTCCGGACGCATCTCCAGTTCTCCTTCTTACATACAAGACCATGGTCGCAGATTTCATCTTTGCAGCAGCGTCCGTTCTCCATGCCGCATTTTCCGAAGACCTTGTCCAGGCATTTCTCCTTGCTGATGCCTCCTGGGTTGACATCATTCCCAGAATGGGTATATGAGCCTATCTTATCGCATAGCTTCGTGTTCTCCTGCGCTATGGCGATGAGCATCCAGCACTGCTGTTTGTCATAGGCGCCGGATCCGGTCTTCATATTCTCGCAGAATTCGATGTTCTGCTGCTTCTTCGCTAGCATCATCCAGCATTTGCTGTGCGGCCCGGGCTTCTCGATCTTGTCACAATAATCCTCCTTGTCCCAGCGCTCAGCAGCGTCCTTCCAGCAGTGGTCATCCTTCCATACTCCCTCGCAGATCCATTCCTGGAATATGCAGCCTGACAGCAGGAATGGCATCGATAGAATCATGATCATGAGCAGGTATCTTTTCATGAGTTCACCCCCCTCATAGTCCCGGAATCAGGAGTATAAATAATTTTCCATCAAAATCTTTATAAAGAGGACACCTTTCTTATGCCACATAGCGGGGTAGGGCAGTCAGGAGACATGAATAATGCCTGAATGCCCGGAGAGATTCATTGGATCCCGGATGGCTCATAACCCTCAGGTCGGTGGTTCAAATGAGGGAGTCAATCTCTCTGGATGTCCACTCCCCGCTATTTTTTTTCTCACTCCCCACTGGACATTCTTGTGTGAAGCATTTAAACTCGAGAATATTTTTTTCTATATGAGTTCAACAACTCAGGCTGTCTCATAATTCGCAACATTTAAATAATAGTTCTCGTCTATAAATTAATAATTTGTCGTCGGTACAAAGAGGTGTTTTATGGCATATATCCAATCGTTTGAGGGACAGAATTGGCTTCTTCCTCTCTCTATAAA
>JAHIVG010000047.1 GCA_018816705.1 Nanobdellota archaeon
AGCTCCGGAGGCGGTGGTGGCGGCGGAGGCGCGACCGGTGATACGGATGACATCGGTGACAAGATAACCTATTCCTGGACCAACCTGGCAGCAGGAAGGACACTCACTGTCAAGGTCGGCAAGGCCACCATGGCAGTGGACAATGTGAAGTTCACCACCAAGAACTCCATCCCTGACTGCAACCTCGAGATTGCCAGGCTGGATTCCAAGCCCTTGACAGCGATTGCCTTCTCAGGCACCATCTATGAGTACCTGCGCATAACGCCCGGAGGCATGGACGACGATGATATAAGCTCAGCAGTGATAACATTCAAGGTCCCTGAGTCATGGTTCACAACCCACAATGTCGGATCCCATGAGATCAGGCTCTACCGCTACAAGGACTCATTGTGGAATGAGCTCCAGACCACCATCCTGAACGTATCGAACAGCAATGTCTACTACAAGGCCGATTCTCCTGGCTTCAGCTACTTCATCATAGGGGTCTACTATGAGCCCGAACCTTCACCGAGCTGTTATGACGGCCTCCAGAACGGGAACGAGACAGGCATCGATTGCGGAGGCCCTTGCGATCCATGTTCAGGCGACATACCGACTTGCTACGACAGCCTGAAGAACGGTGATGAGACCGGTGTCGATTGTGGTGGTTCCTGCCCTGCTTGCGAGGGAGACCTCACCACTTGCGAAGACGGCCTGAAGAATGGTGATGAGACCGGTGTCGATTGTGGTGGTTCCTGCCAGCCATGCGACGGGGCAGCAGGGAGGAAGCGTTCCTGGCTTGGCTTGTTTGTGATCATCCTGGTGGCAGCAGCCGGCCTCGGCCTCGGCGCATATCAGTTCATCCAGAAACACCACATCGATTTCTCATTCAAGGTGAAGAAGAAAGAGGTGCAGCCGGCCCCTCCTCAGCCCGAGATCCAAAGCACAGAGCCAGAGCCTGAGGTCAAGGAGACTGTGCTAGAGCCTGTTGTGATGGAGCCTCTGAAGCAGCCGAGAACAAAAAAGGAAGACCTCTTGAAAGACCTCCATGATGCATTGGAGGACAAGCCCAAACCGAAAGCTAAGCTTATAGCTAAGCCTATGGCTAAACCGGTAAAGCCCTCCAAGAAGAAATAAATACAACCTCTCATTCCCCATATCTATGAAGCGATTAGGGGCAACCATCGTAGCGATCACGTTGATGACTGGCTGTGCAGCCACACCGCCCCCTATCATCCATACATTCAACGACTCGGTCGATTGTAGCACCCAGCCAGGTGTATATCTGCATGGCAGCGCAATATATTTCGTCGGCCGCAGCAGTGTGGATCCGTTCGATTATGGGACTAGTATCTCCGGGGCGAGAAAGGACGGTAGGCGCAGGCTCGCAGACCTGGCCAGGAGCCACGGGCTCGAGATGGAAGGTGAGCTTTCCGTCCACAGGTGGAATGACGAGAAGATAGTGTACTGCTGGGATGATGTCATAGTTTCAGCCCAGTACAGTGCAGGCCAGGTGCCCGCAGACACCTTGAAAGCGATACTTGAGCAGATTGGTGGTGAATATTTGATAGGACTTCAGACTCGCTGAATCTGGCTCCCAGCACTCTTGATTTCAATTATACATTTTTCGGATGTCACCCACAAAACCGAAACCTATAAATAGTATGATGTGGTATGATAACTACCTCAAAAAAAGAGTGACGCGATGACCCCCCTTGCAGAGAAGCTGAAAACACAGAGGACCAACGGCAGGATTGACTGGGATTTCCTGAGGCGGACAAGACCTGATGTAAGTCTGGCTTATTCTGAACCTGACAGGGAAGAGGAGAAAGAGACTGTAAGGGTTGAGCAGGACGGAAACATCATCATATTTTCAAGCCCGATCCGCCGCTTTGGCATGGTGCTGGCGAACCCGGATGCCCTGATGGACGACGCCCAGGAAGGCCTATACGATCATATCAACAATTTCCTCATGGCTGAGGGCTATGACGGCCTTGACTTCTATTGCCCTGCAGAATCAGTCCTCCACAGGCCCACCCACGGCGTCCTTGCACCGGTCAATAGGCCTGATTACACTCATTCAGTCTGGATATGCACATGCAAGAGATCCTATGTCTTCGATAGGGTGAACGGCCCACCGAGACTGGAAGAAAGGACATACACTAGGCTCAGTTAGCGGCTGGCGTCTGACTGTCTCTCAAGCTCCTGCTTCTTGGAGATCGCTGCCGATCCCGAGCTGAGGTTGTAGGCGTTGATTATCTCTTCTGAGAGGCAGCTCTCGATAGGCTTCTTCGAGTTGAAGGACTTCTGGTAGCCTCCTTGGGTCATGTACCTGATGGCGATGTCGACCCTGCGCTGCGGGGCGCATTCCAATGCTTTCGGGTAGCGGGCCCCGCCGTATTCTATAGAGATTATCTCCTCTCGAGGAGCCGCGTTCTCGATGGCCTTGACCAGGACCTTTATGGGGTTGAGCTTGGTCTTGGCCTCTACCTGGCTCAGGGTCTTCTCCATTATCTTGTACACTGTCTGGCCCTTTCCGGTTATGTGGTAGCTGGACTTGACATGCTTCTTTCCCTTATGGCCTGGGACCATTATCTTGTTCATGAACCGTTCTGCTATGAAAACCTTTGATTTGTGGAACCTGTTGCCTGCATACTTCGCGCCAGACCTGGGTACGATCCTGGGTTCTAATGAGATGTACTTCTCTAGGCCAGCATCCTGGACCTTTATGCCTTCCATGCTCCACCTGTTGAATGCTTTGATCATCATTTTCTTGCCTTCTCTATCTTGCCTCTTCTCAACGCGTTGAGGCTCTGGTCATTGACCTTTATGACCTGCCATCTCACTCCGGGGATGTCGCCCTTGGATCCACCCATGGAACCCCCGATGCATTCTATTATGACCTCGTCGTGCTCGTCTATGAGCTTGGTTGCGCCGTCTCCTGGGCAGAATGCCGTTATCTGCTTGCCGTTCTTGACGAGCTGCACCCTCACGCACTTCCTCATAGCGGAGTTGGGCTGCTTGGCCTCTAGCTGTATCTTCTCTAGCACTATCCCCTTTGCCTGTGGGGCCCCGGCTAGCGGGTCAGACTTCCGCTTGAGGTCAAGGGTCTTGGTGACATATTTATTGTCAAGCCACCTTCCCTTCTTCCTTCGTTTCTTCAGCGCCTTTCCTGCGTTTATGCCTTGGCTCTTCTTTGCCATCATCTTACCTCTATCTTCTGTATCGGGAAATGCCTCTTGGCTATGCCAGTCAGGTTTTTCAGGTTCTTCCCGTTCCTGCCTATCAGGATTCCTTTTGAAGCGGTATCCTGGCCCAGGATCGTTACCTGATCCCCATTTTCTTGTATATCCTTTGCTATGATGGGGTATATGAGGTTCTTTATAAACTCCCCTATGCGAGGGTTGAATTCTACTATTTTAATCTTTCTGTTGAGGGCCTTCTCCAGCATCCGGACATTGGAACCCTTCCTGCCGATGGCCCGGCCTATCTGGGTCTCTGCCACGATGAACATCGTGACACCGTTCTCGTCCACAAAGCAGTCCTTCACCTTTGTCCCGGTTATCTGCTCGAAGACTGTCATGAGCTTCATCAGAGAAGCATCGTATTTTATCCGTGTCATTTCAGTAGTCCTAGGACCGATATCGAGAAGGGCTTCTTGCAGAGGACTCCCAGCTCGTCGTTAAGCGCATCCAGCTGGATGACTGTTGTCCCGGTCATCTTCGAATGCATCATCATGTCCGCCTTGTTCTCAGGCGGGCAGTTGGAGCTGAGGAATACCTTCTTGAGCTTACCGTTCTTCAGGTTGCCCAGGGTCCTGTCCAGGCCTATGATGATGTTTCCTGCCTCGAGGGCTTTCCTTATCTCTACCGTCGTGCTATCCATCTCTTTCTTTGCCATTACTTCTTCACCCTTGTGACTAGTCCGGGCAGCCCCGTGCCCACAGGTACAGGCTGGTTGAGCATGACGTTCTCCACGACTGAGGTGAGCTGGTCTGTCTCTCCCACCAGGCTTGCCTCGATGACGTGCTTGATGGGTGTCTCGAATGACGCCCTCGCCAGGACGCTGCTCTTGCCGGACACTATGCCATACCTTGTGATGCCTCTCACAGTGCCTGTCTTGGACATGAGGTCCGCTACCAGCATTATGTGTCGGACATCGACGTTGAGGCCCTGGTTCTCGATCACCTTGTATACCTCATTGATTATGGCCTGCCGAGCCGCTTCGACCCCCAGTACTTCCTCAATCTCATGGATGTTGTTCGAGATGGTCCTTGCGGTGTCGACGAAGTCGAGCTGAAACACCTCGTTAAGGTTCGTTCCGGCTGTTATGATGACGAACTCGTTCTCCTTCTTGACCGGCAGCACCTGCTGTATGCCCTTGATACCCCTTATGTATAATATCTTGATCTTCTCCTTGAGCTTGTAGATCTCGTTCAGGGTGTCATGCTTGCCCCTCATCTTCAGGAGAATCTCTTCCTTGTCCTTCTTGACGCTGCAGTTCTTGGTGTTCTTATCGATGACCTTGATGACCTGTCCGACCGTGAGCTGCAGGGCCTTCATCTTCTCTGAGTTCAGCCTGACCTCCATGGTCGACTCTGCTATGTTGATCACGAATTCGCTTATGACCTCCATGAGCTTTGTCTCCTTTATCCGCTGGGCTATCTGCTTTATGTCCTTTCCCATGGAGAAGGGTGCCTTGAGGTATATCTCCATCATGGGCGTGTTAGGTATCTTCCTGCCATCAAGGATCTCGATTATCCTCGGCAGTCCAGTCGTGACGTTCATCTCTGCCACGCCGGCGAAGTGGAACGTGTTCAGGGTCATCTGCGTTCCAGGTTCTCCTATGCTCTCAGCCCCCACCAGGCCGACACTTTCCCCAGGATCGACCTGCGCCTGCTGGTATTCGCCGTCCACGAGTCGGAATATCTCTTTGAGATTGGCAGCCGAGATCTTAGGCGGGAGGTGGTTCTTCAGGTCTTCCAGTATCTTGTTGGGGAGCCTGTCCTTGTATTCTGCGAATATCTTCTCGCTCATCTTCCCTCACCTTCCACGAGGTCAATTACACGTTTGACGTTTATCATGCCGTTCTCTGACCTTGAGACGTCTATGCCGTCCTCTCCGTAGGAATATTGGACGATGCCTCCGCTGGCATCCCTGACTGTCTGGTCGTATTCGACCTTGAGGTCCTGCAATGCATTGGCTAGGCGTCTGTAGAGGTATCCTGACTTAGGTGTCCTCAATGCCGTGTCCATGAGGGAGTCCCTGCCCGTGATGCCCATGAAGAAGAATTCTGCGGGCGACAGCCCGGACTTGAATCCGTTAGATATGAAGCCCCTTGCTGACGGGGATAGGTCATGCTGCTTGAAGCATGAGAGGGTCCTGTTCTTGTATCCTTTCTCTATCCTTTTCCCCCTCATTGCCTGTTGGCCTACGCAAGCGGCCATCTGGGCCAGGTTCAGCAGGTTGCCCCTCGCCCCGCTCTGGGCCATTATCATGGTCGGGGTGTCTTGCGATGAGTCGGATATGACGACGTTGCCTGTCTCGTTCCTTGCCTTATTGAGCAGCTCTAGTATCTTCAGTTCCAGGGTTTCCCTGGCTGATCTTCCTGGGAAGGCGTCCAGCTTCCCCTCCCTGTACTCCTTGATCAGCTCGTTGACCTGCTGTTCAGCTTTCCTGAGGATGTCGTTGATCTTGGTCTTGGACTTGTCAGGCAGGTCGCTGTCGCTGAGCTGTACGGTGAAGCCGTGTTTCAGGAGTACCTTGACACCAAGCCGGAACATCTTGCTCAATATGTCGATTGTCATGTCTGCGCCGTATTTCTTGTGCAGGTTCCTGAGCAATAGTCCTGATTCCTCTCCGAGGTTGTTCTTGTCCATGACTCCCTTGATGAGCTTTCCCTTCCTGATGATTACCGCATTGTCTTCCTTATCCCTGGACTGTCCGATGAAGCTGAAGTCGTCAGGCAGCAGGACTGAGAATATCTCCCTGCCGTGCACACTATCTTTCCGGGGGAGCTTTGAAAAGTTTTCTATTCCTATCGAAGATAGCAGCGCAACGGCCTCATGCCGCGTCATCTCAAGGGATTTCGTGAGTATGTAGTTGCCGGATATGGCGTCCTGTACGCATCCCATGACTGAAAGGCCGTACCTGGGTGATATCAGCTGGGTCTGGACCTCCATGAGGATCTCTGCCTCTGCTCTCGCCTCCTCGTTCTGCGGGATGTGCAGGTTCATCTCGTCCCCGTCAAAGTCCGCGTTGTAGGGGTGGCACACGGCAGGATTCAGCCTTAATGTCCTGAACGGCAGCACCTTCACCCTGTGGCACATCATTGACATCCTGTGCAGCGAAGGCTGCCTGTTGAAGAGTGCGATGTCCCCGTCCATCAGATGCCTCTCGACCGTATACCCTGGCTGCATCTCCTCGAGGAGCTGTTCCTTGGTCTCGTCGGTGATCTTCTTCTTCTTGCCGTCCGGCCTGATTATGTAGTTCGCCCCTGGATAGGCGGTCGGTCCGCTCTGGACGAAGGTCTTCAGGTAGTCGGAGTTCCATTCGTTTATGCGCTCAGGCACAGTGAGCTTCATGGCGATGATGAGCGGCACACCGACCTCATTGAGCTTCAGCATGGGGTCAGGGCTTATCACTGTCCTGGCTGAGAAGTTGGTCCTCTTACCGGCCAGGTTGTGCCTTATCCTGCCTTCCTTGCTCTTTATCCTCTCGGTCAGGGTCTTGAGCGGCTGGCCAGACCTGTGCCTGGCAGGAGGCAGCTGTGCGATATTGTTGTCGAAGAACGTGGTTATGTGGTATTGCAGTAGGTCCCAGAGGTCCTCTATGATTATCTCTGGCGCTCCGGCGTTTATGTTCTCGAAGAGGCGTTGGTTGATCCTCACTATGTCGCCGAGCTTGTGGGTGAGATCGTCCTCCGATCGCTCGCCTGATTCGAGCGTTATGCTGGGCCTCATCGTCACGGGCGGGATCGGCATGACAGTCAGGACCATCCATTCAGGGCGTACGACTTCCGGGTTGATGCCGAACACGTCTAGGTCCTCGTCAGGTATCCTTTCTAGCCTGGTCCTTACCTCTATCGGGCTGATGCGCTTGTCGTTCTCTATGAATGTAGTGGGCTTCTCGAGCGTTATCTTGAGCTGCTTCGCATTGCAGTATGGGCACTTGTTTATGGTCTTTAGGTTGGTGATGAGCTCCTTGATCTTGTCTCTCCTGGATTCCAGTCCGGATTCGTTCTGCACCGCATCCAGGATGTTGAGCTGGCTCCTCAGCCTGTTCTTCGGGATGAGTATGTGTCCGCATTCCCTGCACGTGCACCTCAGCAGGTTGAATACGATGCTTACGAACTTGACATGGATTATCGGCCTTGCGAGCTCTATGTAGCCGAAGTGGCCAGGGCATTCCTTCAGCTTCTGGCCGCAGGTCTTGCACTTCAGGCCCGGGTCTATGACTCCCAGCCTGACGTCCATGAGGCCGCCATCGACCGGATAGCCTTCCTTGTCGTACAGCTCAGGCGTGACTATCTTTGCAGATGCCATCTTCTTGATGAGCTTGGGCGAGAGCACCCCGAACCTTATCTCCTTGACCTTCTTGAATATGTGAGGTTCCTCGTCTATCCTCTCAGGCTTCTCCTCAGTCTCTTCGGGAGGGGTATCGGAAGCCGTTTCAGGAGCTGTTTCCGGAGCATCCTCTGGCTTGGTCTCTTCCTGTTCCTTTGCATCTTCCGGCTTGTCTTCAGGTTTTTCCATTCTTGACACCTAGTATTTGTTCTCCAGCACGAGCTTCGGGTAGAGGCACAAGGACTTCAGTTCGTCCAGCAGCAGCTTGAACGCATAGCTGATCTCGATGTTGCTGATGTCGGCGTTATCGCCGAATATCGGGCAGAAGCTGCGCTTCTTGAACTCGTCTTTTATCGCAATCATGCCTGACTGTTCGCTGACAGGCACTGTGGTCTTATCGGAGTCGAATCTCTCCTTGAGCAAGAGGGATGCGCCGTGCGCCACGAAGGTGTCCTTCTCCATCTCACCGAGGCGGAGTCCGCCTTCCTTGGCCCTGCCCTCTGTGGGCTGCCTTGTGAGAAGCTGCACAGGGCCTCTCGCCCTTGAATGCAGCTTGTTGGCCACCATATGCTTGAGCTTGAGGTAATACATGTTCCCGACGAATATCTTGGCTTCGAATTTCTCTCCGGTGATGCCGTTATACATGGTCTCAGTGCCGTTCTCGATGAAGCCGAAGCTCTCCAGGTCCTTCCTGATATCAGCCTCTTTCTCGGAGTGGAAAGTCGTTCCGTCTATGAACCTGCCTGACAGCGCTCCGACCTTTCCTGCCACCAGTTCGATGAGGTGTGAGATGGTCATCCTGGACGGGATGCCATGGGGGGAGAAGATGAGGTCAGGTGCGATGCCTGAAGCGGTGAAGGGCATGTCTTCTGAGGGCACTATCAGGCCCACGACACCCTTCTGGCCGTGCCTGCTTGTGAACTTGTCACCTATCTCTGGGATACGCCCATCCCTTATCCTTACCTGTACGAGCTTATTGCCTTCTGAGTTCTCTGTTATCAGGACGAAATCAACGATACCCCGTTCGCCGTGCCTCAGCCCCACTGAGCTCTCTCTCCTGACGTTCGAGACGAGGTTGTACTCGTCGAGGCTGCTTAGGAACCTGGGCGGTGAGGTCTTGCCGATGATGACATCTCCTTCGGCCACCTTGGCCTCTGCGAAGATTATCCCGTCCTCTTCGAGGAAGCGGTAATCGTGCTCTGACTTGTAGCCCTTGACCTCCTTGTCAGGGATGCTTATCTCGTCTATCAGGCCGCCGCTGTAGCGAAGCTCTTCGGCTATGGCCGGCCTGAAGTAGGTGCTCCTGCCGAAGCCCCTCTCCACCGATGCCTTGTTGAGCACCACAGCGTCTTCCATGTTGTAGCCTTCGTAGCTCATTATCGCTACCACGATGTTCTGCCCTGCCGGGTGCTGCTCATAATGTGATATGTCGTGCATGACTGACCTGACTATCGGTATCTGTGGGCTGTGGAGCAGGTTGACGTCCATGTCCATCCTCACGTAGAAGTTTGATGCATAGAATCCTAGGGCCTGCTTCTGGTTCTTGGACCCGGCGTTGAGCCTGGTGCTCTGGTTGTGGTTGCCGTATGGCACGAGTGACGTGCACATGCTGACCATGCTTAGGGGTGTGATCTCCAGGTGGGTATGCTCTGGGCCTAGCTGGCCTTCGAAGAAGGCCACCAAGGTGTTCTCTTCCTCTGCCGCATCGAGGTATTCTATGATGCCCTGTCCGACGAGGTCGCTCCATGATATCTCTTTCTTCTCGAGCTGCTCCAGGTGCTTATCTGTGAGCAGGGACTTCCCGTCCTTGACGACTATCAGCGGTCTCCTGGTGCGGCCCTTGCTGGACTCTATCCTGACTTCGTCCTCTGCCTCTGAGTGCTGGAAGTTGAGGTTCAGGTATGCCTTGTTCTTGCGTCTCTCGTTTATCATGCGGTCTATGAAATCCTTGGGGTTCTCTGTGATGCCGACATATTTCCCGTTGAGGTAGACGTCGCTCATGCTTTCACCATCTTCAGCCCTGAGCTTTTTAGCATTTTGAGGACTTCTTCCTCGTCGCTGGCTTGGGATACGCTCGTGAGCAGTGCCAGGTTCTTCCTCAACCCGATATTCGTCCCTTCAGGGGTCTCTATCGGGCATAGCCTCCCTAGGTGAGTGGCGTGCAGCTCCCTGGCTTGGAAGTTCTCCTGTGATGAGCTCAGCGGCGATACCACGCGCTGCAGATGGCTGAGTGTCTCCAGGAAGTTCAGGCGCTGCATCCTCTGGCTTATCCCCTTCCTGCCCCCCACCCATGCGCCTGTTGCCATGGATGAATATATCCTCGATGTGAGGAGCTTGTCCCTTATCACGACCTTTATCGACGGGAACTTGCCCCTCTTCACGATTCGCTGGAAGTTGTAGAGTATGTCGCTGATGAGCACTTTCAGGTTGACCCTGAAGAGGTCTGCCATGAGGTCTCCGCTCAGCTTGAGGCGCTTGTTCTCGTAATGGTCCTTGTCGTCCAGGCCGATCTTGCCAGACGACACCATGATGAAGCGCTTGATCATCTTGCAGAGGTTGTATGCCTTGTAGATGCGGTCCTCCTTTGACGTGCCCAGGTGGGGTAAGAGGTATCGGTCGAGTATCTCTCTCATGCGCTCGATCCTTATGTCCCTGGACTGGGTTATGCCCAGCTTCTTGGCGAGGTAGTCATAGGCGTCGTCCTCTTTCTTGATCTGTACGAACTGGAACAGGTTGATGAGCAGCGCGTCGTCAGGGCTCTCCCCTGAGGATGAGAACTTCATTATCTCTTCGTCCTTCATCAGGCCGAGCGCCTTTATCACCACGATGAGCGGCGCCCTCTTCACCCTGGTGAAGGTGAGGTAGAATATCCCGTCCTTCATGTGCTCTAGGGTGTGGGGGATCTTGAATGAGCCCCTCTCTGAGAACATCTTGCCGACGAACTTGGAGGGTCCGCTCGAGCTCTTCTCGACTATGAACCTGTTGGATGCCAGGTCCTCGATGTTGACCAAGACCTTCTCGGTCCCGTTGATTATGAAGTACCCCCCGGGGTCGTCCGGGTCTTCGCCAGTCTGGACGAGCTCTTCCCTGTTCATGGTCGACAGGTGGCAGTACTTGGACTTGAGCATGATCGGCAGGTTTCCTACCTGTGTGGTGAAGCTTTCCCTCTGCACGCCGTTGATATGTGCTGAGACCTCGATGAAGCATGGTGCTGAGTAGGTTATTTTCCTTAGCCTGGCTTCCACCGGGAAGATGTCCCTGCTCGAGCCGTCCGCTTCGGTTATCTGCGGCTTGGTGACCCAGATCTTGTCTAGCCGTATCTTGAACTCATCGATGTTGTGCGGGATTATCGTGGGCTCGATGTCATGGTTCTCCCCTATTATCTCCTGCAGGTCGTGCTCGATGAAGCTGTTGAAGCTCTCGATGTCGCTCTGGACGAAAGAATGGTCTTCGAAGAACTTCTTTATCAGGATATTATGCATCAGTGACCACCCTGTAATATACTGCTTCACCGGCTGTGGGGCTTTTCCGTGTGATTTTTATCATGTCCCCTACTTCTGCCTTCATGCCTTGCAGTGCCGCGTCTGCCTTCATTATCTTAGGCATCTCTTTAAGGGTTACCTGGTATTTCTTCAGAATCGCCTTTTTTTCTTTCTCGCTTATCTTGACATGTTTCGGCAACAGATCGTGTTTTGTTATATGGATCTTCTTCTTCATGTAATCCCTCTTGGCGATAATCATGGGCCGGACGAGACTTTCGCTGCCCGTTCTGGGCTATTTGAGTTCGAACTCGCGACGCCCGCATTAAAAGTGCGGTGCTCTAACACCCGCATTCGCCCAAATAACCATTTAAGCGGCTTATTTTTAGCCATTATGGCCTTTATATGCCGTATCCTTGACTATGTTTGAACAAATACTCCAGGCTGAGCTACCGGCCCATTTTTTCATCTTAATCATCCTCAGGATGATTAAAAAACGCCCTGGCCGGGATTCTCAAGCTTCTTTGGTTGTCGAACCCGGGTCAGAGCCTCGACAGGGCTCTATGATAGGCCACTACACTACCAGGGCATGTAATATGCCTTTTTAACAGACATTTATCTCTCTATAGCGCCAAGAGCCGATGTAAGGCCTATACTGGGCCATAGAAAGATTATGATGGCATGTGGGCTGAGACTCCTTCTTAGTTTATAAATCTTACTATTATAAATCCCTTTTTCCTCTTTTTAAACGTCTCGTCTTCCAAAGATCCCCACCCCCGGACTTGAACCAGGAACCTTTCGGTAACGGCTGGCCTGCTCTCATCCTTGGCACGGTGCCATGTCCGCAGGCATGCTACAGCCGAACGCTCTAGCCAATTGAGCTAGGTGGGGTGATGTTGAAGAATGTGGGGCGGTTTATAAAGATTTTGCTATCCATACCTTAACTTGAGATACAGGATTGACAGGGCCAGTACTAGTCCGACGCTGTTCATCAACGCTACCGGTCCGTTCTCGATTATGATGGCATACCCTATCCAGAGCACGAGCCCAGCGCAATATATAATGTACCTCCGGAGGGATATGTCCTTCGTAGATTTGGTCTTCCAGCTCTTGATGGTCTGGGGCAATAATGATATCACTACGAGAATGCCTGCTGTGTATCCCATGATGTCGATGAGCGTCATTTCATAATCCTCCAGTCAGCCCTGACTTTCCCTCACAAAGATAAGTAATGTGTTGTCAGGCAATATCTCTTTTTCAGTTTCTTTGAGTAGTTTAATCTCTTTATGGCCATCGTTGCTGCTTGCATAAGGATTGCTGAGGATTATGACCATGTTGTCCTTAATAAGCTTTTTCACATAGCTTCTTATGTCTCTTTCTTCATCATCGGATATCTCGTCCACCACAATTATTTTGTCCTTGACAACCTCATTGAATCTTAGTCTACTCGTCTTCGGCCTGAAATTGGGCTTGCTTTGGTCGATGAAGGTCTCATAATATGTCAGGCTGTCTCATAATTCGCAACATTTAAATAATAGTTCTCGTCTATAAATTAATAATTTGTCGTCGGTACAAAGAGGTGTTTTATGGCATATATCCAATCGTTTGAGGGACAGAATTGGCTTCTTCCTCTCTCTATAAA
>JAHIVG010000048.1 GCA_018816705.1 Nanobdellota archaeon
AAAAGCCGAGGCGGGAAAGAAAAAATCCAATAAGGCTAAACGGAAGAAGGTAGCAAAGAAGTGATGGATAACGACGTGAAGAGACTATGACCAACATAAAACCCACCCGGAGCGAGCTCATCAAGCTGAAGAGGCAGATCCAGCTCGCCAAGTCCGGCCACAAGATACTGAAGAAGAAGCGCGACGGCCTCATCCTGGAATTCTTCGACATACTGAAGGAGGCGAAATCCGTCCGAGGAGAGCTGAACGAATACTTCAAGGAAGCGCAGGAGAAGATGAACATCTGCCGCATGCTGGAAGGCGACCTGCACATCAAGAGCATCGCCCTGGCCATAAAGAAGAAGCCGAAGATCACCGTGAATGAACGCAACATAATGGGCGTGGTCGTGCCCAAGATAGAGTCCGAGTTCTCAGTGCAGAAGGACCTCTTCGAGCGCGGCTACGGCATAATCACATCCTCTGTGGCCCTAGACGAGGCTGCCAAGGCTTATGAGAAAGTCATCGATACAGTGGTCCTGGCAGCTGAGGTCGAGATAACCATCAAGAAGCTCCTTGAAGAGATAGAGAAGACCAAGCGCCGTGTAAACGCATTGGAGTTCGAGCTCATACCGAGGATGGAGCGCGTCCAGAGGTTCATCACCTTCCGCCTCGAGGAGATCGAGCGCGAGACTACCTTCAGGACCAAGCTGATAAAAAAGAAGACATAATTCTCAAATGAGCTTCATCTCAAGAACTCGTGATGGAAATTCTTCAGGTGCAGCTCCTTCTTGTAGAGATAGATTACCGACTTGAGTATCACCAGCAGGCTGAGCACGGATATCATCAGGTGCAGGAGCGCTATGGGCTCGCGCGGTTCGAATATGAAGGCCAGCGCGACTCCGCCTGCCGAGGTGTGCGCGTTGCCTGTGAGGAGCATTATCGCTATCGTCAGGAATAAGCCCAGGCCGGCAACCCATGGATGCGGTCCGAGGAAGGACAGGGCATATCCGACTCCTGCTCCGATGAGGTATGCGAAGAACATGACGCGCAGCTTGGCCATCCTTATGTCAGGGAACACTGAAAGGATCACGGTAGAGGTGCCGAGCGAGGCGAACAGTATCGCAGTGCCCACGGTCAGCTGGGAGAAAGCAGAAACCATGAATATCGCCAGGCCCCCGAAGATGGCCGGTATGAACTCCTCCTTGAGCACCTCTTTTGGGTTCATGCCTACCTTCCAGACTTTTCCTTATATAAATGTTGCCGTTGAGGATTCTCGGATAAGATACTTTTATAAAGTGGTGATATTTCCCCCCGATTATGACATTCGATCTGGATGAGATAAACGATTTCATGGCCAATTATGAAGGTAAGGTCATGCCGGAATCCGTCAGGAGGATAATCCTATCTGGCGAGAAATTGGCAGGCTGCGGCCTGGAGAGTGTTGTCATCGAATGGCGTTCCTTGGAGAGGCAGTTCAGCCCGAAGATTGCCGCAAAGATCGAGGCATCGACCAAAGGCAAGAACGTGCCCGTCTTGAAGGAGACCGACACACCCAATTTTTATGTCTACCATCCAGAAAACGGAGAATACCTCGGTCATTTCTATGTCCAATCAGGATTTAGTGTGACGGTGCCTGAAGAGGGACCGTTATGATATTCTTGTGAGTGATAAACTTTATAAACCCGCCTCGATTCCCAACATAGATTCACATGAGCCGTCCAGCCAAGCTGATACTCGAGGATGGCACCGTATATGACGGCTATTCCTTCGGCTTCCCGAAATCAACTGCAGGTGAGGTAGTCTTCAATACAGGCATGGCCGGCTACCCCCAGTCCTTGACAGATCCTTCTTATGCAGGCCAAATACTCACTTTCACTTATCCATTGATAGGGAATTACGGCATCGGCAGGCAAAGGAAGGATAAGCACGGCCTCCCGATAAACCTGGAATCGGACAGGATCCAGGTCAAGGGCTTGATAGTCTCCGAGTGCTGCGAGGACCACAGCCATTGGGACGCCGGAAGATCCCTGAAGGAATGGCTGAACGAGAACGAGATACCTGCCCTCCAGGGCATAGACACGAGGGCCCTCACTGCGAAGATCAGGGAGAAAGGAGTCATGCTCGGCAAGATCGTAATCGGCAAGGAAACAGAACTCTACGACCCGAACAAGGATAATCTCGTGGCCGAAGTCTCGAGGAAGGATGTCCTCGAGCTCGGGAAGGGAAAGCACAGGATTGTGGTCGTTGACTGCGGCATCAAATACAACATCATCCGCTGCCTGCTGAAGAGGGATACCCGACTGATGATCGTTCCTTGGGACTATGATTTCAACCAGCAGGAATACGACGGATTGTTCATATCCAACGGACCGGGCGACCCTGTTCAATGCGCTGCCACCATAGACAATCTCAAGAAGGCGATGAAGGCCCGGAAACCAGTTTTCGGCATCTGCCTGGGCAGCCAGCTCCTAGGCCTGGCAGCGGGCGTCAAGACCTACAAGCTCAAGTTCGGCCATCGCAGCCAGAACCAGCCTTGTGTCTCAGGCCAGAAGGGTTTCATAACGAGCCAGAACCATGGCTATGCGATAGATGCAAAGACCCTGCCGCACGGTTGGGAAGAGCTCTTCGTAAACGCCAATGACGGCACGAACGAGGGCATCAAACACAGATCCTTGCCTTTCTTCTCTGTGCAGTTCCACCCAGAGGGCTGCCCAGGGCCTAAGGATACAGGATACCTCTTCGATGAGTTCATCAGCATCATAGAGAAGCACAAGACAGGAATATGAAAGAGACAATAGACAACAAGCCAGAAGGTGTCAGGAAAGTCCTGATACTAGGATCAGGCGGCCTCTCGATAGGCCAGGCAGGAGAGTTCGACTACTCTGGTAGCCAGGCCATCAAGGCCTTGAAAGAAGAAGGCATCAAGACAGTCCTTGTCAATCCCAACATAGCCACCATACAGACATCTTGGGGATTTGCCGACGAAGTATATTTCCTGCCTATAACTAAGGATTTTGTCGAGAGAATCATTGAGAAGGAGAAGCCTGATGGCGTCCTCCTGGGATTCGGCGGGCAGACAGCCCTGAACTGCGGTATCGACCTGCACGGGTCCGGTGTCCTTGAGAAGCATGGTGTTAAGGTCTTGGGCACGCCTGTCCAGGCCATTATCACAACAGAAGACAAGGGCATGTTTGCCGAGAGGCTGGCCGAGATAAGGGTCAAGACGCCCAAGGCGATCACCGTCGACAATCTGAAGGACGGCATCAAGGCTGCGGGAGAGATAAGCTTTCCTGTCATAGTCAGGGCAGGATATGCATTAGGCGGCCTGGGCTCAGGCATATGCAAGAGCATGAAGGAGCTGAAGGAGGTCATGCAGAAGGCCTTGACATATTCGAAGCAGATCCTTGTGGAGGAATCGCTCGAGGGCTGGAAAGAGGTCGAATATGAGGTCATGCGTGACCGCTTTGATAACTGCATGACGGTCTGCAACATGGAGAACTTCGACCCGATGGGCATACACACAGGAGAATCCATCGTGATAGCGCCCTCCCAGACCCTGACAGACCACGAGTACCAAAAGCTCAGGAGCATCTCGATAAAGGTCATCAGGTCCATCGGCATCATTGGTGAATGCAACATCCAGTTCGCCCTCGACCCTAACTCGGACGATTACAGGGTGATCGAGGTGAATGCCCGCCTGTCTAGGAGCAGCGCCCTGGCCTCGAAAGCAACCGGCTATCCCCTCGCGTTCATCGCTGCCAAGCTGGCCATAGGCCACAGCCTGCTTCAGCTTCCTAATCCTGTTACGAAGACTACCAAGGCGTTCTTCGAGCCCGCGCTCGATTACCTGGTCGTGAAATTCCCGAGGTGGGACCATGAGAAGTTCAGGCGCGTGAAGAAAGAGATAGGCAGCTCGATGAAATCCGTCGGGGAAGTGATGGCCATAGGCCGCAAGTTCGAGGAGGCCCTGCAGAAGGCCGTCAGGATGGTCAACCCCGGCCTCATCGGCCTGTCGGGCAACGACATACCGTTCGAAAGCCTCGATGATGAGCTCCGGCATCCCACTGACAAGAGGGTCTTCGCTGTTGTCAAGGCCCTGGAGCAGGGCTACACCGTAGACAGGATACACGACCTCACGATGATCGACAGGTGGTTCCTGCACAAGATCAAGAACATCGTGGAGATAGAGAGGGAGCTGAGAAAGAACAAATTATCGCAAGATGCCACTGCCATCAACACGTCCCGACTCGCACAGACTTCTGCAGGGCGGGCGGGGTCAGCGGGAGGTCAAGATGATGGGGGCAAAATGAGTCAGGGTCCGGACCGCGACCTCCTGAGAAAAGCCAAATCCCACGGCTTCAGCGACAGGCAGATAGCGAAGCTTACATTCGGCGACGACAGTTTCAGCTCAGAGATGAAAGTCAGGCATCTGCGGAAAGAGCATGGCATCCTGCCGGTCATCAAGAGGATAGACACCTTGGCAGCAGAATACCCCTGCCACACCAATTATCTTTACCTCACATATAATGGGAACGAGGATGACATAACGATCGAGAAGAAAGGTATCATCGTGCTCGGCTCCGGGCCCTACAGCATCGGCTCGAGCGTTGAATTTGATTGGTGCTGCGTGGAGTGCATCAAGACCCTGACAAAAGAAAACATTCCACCTATAGTCATCAACTGCAACCCTGAGACTGTGTCCACTGACTATGACGAGTCTGAACGCCTCTATTTCGAAGAATTGACCGTCGAAAGGGTGCTGGACATACATGACAAGGAGGATGATAAGGGCGTGATAGTCTCTATGGGCGGGCAGATACCCAACACATTGGCGTTCCCGCTGAGCAAGGCCGGAGTTGACATCCTCGGCACCGACCCCAAGGTGATAGACAGCGTCGAGGACAGGCACAAGTTCTCGAAGATCCTCGACCAGCTTGGAGTGGACCAGCCCGAGTGGAAGGAGAGCACGAACATGGAGGAGATAATGAGGTTCTGCAGGAAGGTCGGCTTCCCTATCCTGATAAGGCCCTCTTATGTGCTGTCTGGCTCTGCCATGAACGTGGCCTTTGAGGAAGGTGATGTTGAAGAATTGCTGAAGAAGGCCGCTGTCGTATCTAAAGAGCATCCTGTGGTGCTCACCAGGTTCATCGACAATGCCAAGGAGGTTGACATGGATATCGTGGCCTTTAAAGGAGAGATCATGGCGTATGCCATAACCGAGCATATTGAGAAGGCCGGCGTGCATTCTGGCGACGCAACTCTTGTGACGCCGCCGCAGAAGCTCTATCTCGAGACAGTGAACAAGATAAAGAAGATAAGTAAACTCATAGTCTCTCACTTGAACATCACTGGGCCGCTGAACATCCAGTTCCTGGCCAAGGAGAACAAGATAAAGATAATCGAGTGCAACCTACGCGCATCCAGGAGCTTCCCCTTCGTCTCCAAGGTATACAACGTGAATTTTATCAGGCTCGCCACCAAGGGGATCCTCGGCAAGGACATCGCCCGTGTCTCAAATCAGGCATTCGACCTGGATTATCTCGGTGTGAAGGCCCCGCAGTTCTCGTTCACAAGGCTGAAGGGCGCTGACCCCCAGCTCGGCGTTGAGATGGCATCTACCGGCGAGGTCGCCTGCCTGGGCGAGACAGCTGAAGAGGCTTTCTTGAAGGCACTGATATCGACCGGCTTTCGGCTGCCTAAGAAGACCGTATTGCTCTCCACCGGGGATATCGAGAGTAAGGCCCGCCTCCTGGAATCTGTGAAGATGTTGCAGGAAAAGGGATATGTGCTGTACGCTACCAAAGGGACTGCTGATTTCTACAAGATGCATGGCGTCGACATGCATGTCCTCGCCTGGCCTCTGGAGGAAAAGAAGCCGAACGTCATGGACTACCTCAAGGAAAAGAGGCTTGACCTGGTGGTGAACATACCTAAGAGCAACGAGGATATCGAGCTCTCGAACGATTATCTCATCCGCAGGGCAGCTGCAGACTTCGACATACCCCTGATAACGAACGCTGCCTGCACCCGTTTGTTTGTGGACGCCATCTGCTCATTGCAGGAGAAGGACCTCGACGTGAAGAGCTGGAAGGAGTATGTGAGTTAATCCATCGTTGGTCTATAAAGCAATCTCAATCTTGGTCTATAAATCAATTTCAATCTATCAGGTGCTCTTCTTTGACGCGTGAGAAGACCGAAGCGATAAGTATGGCTGATCCTAGGAGTATAAAAGTCCAGTTCAGCGAATATTCTACCAACAGGCCTACGATCGGATATAGGATGGCGCTCGTCAGCTTGGTCAGCATCGATACAGTCGACATGACCGTGGCACGGTTATGTGATGGTATGTGCTTATTCATATAATTGGAGATCAACACCTGACGGGACATGCCGAATCCTGCTATCAATATGAATAATATCATTACGGCAGGCACATAATCTGTCATCGAGAGGGTGATGAAGCCGAGCCCGGGTATTATCGCGCTGTATGCCATGAAGTTCCTCTTCGAGCCGGACCATCTTTCAAGCCTGGCAAAATTATTCATCGCCAACACTTCCATACCGGCCATGGCCGAGTTGACGAAGCCGAAATAGATTATAGGGACCGCAAGGATCATCATCAAGGGTTGTGCTGTCCAGAAGACGAAGAATGACAATGCCCATATGGATATTGCATCAAAAGCAAGTATCTTCAGGATTGTATGCTTCCTGAAATAATGGATTCCGTTCGTAAGGGTACGGAAATATCCATAGGGCTTGTTCTTGTGTCTCACTTTTGGCTCTTCTAGCGTAATAGATATGATGAATGAAACGACCAATGGGATTGCCACCAACAACATCGTATATCTCAGACCTAAGGTTGCTGCGATTATTCCGCCCATTGACGTGGCAAACACCAATCCTATCAAAGGGAAGCTGCCTAGCCTGCCGAATATCCTCTTTGAATCCTTCTCCCTCTTGAGCTGCTTGAGGGTATCATAGACGAAGGCCTGGTCTGCCCCGGATACCAGGGAGAATCCCAAAGCCCAGAAGAACTCTCCGATGAAGAAGACCCAGTAGGCAGGTTGTATTGAATATATGATTGCCGCCATTATCCCTGCAACAGCTGACAGGGTAAGAGAGGTCTTCCTGCCGAAACGGTCAGCTACAGCCCCTGTCGGGACCTCCAGGAGGAAGACTGAAAGGACATAGAAGGACTGCAGCAGCATGACCTGTGTGAATGTGATACCCCCCCAATCCAGGAAGAAAGGGATTATCACGCCTCCGACGAAGAATTGGTGCCTGAAGAAGTTGAAGGCATACATCTTCCATATGTTGGACTTGAGGCTCATGTCCTGAATTATCATATGCCTACTATAAAAAGATTATGAGAAAAAGAAAAAATCAAAGATTCATCCGTTATACACCTTCAGCGCCTCCTTCACACTCTTTTCCTCGACGGTTATCGCGTAGATGGCGTCTGTCATCCTCACCGCCTCATCCAGAGGCTTCTGGTGGATGTTCCTGCCGGTCGCATTTCCCATGGCCCCTGACACATGTATCTGGTCATGCAGGCGCTGGAGGAACTTGGTTGCGTCCGTTGATGAGCCGCCGGCGCAGACGACTTTTGTCCTACCCGCAGACAGTATGGCCTCCTTAAAGACCTCCTTGGATTCCTTGCCCTCTGCCGTGGGATAGTTGACCTTGACGAAGTCCGATCCTAGTATTGCTGCCACCCCTGTCGCGCCCGCTATCAGGTGAGGGTCCTTCTCGCCTTTTACTGCCTTGCCCCTTGGATAGAGCCAGAGCACCGTCAACAGGCCGTG
Source organism: Nanobdellota archaeon (assembly GCA_018816705.1). Lineage (GTDB taxonomy): Archaea > Nanobdellota > Nanobdellia > Woesearchaeales > JAHIVG01 > JAHIVG01. Next base: position 7,785 of record JAHIVG010000048.1, read on the forward strand.
CTTGTGTGCCTCGATTATCATCTGCTGTGCCTGCCGCAGCATCTTGTCCTCAAACTCGGATCCTATGTAGACAGTGTAGCCCACAGCCAGGATGTTGAGTCCGGATGATTTCTTGAGGTCGACCACCTGCTGGACGTCTATCAGTGCCCCGCTGAAGGGGTCGCTCTGGTCCTTCTTGATGAGGTGTGTCTTGGAATTCATCTTGACCAGGTATGGCACATCCTTGTAGTCAGGGCCGTATCTTGACAGCAGGCCCATCTGGACGGCAAAGACTCCTATGTTGGCCTTGGATGCGATGCGGAAAAGGTGCTCAGGCTCTGCATCGTCCTTTGCGATATCAGGGCCATAGAAATCGTCGTTGAGATGCTCTATCTTCTGGTCCCCTGCGAAGAGCATCAGCCTGCCAGACTTCCGAGTGATCTCGAGGTAGTTCTTGATGTATTCCTTGTGCATGTTATGCGGCACCGTGGCCGGAACCATCACGTCTTTTTCTGTTATCATGATTCACCCCTCCTTAGGCTAATCAGTAGCATGATTGAGTTGGATTATAAAAATGTTACTTCTTTAGCGGCTTAGTAGAATTCACATTTTCTAGCTCTTTGATGCGCTGCTGGATGATGTCGGCGTAGCGGTCCTTCTTCATGATGCGCTTCAGCCGTTTCGCCAGTTCCTCGTCCGTCAGCACATCCTTGATCCAGCTGCCGTAGTCGTTCTTCTTGTTGTCCCTGTTGACATGGTACCGGAAAGCGTCCTTGTTCTGGTTCTTGATGTTGTCCAGCATCTCGTAGATGTTCCTGAACACTGCGCCGTGGCAGGTCCAGAACGACTTGTCCGCCGGACAATCCGACAATGCTTTCTCCTTTAACGCTTTCAAATCCGTCATGTTTATATATCAATGATGCTTATGTATTTAATTGTTTATATTAACTTTGAAGTCATAAAAGAGGTGAAGATGGCCAGCCGTTACCTGAAGGACGCCCGCTATGACAGGGCATTGAGGCTCAAGAAGGGAAAGTTCGCCCATAACTACAGGGAGTTGGCAGTCATGCATTCTCTAGCTCTTTTATGCGCTGCTCGATGATGTCAGCGAAGCGGTCCTTCTCCATGACACCGATCAGGCGGTCTGCCAGCTCCTCGTCGGTGAGGACACACCTTATCCAGGTACCGTAATCGTTCTTCTTGTTGTCATCATTCACATGGTACCTGAAAGCATCCTCGTTCTGGTTCTTGATGTTGTCCAGCATCTCGAATATGTTCCTTACCACAGACCCATGACAGGTCCAGAATAACTTGTCCGGAGGGCAGTCTGACAATGCCTTCTCCTTTAACGCTTTCAAATCCATCATATTTATATATCAATGATGCTTATGTATTTAATTGTTTATATTAACTTTGAAGTCATAAAAGAGGTGAAGATGGCCAGCCGTTACCTGAAGGATGTCCGGTATGACCGGGCCTTGAGGCTCAAGAAGGGCAAGTTTGTGCATAATTACAGGGATCTCGCAGAGGAGCTCACCTATCTTGATGACTCGGATTTCAAGGCAGTAGGTCCTGCCAGGATAACCTCCTGGATAAGGGATAACTATGGCGACCGCAGGCTCATAACACAGCTCAAGGGCGTCAGGTCAAGGACTGAGATAGCATCTGTCGTCAGCAGGAAGGTGTCAGAGCTGAAGCATGACAATCCTGATGATACTAACGTCAAGCCAGCCTTATTTTTCCTGCTCATTGTCGCCCTGGTAGCGCTCGTCTTCATCCAGCATCTGTATTACGATGATAAGTACCAAGACCTAAGTGAACAAGTGATATCACTGCTCGACGAGGTCGAAGTGCGCAATGTGAGGATCCAGACCCACCAGGACCGGGTTGGACTGCTCGAGACCGAGATCAATAGGTTGGACCATGAGAACCTCTTGCTGAGGGAGGAGTCCACCCGGCTGAACATGAGCCAGAAGGTGCCTTGCGTGGCAATCTCTTGCGAGAAGTCCGCCGACGGCCCGCAGGACCGCATCCCGGAGAACAAGATTGCTCTTACCAAGCAGAGCGTGGTCTTTTCCGTCAACAATCCGATCCTGGCCAAGTTCACCGACACCGGGTCAATGTTGCCAGTGATAACTGCCGGCTCTCATGCTATCGAGATAGTGCCGAGAACCCCCGAAGAGCTGGCTGTCGGTGACATAGTGAGCTATGAATTGGATGGAAAGACTTTAGTGCACCGCATAATCGAGACCGGCCAGGACAGCCAGGGCTGGTATGCGAAAGCCAAGGGAGACAACCTCGACAATCCCGACCCTGGCAAGGTAAGGTTCAGCCAGGTCAGAAGGGTAGTTGTGGCGATCATCTACTGAGATTATTGTATTCCCTGAAAAAATTCCTCACCAACGATGTAAGCCTTGTCCTGACTTTCGGCGAGGCCAACACTTTCAGCACTTCATCATGGCTGGTGGCGTTGATTCCGTCCTCGTCTATCTTGTTTGTTATTACAGAGAAACCTGTAACTTTCAGACCCCTGCTATTGGCTACGATGACCTCTGGTGCAGTGGACATGCCCACAGCATCTGCCAAGAGACCGTCCCTGAACGCAATGCATTCTGCCGAGGTCTCATAGGTCGGTCCTGTGACAGCAAGATATTTTCCTTCGCGGATGCCTTTCAGGGATTTGCCTGCTTCCAGCAACATTCCAGTCAGTTCAGGGTCATATGCCTCATTCATGGGCGGGAACCTGGCGACTCTCTCTCCATTGAGTGTCTTGAAATCCATGTGCCTTCCGAGCAATGGGTTAGGGATCATGTTGATGTGGGACCTTATGACCATCACGTCGCCGACATCATATCCTGGGTTGAGGCCGCCTGACGCGTTCGTGGGAAAATAATTCTTCACCCCTAATCCCGCCAGCACGTGGACAGGAAAGATCACCTGGAGCATACCGGTGTTCAACGGCTCATCAGCGACCTCATAGTAATGCTTCCTCCCCTTCAGCCCGATTATGGGAACTCCTTCCAGGCTGCCGACATAAAGCTTCCCTTCATGACCTGCCACAGTCGGCGTTGGAAAGTTGGGTATGTCCTTGTATTCTATCGCTTTGTCTATCTCGATAAGCCCACTTAAATCATCCAGGCCAGAACCCAGCACCAGGCCGAATTCTGGCTTCATCTCTCCAAGTTGACCTCTTAGGAAGTCTACAGTCTCTCCGACCTTTTTTTCATAATTCTCCTGATAATCCGCAGCCAGCATCAGCCTGATGAACGTCATGCTTAGGAGGATACCTATCGGATTTAAATGGTTTTCTTTTATGACTACTCTGGAATGGATATAAATGATGAGAAAAAGGATAGATTATTATGATCCCCTGAAACCCTCAGCCAGGTCAGCGGTGTTGGAATACCCTCTGCTCTCCCAGTAACCGCGATAATCTGTGTCGTCAGAAAGCTCAATCATCGTGATCCACCGTATCCACTTGTAGCCCCATTTGCTCTCTGCGACCAGGGCGAATGGATAGCTGCGCTCTGCCGGCAATGTCATGCCATTCACCTTGTAGGCCATGATGATGTCGTTGTCCATGACATATTCCAGCGGGAACGACGTTGTGTAGCCGTCCTCAGCGTGGAAGATGATGGTGTTCGCGCTCTCCAATGGCTCGGCCTGCACCAGTAATTCCCTGACAAGGACCCCTTCCCACAATACCTTCGCATCCCAGCCCTCGACGCAATAAAGCGTTACGGCCTTCACATATGTCTGCCTGTCCAGCACTTGCTCGTAACTCAGCTCCACGGGTTCCTCGACCAGGCCGAATATCTTCAGCCTGTACCCTTCGATGTCAACCTGCTGCGGGCCCTTGATGCTGTTCTCGCGGAAAGCCTTGACAGAATCCAGGCGTTCACCCTGCTACTCCCTGACTTCGACCGAGTCCAGCTCATTGACCTCCTGGGCGCATCCAGCCAACAGCACTACAACTATAAGCAATATGGCAATTAGCGATAAATGTGGCCTCATAGGACATAGGAAAGCACAAAGATTATAAAATGTTACTGTTCTACGGGCACTATGAAACTGATACTCACCCGCCACGGCGAGACAGAGGACAATGTCAGGGGCATCCTTCAAGGGCAGCTGCCAGGCAAGCTGACCAAGCTGGGCATCGAGCAGGGCAGGAAGGTGGCGCAGAGGCTGAAGCACGAGAAGATAGACGTGATCTACTCCAGCGACCTCGCCAGGGCCGCTGACACGGCAAGGCTCATCGCGGAATTCCATCCGGATGCGCCTTTCCATCTGGTCAAGGAGCTGCGCGAGCGCGACAAAGGACGGTTCACAGGCAAGCACAGGGACGAGGTCGACCTAAGCTCGGCTGAGATCGAGAGCCTCACTGTCCTCCAGAATAGGACCAAGTCTTTCCTTGACAAGGTCTATGACAGTCATCCTGAAGAGACAGTCCTGTTCGTTGCCCACAATGGGATAAGTAAGGCCTTGGTATCTGTCATCATCGGTGAGCGTAAAGAATATGTTGATGATACGGAAGACCACAAACACACTGCAGTCAGCATCTTCGAGCTGAAAGAGGACAAGAAACACAAAGTGCACCTGCTGAACTGCGTGAGGCATCTAGAGTAAATTATTTAAATACCTGATAAAAGAGGTAACCATATGATAAAGCTCGTACTCTTGCGCCATGGGGAGAGCGAATGGAACAGGGAGAACCGTTTCTGCGGCTGGGTCGACGCTGACCTCAGCGAGAAAGGCGTCGAGGAGGCCAAGGAATCAGGAAGGGTGTTGAAGAAAGAGGGATATACCTTCGACCTCGCGTATACTTCTGTGCTGAAGCGCGCCATAAGGACGCTCTGGCTCACGTTGGATGAAATGGACCTGATGTGGATCCCTGTCAAGAGGTCTTGGCAGCTCAACGAGCGCATGTACGGCGCTTTGCAGGGACTGGTCAAGTCAGAGACAGCGGCAAAACATGGAGAGGAACAGGTCCTAATCTGGCGCCGCAGCTATGACATCAGGCCTCCTGCGTTGAAGGAATCAGATGAGATGTATCCTGGCAACGACCCAAAGTACAAAGACCTGAAGCCCAAGGAGCTCCCGTTGACAGAGTGCCTCAAGGACACTGTTGAAAGGGTTCTGCCTTACTGGAAGAAAGAGATAATCCCACAGCTCAAGAAGGGAAAAAAGATAATCATCTCAGCTCACGGCAACAGCCTCAGGGCGCTGGTGAAATACCTTGACAATATCTCTGACGAGGAGATCATGAAGCTCAACATCCCCACGGGGATACCTCTGGTCTATGAGCTGGACAACAGACTCAGGCCCGTCAAGCATTATTACCTCGGCGAACCCGAGAAGCTCAAGGCTGCCATGGAGGCTGTGGCAAAGCAGGGCAAGGCGAAGTGAGGCGTTCTTATGATCGAGACCAGCACCATCCTTATTGCTTTTGGGCTCACCCTATTCGCCGGGCTGTCAACCGGCATAGGTAGTGCTCTTGCCTTCTTCACAAAGAAGACCAATACCAAGTTCCTTTCGCTTTCACTGGGATTTTCAGCAGGCGTGATGATTTATGTCTCCTTCATGGAAATGATGCCTACAGCCATACTAAGCTTGGGTTCGCTCGGGACTGTGAAGGCCTCCTGGATAGCGGTGATATCATTCTTCCTCGGCATACTGGTCGCAGCCTTGATCGACAAGGCCCTGCCCAAGTTCGAGAACCCGCACGAGATCCACAGGATAGAAGAATTAGGGGACAAGAAGGAGGCGAAGAAGTGCAAGAAGCTCTACAGGATGGGCATATTCGCTGCAATCGCAATAGCTGTGCACAATTTCCCGGAAGGCATCGTCACGTTCGCAAGTGCTATCACCAACCTGAAGCTTGGTGTCATGATCGCGATCGCGATAGCCTTGCATAACATACCTGAGGGCATCGCCGTGTCTGTATCTATCTACTATGCCACGGGCAACAGGAAGAAAGCCTTCTTCTACTCATTCTTGTCAGGCCTGGCAGAGCCTTTGGGAGCGTTGATCGGCCTGCTTTTGGTCATGACGATCTTCAAGGGATTCATGATAGGCATCCTCTTCGCTGCTGTAGCAGGCATCATGATATTCATCTCACTTGATGAGCTGCTGCCTGCAGCGCAGAAGTACGGCGAACACCACTTATCGATATACGGCCTCGTCGCCGGCATGGCTGTGATGGCTGTGAGTATGCTGATGTTCTTGTGAAATATTTGCCGCAGCCTGCACAAACCGCCTTCAACTAGTTCTGCAAGCGACAACTTCATGAGGGCGGGTGGGTGCTCGGGAGGACAGAAGAATGGGGACATGTACATTTGTAGGTTGAGGCCGCTGGGAACAGAACTAAATCGGTACACTGATGATCTCAGAAACCCAGCATCTTCGCGATCTCTTCTCCGAACCTGGATGCAGCGTTCGGCCCGTTGGCCGTGATCAGTCTGCCGTCGATGACCACTGCCTGCTCAAGGTATTCTGCGCCTGCTTCTTCGAGCACAGACTGCTGGTTCCCGTCCTCGTTCCAGACAGTGGCTTTCTTGCCTCTCAGCAAACCAGCTTTGGCAAGGGTGACAGGTGAGTAGCATATGGCAGCGATTATCTTCTCTTGCTTCACAGCTTCGTGCAGTATCCTTTCCAGCTCCTTATTACCCACCAGATGAACCGACCCTGGGCCGCCGATGAGCACGATAGCAGAAAAGTCTTCCATCTTCACGTCTGAGAACGATAGGTCTGCGTTCACCTGCAGGCCGAACTTGCCGAAGCATGTGCCTCTCTTCTGGCTGGCGATCTTGACAGGTATCTTTTTCTCCTTGAACAGCTCCAACGGAGCTTCGAACTCGTGGTCCTGGAACCCGTGCTGCGCTATGACCATCAGAATCTTCATGTTACCACCTATCCCTTACCCTTGTGAGCCATGTTTATGAATCTTTTGGTTGTCTGGGCTGTACTTGGCAGAAAAGAAGCCGTCTATGACGCTGGGCAGGTCGCTGTCGCTCTGCGTCCCCTTCTCCAAATCCTTGAGCATGGCTTTGTGGTATGTCTCCAGGCAGTTGAGCAATGCGCTGATGGCCTTTTCATGCACGGCTGGATAAAGCAGCTGCACGGCCCCATACTTTTCGTTGAAGGGCCTCCTCACAGCCATGGCTACGGGATTGATGCCCTCTCTCCTCAGCACATCTTCCACTAGCTGGACAGCCAAAGCATGGCTGCAGTACAACAGCCTCATCTCGATCGAATCATTCTCCGGGTCCATGCTGGAGAGGTTGGCCGAGATTATATCGACCCGTATCACGTTCTTGTCTGGATCAAGAAATGGGCCAGGCAGAAGATATCCATATTTTTCTGCCACGTCCCTATGAGAGATCCATCCGTCCCGCTTCTCAGGGTCAGAATGGTTGAGATTATACCTGCCTGAAGAATCGTGTAGCGGCGCCTTGCCGAAATATACTTGAGTCATTACCATGAGCATACCCCCATCTGCGGAGGTATGGACCGACGATATATAAAGCTTACGCTAGTAGTGTTTTGGGAGTGATGACTATTTGCTCACAGTCCCTATCAATTCTCCCTGGCCGAGGATATGGCCCTTCATCGCGCCCTCGAGGTGCTTCTTCTGCGTCCCCGAAGGCAGGTTGAGCTGCTCATCCAGTGCGTACAGCTTGAAGAAATACCTGTGTGTACCCGAAGGCGGACACGGTCCGCCGTACTTGCTCTCATACCAGGAGTTCTTGCCCTCGTTGATGAAGTAATGGTCTTCCTTGATATCTGTTGTTCCGGGATCCATGTTCCAGACGAGCCAGTGAACCCACGTGCCTGAAGGAGCGTCTGGGTCGTCCATTATCAAGGCCAGGCTCTGTGTACCGGTCGGGATATTATCGATCTTCAGCGGCGGGTTGGCGTTGTCCCCCCAGCAGGTGTACTTCTGTGGTATGGGCTGTCCATCTTCGAAGGCCGGGCTTGTCAGACTCAAATCCATTATCTCAGGCTCAGGTGGAGGAGGCAGTGGAGGTGGAGGCGGCTCGTCGACAGGTTCATCTGCTGGTTTGCTGCACCCTAGAACGAGCAATAATAATATGGCCAATGTGATTATTTTTTTCATATCAGCCTTTCTTGGCTTGCGGATTTAAATAATTTTGTCTTAACTCCTGACTCAGTCTTCCGTAGGCATGCTCTGCCAGCGGTTTGAGGTTGATTACATCTTCATCATTGTACTTGACGAGCAGCCTGAGGTAGTGCTCATCCCCTGTTGCCTTGTAATGCCTCCAGAGCAGCGGTGCCTGGCTCCCCACCACGTGCTCCACCTCCTCGTCCCTGGCTATGCCAAGCTTCTTCTCTATCTTCTTCAACCCTCCCGTGAGCCCTATCCTGCGGCAGCAGTGCATCAGGTCCATGTGGGGCATCCTCGGTATGCAGCCTGGGTAATACTTATTGAGTATCGGCAGGTCGAAGCTCGAACCGTTGAAGGTCATTATGAGCTTGAAGCGCTGAAGGTATTGCTTTAGATTCTTTGCATCCAGGTTGATGCCCTTAATCATGGTCTTGGTGTCTGTGCTGTCATACATTCCCACGACTGTTATGTCACCATCGAAGGAGGTCTCGATGTCCAGGTAGACTGCTTCGTCCTTGAAGAGATTGTATAGCCGCCAGCTCTCTATCCTGGGAAGGTAGTATGTGAAGAACTCGGTGTTGGATGAGTGAAGGCACTCTGCGGCTGTTGACAGGAACCGGTCATGCCTGGATTTATGGCTCCGGCTCATTCCCTTTATCTTTTTCGTATCCCTGAAGCCCTGCCAGTCGGTGATGCCCTGCTTCCAGATGCCTGCTTCCCTGGTCCGCCCTATCCTCGGCAGGATGATGAAGCTGTTCCTGATCATAGGTAGAACCGGTCATTCTTTCTCGGCTTCGGCAGCTCTCCGCTGAGGGGCCTACTCTTTTCCAGCAGCCTTATGACATCCTTGATATCAGCAGTTGTCCTCTCGATGAAGTCAGGGTGTTCGCCGAAGAAGCATCCGTCTTTAGTCTGGATCGCCACTGCAAACCTCGGGAAGCGCTGGAGCCAGTTGCTGATTAGCATCTCCTCGATGTTGTGCCTGATTTCAAGCTCAGCCCAGAGGATGCCATGTTTTGAGATATTGAAGGCTTCAAAGCCCTTCAGGCGCCTGAGTTCGACCTTCACTTCCTTGTCCATGCCTCTCAGCTTATGCGCTGCGTAATTGCGGGCAGTTGATATCTCTTCATGTCTCGTGGCTTCATGCATGAGGTCATCTGAGAACACAGCGTGCCTCTCTACCAGCTCTAACATCAGGTTCACCTCTTTGGATTATTGTTAATACGATTGATACTCTGCTGCTTCCATCCGATGGCCCGACTTTTTCCCGCCTGGCTCGGGCGGGAAAAAAGTGCAATGGCGTGCAACATGTACTGGGGCCGATTCAGACACGACAACGGAGGTGTTAAATTCCAGTATTATCATAAGAACCCGCATTTATATCCTTTACGCCCCAATGTCCAGTGGGGAGTGGTCAATAACCCAGTTTTCGTAAATAATTACTCAAGTCCTTATATTCCTTATCCCTGTCAAGGATGCATAGGACCTTAACATATGGCTTGTCCACCAGGTAGATTATCCTTTTTTCTTTTCTATCATCGCTGAACCTTATCCTGAACAAAAAAAGATCATGGCCGATTATGCGTTTATACAGAGAAAGCGCAATACCCTTGTCTTTAGGCAAGGGATGTAGCGCTTTCTTGTATCCTAAAAATCCGCCTGTAGAACGAAAGCGTCCGTTCATACAAAATAATCCTACGGATTATTTGTACACAAAATGCTACGCATTTTGTTGTACCCCACACTTTAGTGTGGGGTCGGACGCTTTCGGCGGATTTTTATGATTCCTGAATGGGTTCTGTTTCAAGAGCTGAAGCTTGGCGTTGATTCGGGTCAGGGTTCTTGGCTTGTAGTCGTCAAGCTGTTCGAGGAAGAATTCAGAGAACAGAAGAATGTAAGGTGTCATCTCCTTAACTTTCTTTTGAAGTGCTCTTCTGTCCGAAATAAGCTCTTATCCCCTGTAGCCTTAATCAATCGTCGTATCGCTTTCAGTTCTGCTTTGGAGATGTCGGATGAGTCAAAAAGCTTCTCTCGCACGGCATCCTTGATGAATTCCTGGATAGAACCATAACCATTATCTTCTGAGTAGGACCTGGCGGCAGTCAATAGGTTTTCAGGCAACCTTAGATTGATCTGGGCATTCATAGTATCAAAAGATACCATTTGGTATTTAAGGTTTACGGTATGCATTTCATCACCTCCACATTATTTGAAATTGAACAAGGTCGTATCGTTTATCAATCTTCAGCGTCAATTTCCGGAAAAAATCAGGTGTTTGTCGGATATCCTTAGAAAACTATATTAACACCCATGCCCGAACATCCATCATGGCAAAGAGGATAACCATAGCTGACGAGAAAGAGCTTGAGAGATTCGCCGACCTTGACTGGAGAGAGAAGAGCCATCATATCTTCTATCTTGATGCCTGCGCTGTCTCCGAAAATCTTAAGATAATGGAAGGATTGTTGAAGACAGGTAATTTCAGGATCGCTGATGTCGCTCTACAGGAGCTCAAGGATTGGAAAGAGCCTGTCTCCTGGCACTATTGGGACAAGAAAAGATGGGCCAAGGTTCAAGAGATTACACAGGAGATCGAGCAAAGATGGCCTAAGAACATAGAGCACGTCGATGACCAAGACCTGTATGACCAGTTGATCATGCTCGAACCCTTGCTGTCAAAGACCCTCGTGTTCAGACGGCTCGAGACAGGTTTCAGCGGCCCAAAAGGCATCTATTCAATCATCCGCGATGGGCGCATGTCACCGGACAGCTTCATGAAGGTCCTGCGCAGCAGATGGGTACATGTCATCTGGAGGGAATTCAAGAAAGAGGTCCGCAAGCAGAGGTTCAAGATACATGACATTGATTCTTTCAAAGGGATGATAGAGAGGGATGTCATACTCTCCCTGAAACAGATGCTGCGGTTCCTGTTCAAGCAGATCCGGGAAGAAGGCTATGGTGAAGAAAGGGTGTTGTCGACCCTACAGAAATTGTTCAAGAAGAAGGTGAAGAACGATGCATTGGTGGTTGCCCATTATCTCCTCTCAAAAGAAAGGTTTAAGCATCTGCCGGCTGAAGACAAGGACACATTCGAATTAGCTATGCTTCACAGGGACATGGTCTTTGCCTAGACATTGAAACCCAGGCTTCTCAGTTCGGCCTGCTTCTCTTCAATACTCTTTATCTCTTCGGGCTTCAGACCCTCGACAAGCTGTATCTTCATCGGTCTTGTGTAATAGCTTGCATCAGGATTCGGCCTCTCGATGACGACTCCTCCATTCGGAGTCAGCAATAAGAAGTGTTTTATCCTTGTATCTTCAGTCTCGCCTATCCCTGAGAGATACCTATACATCGCCTCGATGTCTGAGTATTTCACTTCGGATTCCTTTGCGATCTTGTCGGTCACCAAGAAAGGCATAACTCTCACTCCATGGTCTTCCATTATGAGCTGATCGATCCTCCCATCCAGGTCACTTGCCGATTTGCTTGATATACCATCACTATACGAACTTGCAGGACAGGCGACCTCGAAGCCGATATCCAAATCAAGAGAACTGCCGACATTGCTGCTACCGCCCCTCAGCATGTATTGATACCCCCTATGATTCGGGGGGACCTTCTTGAGTGCATCATATTGCTCTTTCCTTATGGCCAATGTTTTACATGTTAACATATGAAGTGTTTATCCACTTCCACTTTATAAACCTTTCGGTTATTTACTATTTAATAGTGGTGATTTAGAATTAGGTTAGGGTGCCCACAGCATAATGTTTATGCAATTCCTTTATAGTGGCTTCCGTAAGCCGGACCTGTCCTTCCTCATACTTAATCCTGCCTGATTCCATCATTTCATGCACTGCCTTGTCCCTCAAGGTCTCGGGATGCTTGAAGTCCTTGAACAGGTCTGTAAGATCTCCGACTTTTACTTGTGTCCATTCGCCTTCCCTCTGGGATTCCTCCACTAGACGCTGCACTACCCATTCATACTGCGCCTTGCCGAAGATATCGCTGTATGCCTGGCCGATCGTATGGCCTACACCAGGAACTTTTTCAGGTTCGATTATATCTGCTGGTTGTATTGCCCCCATAATATCACTTGGGAATGACTAATAATATATAAATGTTTGGATGGCCGTTATCTTTAAATACCAGAAGTGATTTGACCCTTTATCATGGCAAAGAAGAGCAAGAAAAGCAAGAAGAAGCCCAAGAAGATCAGCGCGAAGAAGGAGAAGTACGCCAAGTTCAAGAAAGATAAGCCCTCCACCATAAACGCAACCATGCCTGACCTCACGCCGGAACAGCAGGCGCAGAAGAAGATGGACGAGGAGAAGATTGCGCGATTCATGCGTTTCGGCCGCATCTTCAAGAAGGATGACAAGAAAGGCGGAAGGAAAGGGAATAAGAAATAATCATTCTACTGCCGGTTCAGATAGACAATAGTAGTCTTGCTGCGCTTGATGAACGGGTCCAGCAGCTTGACCAGGTCCGGATGCACGTCGCCTGAGTTAATGAGCTTGGCAAGCTCGTATACGTCCGGCATCACGAGCTGGTCCCACAACCCTATTTCCTTCACCACCTTGATGAATGGTTCTCGCACGCTATCGCCCTTCTTCGGGAAGCTCAGCCTGGGATAGGTCCTGATCGCTGCCTTGACTCCAGAGCCGAAGACCGCATTGAGTTCCTTCTTTTCTGCGTATTCTACCAGCTTCTGCTTCGCATCCTCGAGGTAACTCTCATACTTCTCCATCTTCTCCTTGAGCTCGGCATACCTGTTCACCAGGCCGACTCCGTCGTCGAGCATGAAGTCTTGCAGGTCTTTCTGCTTGACCTCGAACTTGTGCTTCCATTCAGGGCAGATGGGCTGGAACTGGCACCAGCCGCAAAGCGCTGAGGTCTTCGCAGGGTATTCTGTTGCAGCCTCGACCTCCTCTATGATGCCGATGACCTCCTTCTCAACCTCCTTAAGTTCCTTGTCCGTCGGCTCATACGTAAGGTCCTTGTCAAAGGCCAGGTAATGCCATACGAGCTTGACCTTCTTGCAGTCCTGATAGAGCTGTTTCAGCGCGATGGCATATATCTTCAGCTGCCTGTCCATCTTCAGCTGGTCTGTCGTCGGCAGCCTGCTTGAGGTCTTGTAATCATGTATGGAATATGTATCGCCTTTGGTCGATATCCTGTCGATGTAACCCTGTATCTTGAACGGCCCGAACTCGACCATGACATGCCTCTCTGTGGCGATGGTCTTATCCTGGTCAAAGGGTTTGAACCTCTCGTAGAAGTCCTTGATGAACCTCTCTCCGAGCTGCTTGTAATGCATCTGATCAAGGCCTTTCCTGACTATCATCACTCCGTCGGTCCATGACCTATCCCATTCTGAGGAATAGAAGTCGATCAGCTCTTTCAGGGTGTTGAGCTTGCCGGCCTGCAGGTCCTTGTACAGCTTCTCCAGGGCCTTGTGGGCCATGCCGCCCATGAAGGCCTCGACCGTGGTCTCTATCTCAGTCTTGATCTTGTCGATGTAGTTGAACTTAAAGCGAAGCCTGCACTGCTCGAACGTGTTCAGCCGAGAATGCGAGTAAGTCTCCATGCCTGAGGCGAATCATCAGTTGTTTTTAAAGATTGCTGTCCGGTTCCCGGAAGATCTACGGAATAAACTATATTAAAACATGCAAATAACAAAAACTCGCCGCTCGGAGCTACCACCGACCTCAAGGTCGGTGTATTACGCTCCTCGCATTGACAGGCGAGTTTTTGGTTTGAAAATCTCGCCCTAAAGGGCGGGGTACAACAAAATCAAAGATTTTGTGTACAAGAAATGCTACGCATTTCTTCGTATTCAATACCCCATGGAAAATCTCACAAAGGCGAGATTTTCAATAAATATTTTCAAAGGACAAATCATCAGAAAATAATATAAAGGTACTGGCTAATGTCCCACTCATGAAAGATAAGTATGAGTCAAACATCTGGAAATACTACTTATATGAGTTTTTCATGAATCTGTGGTTCATCTTGCCGATAAGTGTAATATTCTTGAGGGAAATGGGCATCAAATACGGTCAGATAGGACTGCTTGAATTCACAGTCTCATTCAGTGTCATATTGTTCGAGATTCCCACAGGAGTATTCTCTGATTTTATCGGCAAGAAGATTGCACTCTTTTTCGGCTCCTTGTTCTGGACCATTGCCATGGTGATGATTGGTCTAAGTTCCACTTTCCCATTGTTCTTGATAGGGTTCCTCGTTTGGGGACTGGCTGACTCACTCATGTCTGGCACAAAGTCGGCAATGGTGTATGATACACTAAAAGCACTTAAGAGAAAAAAATCATACTTGAGCGTCCGTGGCAAATCCCGTCTCATAATAGCTGTCTCCACCATCATCGCTTCTCTTTCCGGAACTTTACTATACGAAATCGATTCTCGCCTTCCGTGGGTTTTTTTTGGCGTTTCCGCATTTATTGCGTCATTTTTCATTCTTTCATGCAAGGAACCTTATAAAAAAAACAGTGGATATACAATGTCAAACCAGATAGGACATATCAAGGAGTCGATGAATTTTGTATTTTCCCAAAGGACAATCCGTTGGATTGTTTTTTATTCTGCATTGATCATACTGCCATTCACTATATTTAACAACATAATTAAGCAGCCATATATCATCAGCATCGGCTTTCAGGTCATATCATTGGGTTGGATTATAGCATTCATATATGGAATTAGCGGAATTTTTTCGATGTTCTCGGAAAGGATTGAGAAACACCTTGGAGAGAAGGGTTCATTCATAGTGATCAGCCTTGTCCATGGCCTTGGATTCATGATGTTGGGTCTTTATAATATCATGCCGATGCTGGCCTTGATTTCACTCATATTCTTGTCAAGAGCCTACAAAGATAATGTAATTGAATTCTACATAAACAACCATACCTCATCCGATAAGAGGTCCACTGTCCTTTCAATCCAGAATTTGGTCGTTAATGTCACCGGGGCGGTGTATGTCCTTGTAGGAGGAGTGCTGTTAGACATCTTGAAAATGAACCATGTTCTTATCGGAATGGGCGTCATCACATTGATCTTATCCATCGGATACATAATGTTTGGTTACCCTAAGGCGCATGCTTCAGGATGATATTGGATAAGGTCCCGCAGATGTGATCAACATCTCTTTCGGTTAAGAGGGGATGCAGGGGCAGTGTTATTTCTCTCCGGCTGATATCTTCAGTCCTAGGCAAAACTACAGGAAATCGTTTCTTATAGAATGTGAATTGATGAACAGGTGGATAATGGATCGAAGTCAGCTGGCAGCTTGGCCCGTATCTGCTCATCCCTGACCTTCAGGCTGATATGTGTCGTCTCGAAACAGTCAAACAGAGAATCCAGGAAAATACCAGCGCTTTCCAATCCAGCATTGACCTTGGGCAGGTCTCCCATCAACCTTCCCTCTTTATCAGGATGGCCTCGTTCGGGCAGACGTTCCTAGCATCTTCCTCGCATGTTAGCTGCTCCAGCTTCTCCTTCTTCACCTTGGCCTTCTCGTCCTCCATCTCGAAGTTGTCGCAGACAGAGGTGCAGGCTGCACAGCCTATGCATTTTTCCGGTATCACTTTCACGATGAACATTGTCTCACACCGAGGCCGAAACCTTTCTCCCCTTTTTAAACTTTTTGCAAGGATTCGAGTTTGTCGCACAATAAGTATTGTCCATGACCTCATGCTTGCCATGAGGTTATGTCTCACTGCTAGCATTAGTGTGTCTAACCGCCGTGTGTGAGTGTTTTTTGCGTGTGTGAGCATTAATCCTGCATTTGTTGCTCCTC
>JAHIVG010000049.1 GCA_018816705.1 Nanobdellota archaeon
GAGGAGCAACAAATGCAGGATTAATGCTCACACACGCAAAAAACACTCACACACGGCGGTTAGACACACTAATGCTAGCAGTGAGACATAACCTCATGGCAAGCATGAGGTCATGGACAATACTTATTGTGCGACAAACTCCAAGCCCCAGTAACCTTTAAATAGCCCCTGTCCTAAACAGGATGCATGGCCCAATCTCAGAATATGGAACCCGGAACACGTGTCAAGATAACCACAACGGACGAGGAGCATGAGGGGATACTGATGCCGGCTGAGAAGGATTACTATTCCATCAAGCTCAAGACCGGTTACAACATGAGCATAAAGAAACAGAAGGTCATGTCTATCAAGCAGATCAAGGCCGCCCCGAAAGAGGTGCTGAAGAAGTCGCGAGGGGGTAAAATGAAAGGCCTCAAGACGATAGCCGTCATCCATACCGGCGGCACGGTCGCATCAAAGGTGGACTACGACACCGGCGGTGTCATCGCGTCTTACACCGCGGACGATTTCGTCGAGATGTTCCCTGGCGTCATGAAGATCGCCAACGTGAGGACTAGGCTGATCGGCAACCTGATGTCAGAGGACCTGCTGTTCAAGCATTACAGGCTGATGGCGAAGGCGGTCATCGAAGAGCAGAGGAAGGGAGCTGTCGGCGTCATTATCGGCCATGGCACAGACACTCTCGGCTACACAGCAGCAGCCTTGTCATTCATGCTCGAGAACATATCCATCCCGGTCATACTCATCGGTGCGCAGCGCAGCTCGGACAGGCCGTCGAGCGACGCAGGCATGAATATGGAATGCGCCGCTCATTTCATAACCAGATCAGGCTTCAAGGGTGTTGCGGTCTGTATGCATGAGGGCATGGACGACGGGTCCTGCCTCATATTGCCGGCATGCAAGACACGTAAGATGCACACGACCAGGAGGGATGCTTTCAAGGCTGTCAACGACCTTCCGATTGCTCGTGTCAAGACTGATGGCACTTTCAAGTTCTTGCGCAAGGATTACTACAAGCCAAAATCTGATAAGCTGAAACCCCTGCTGAAGATGGAAGACCAGGTCGCTATAATCAGGACGTACCCGAATTTCCATCCTGACTTCTTCGAGGTCCTGTCGAAAAAAGGATACAAGGGCCTTGTCCTTGAGAGCACCGGCCTGGGGCAGGCACCGACAAACATCCCTGAGAACCTCCCTAACTATGAGGCTTTGAAGGCCTTCATAAAGAAGGGGGGTGTAGTCGTCCTGACCTCACAATGCATATATGGCCGGGTCCATCCTTATGTTTATTCGAACTGCCGGCGCCTAGTCGATATCGGTGTCATCTTCGGCGAGGACATGATCACTGAGACGGCCTATATCAAGCTGGCGTGGCTCCTCGGCAACTTTCCCAGCAAGGTCAACGAGATGATTACTACTGACCTTCGGGGGGAGATCTCGGAGAGGACTCAGGCTGATCATTTCGATGTTGAATCCTCATGAAAATCGGTATAGAGATACATCAGCAGCTCGCGACCAAGAAGCTATTCTGTAATTGCCCTTCCATATTGAGGGAGGATGACCCTGACGGTTCCATCGTGCGGAGATTGCGGGCCGTGTCGGGCGAGAGCGGCGTGGTCGACAGGGCAGCAGAGCATGAGATGCTGAGAGGACAGGCTTTCAAATATGAGTTCTATAACAATACCACCTGCCTTGTGGAGATGGATGAAGAGCCGCCCCATGACATGAACGAGGAGGCATTGTACGTGACGCTGCAGATGGCTAGGCTGCTCAGGATGAAGGTCTTGGATCGCATACAGGTGATGCGCAAGATAGTGATTGACGGCTCAAACACATCAGGTTTCCAGAGGACTGCCTTGGTCGCGAGAGACGGATTGCTGGATACATCTGAGGGTACCATAAGGATAGATGGGTTGTATCTCGAGGAGGACGCGGCCAAGATCGTCA
Organism: Nanobdellota archaeon; assembly: GCA_018816705.1. Taxonomy (GTDB): domain Archaea; phylum Nanobdellota; class Nanobdellia; order Woesearchaeales; family JAHIVG01; genus JAHIVG01. The sequence goes on from JAHIVG010000049.1 coordinate 1,948, forward strand.
GCAGGACGGAAGACACAACAACATATCGTCTTGACCGGTTAGGCATCCCTCTCATTGAGATAGGTACAGCCCCTGACATAACCTCTCCGCAGCAGGCCAAGGAAGCAGCATTGAAGCTAGGCATGCTGCTCCGCAGCACCGGAAAGGCAAAGAGGGGGATAGGCACGATACGGCAGGACCTGAACCTCTCTGTTCCAGGAGGCAACCGGGTCGAGATAAAGGGTGCGCAAGAACTCAAGATGATCCCTGTCTGGCTCGAGAACGAGGCCAGACGCCAGGAGCGCCTCATCGCTCTGTGGTCCAGGATAAAAAAATCAAGGTTGATGGACCCTGCAGATATCACAACGATCTTCTCAAAGACGCAGTCCAAGCTCATGAAAGGCGCGATATCCAAAGGCAACAAAGTCATCGCTTTCTGCTGCAAGGGCTGCAAGGGGCTCTTCGGTGAGGAGCTGCTCAAGGACTACAGGTTCGGCACTGAGCTTTCAGGCCTTGCGAAGGCCAAAGCAGGAATCGGGGGAATAATCCATTCTGATGAGCTGCCTGCTTACGGGATCACGCCCGAAGAGATAACAAGTGTATCGAAGCATCTCAACTGCTCTCAGGATGACGCGTTCGTGATAATACTTTCATCAGCGGAAAAGGCAGCCAAGGCTTTCAATGCATTGAAAGAACGCCTCACCCAAACGGTTCCCAACGAAGTGAGACGCGCAAATCCAGATGGAACTTCCACTTTCCTCAGGCCGATGCCTGGAGCTGCAAGGATGTACCCCGAGACAGACATCCCACTGGTAATTCCGCAGACCAAGGGGATAGAGCTTCCAGAGATGTTAGAGGACAAGTCTGTCAGGTATGAAAAACAGTATGGGCTTAGTAAGGAACTGGCCAGCTTGGCTGTCAAGGAGGAAATACCACTGGACGAACTCACGAAGACATACAGGAAGATTGAGTCCAAGGTGATAGTTGATTTGCTTGTCAACGCGCCACGGGAGATCAAGCGGCGGTTCAGTCTGGAAGTTGATGCGAAAGCACACCTAAACGATATATTTCCATTGCTCAACAGGGGAGAGCTGACGAGGGAAGGTGCCTTCGAGCTGCTATTGGCGTACGCGAAAGGCGAAAAGCCAAGGATTGAGGATTTCATGAGGCTCAAGGACGACCAGCTCGCAAAGGAGATAGGCCGGATTGTCCAGGAGAACAAGGGGCTGCCGTTCAATGCACTAGTTGGGAAGGCGATGCAGAAGTTAAGGGGGCGTGCAGAGGGAAAGAAGATTGTCGAGGCCCTCAGGAAGCGTGTTTAGCCCTTAGCTTGAGGAATTCGCTGTAAACATCATCTACGTTTATCTTCTCCATGCAGGTCGTCTTCTTGTAGCAGAACAGGTTTGTGCATTGGCAGTCTGATTTGTCGATTATGATCGCATCCTTGTTGAAGGACATGAACATCTTCGGACCCGGGCCGAGCAGAGATATGCTGGGCAAGTCCACCAGATAGGCCAGGTGTCTCGGCCCTGAGTCCACGCCGATGAAGCAGCAGCATTCTCTCATCATGAGTGCGGTTTCCCAGAGCGAGAGCTTCTTTATCATGGAATTCGCCTTGAAGTCCAGCTTCTTCTGGATATGGTCGAATTGTCTCTGTTCCTCGTCACCGGCTCCCACGAATACGAATCTATAATCCCCTACAGTGTTTATCCGTTTTATCAGCTCCACCCATTTGTCGACGCCCCAGAGCTTGACAGACCATCCTGAACCGGTGTGGACCACTATGATCTTGCCATGGAAGCACTTCAGCAATGTTTTCGCAGTAAGTCCGTCTTTCTTGTCTACCGAGAACAACTCCTTGAAACTAGGGATCTTATTGGATCTCTTCATGCCCATGAACTCGAAGTTCACCTCATTCAGCTGCTTTACCGGCTTGGACAGGTTCTTCGACACATGGAAGGTGTACCTTATGTAAGGGAGCAGGGGGCACATGAGGTGGTCATATTGCAGTTCCTTGAGCAGCCCATATGCATCATCGCTCATTCGCAGGACGATCACATGATTGAATCTGTCCAAGGGTATCTTCCTCAAGGAAGGTCCTTCGACGCGCCGCCTGTATATCGATTTTATCGGATAGACAGCCTTGATTCCTTTGAGATGTTTAGCCAGTGTTACGACTGCTGGGGATACGACCAAGTGGATGTTTGCGTCTGTCTGCTTGATGAGATGATGGAGCGCCGGTAGCGTGGTGACGAAGTCTCCGATCAGGCCGGTGTTTATTATGAGGATGTCCTTTGCATTACGGGGGATCCTGCAGTTCCTGGGGCGGGTCCCGTTCTTTCTCGAGTCGAAGTCGAGCCGTATCATGAGCTGGGCCTCCCTGATTATCTTCATGTACTCATAGTTTATCCTCTTCGGCATCAGCCCGGTGATCCGGTCCATCTTTCCCATCAGCTCAGCCTCCCGATCGATTTTAGGTAGTTCGCTGCCCACAGCATCGAGTCATCCGACATGTACAGGAGTGATCTGTAAGGCTCCAGTTTCTCGTCTACGACCTCAAGGAAATTCTTATGGTGCTCAATGAAACCTGTCAGGATGCCGATGTATCCCTTGAGCAACGCGTCCGGCACGATGTTCAGGTATGCCATCCCCAGGTGCAGCCAGATGTTGTCTGATGATTCGTATCCGGGCGTCAGCAGGCTGTAGATGTTCTGTCCCGGCCCTTTGTCTTTGAAGTATCTCAACGGCAGAGGTCGGTCAAGCCCTTCTTCCTTTATTACTCTCACCGTCGGCTTGTCGCTGAGCCCGCACCACGCCGGGAATACGTTTGCCTCTCCGGTCAGCTTCCTATATTTCAGGTCGCTGATGAAATGCTTTCCGGTCCAGTACCTGTCGTGCAATAGCTTTGTATAATCTGTATCCCGGCTGAATTCCAGGCCGAGATCTTCGCATCTCTCCTTTATCATGCCCGTCATGCATGTGTCGTAGCAAGACGCCCTGAGTCTCCAGTGGTCGGATATCGATGAGAAGGACCTGTCCACACTGACCCTTCCTTTCTTGTCCAGCACCAATGAGCAGAACTTGTTAACTTCTCCTTGCAGGAACTCCTTGTGCTTGCCTACCAGGTCATCGTCCCCCAAAGCCTTGAGGCTTCTAAGCAGGAACGCCAATGAGTCCGGCGCATAGCATGGGAAATCGAATGCCCTTCCGGAAGGGCTTATGGTGGTGGTTATCCTTCCCTGTCTGGAGAATATTTCAAGGGCATATTCCAGGCTGGCCCTGACCCTGTCCTTGTGCCCAAGCTCAAGCAAGGCGTCCGTGCACAATCCGAAATCCCTGGTCCAGAACTCTGAGAAGTGGCCTGCGCTGGTCATGAAAAAGCTTCCGTTCCAGCACCTCTCGACGATCTGCTGGCAGATGCTTTTCGCATCACCTTCATATCTTGGCAGGCCTTGTCTTGCTACCTTGAGCCTTCTGCTGAATATGCGCAGTCCTTCACCTATGTGGGTTAACTTGTCCAAGCGGGCCTGAGGGGACTTCCGGGACCTTTCGCCGAAAACGGACATGGTCGTTCGAACCCCCGACCTAGTGCTTTCTTGCAGGCATCGCCTGTTAGGAGGCACTCGCGCTATTTGCCCAAACCATAGGGCTTGCCAGGCTGCGCTACAGGCCCACGCTTATCGTGATGTAAACAACGTAGGGTTTTTAAACCTTTTTCCAATACCTGCTCTTCATGTACCTGATCAAGGCAAAGCCGGAAGATTTCATGGTGGTTGAACAATCAGATCTCAAGCTGCAGGATTCAGGCATCTACAGGTATTACGGGCTGGATAAGAGAGACCTCTCTACCATGGAAGCGGTCGCAGCAATCGCAGAAAAGCTCAATATCAGCACGAAATTCATCAACATCGGCGGCAACAAGGACAAGACAGCCCTTACAAGACAGACAATTTCGATAAAGGGAGGCCCTAAGCACGGCATGAGTATCGGCAAGCTGAGCCTCACTTATCTCGGTGCCGGCGACGAAAGGATGGCTCTTGGCATGCTCACCGGCAACAGGTTTGAGATAACCGTCAGGAGACTGCAGTCAGGGGCGGAAGAGCGCAGGACCATCCCCAACTACTTCGACGACCAGCGCTTCGGCATCACCAAGAACAACCATCTCATCGGAAAGCATATCATCCGGCGGGAATTTGAAGGGGCATGCAGATTGATAGGGCTCGCGACCGAAGATCCCATAGCTAAGCTAGCATCTATCGAGCCCAGGATGCTCAGGCTGTATGTTCATGCCTATCAGAGTTACCTATTCAACAAGTTGCTTTGCATGAGGATAGAAAAATCAGGCGATCATGACCTTATTGATTATGCTTTGGGCAAGCTGCTCTTCCCGAGGAAAGATGTGGTCAGCGACGAGGAACTCTCATTGCCCGGCTTCGGCACAGAAGGCGCCGATGACATCTTGAAGGAAGAAGGGCTGACTTCGAGGGATTTCATCATCAGGCAGCTTCCCGGTCTCAGTGCAGAAGGCGTCATGAGGAAGGCATTTGTCGGGATCCAAGAATTAAAACTGAGCGAGTTGGAGGATGACGAGATGCATCCGGGTTTCAAGAAGCAGACTGTGAAATTCTCGCTGCCCAAAGGGAGCTATGCGACGATAGTTATCAAGTCACTCTTCAGGTAATGCCTTCTCAATCGCGCCGAACACCTCTTCGATGGCCTGCTCGCCGTCTATCTTGTGGAGGATGCCTTTCTCCTCGTAGAACTTGAGCACGGGCTCGGTCTTCTCATGGTACAATGCCACTCTTTTCGCGACAGCATCCTCCTGGTCATCATCCCTCTGGAACAATGGTTTGCCGCACCTGTCGCAGATGTTCGGCCTTCCAGGTGGATTGTAGAAGACGTGGTAGACAGCGCCGCACTTGCAGCTCCTCCTGCCTGATATGCGCTTTATGGCCTCCCTGTCAGAGACGCCTATCTCTATCGCGCCGTCAAGCTCTGTGATGCCAGACAGGGCCTCAGCCTGTTCGCGGTTGCGTGGGTAGCCGTCCAGTATGAACCCGTCGAGCTCGCTTAAGCGACCTTTCAGCATCCCCAACAGGACCTTATCAGGCACGAGCAGGCCCTTGTTCATGAATCCCTCTGCCTCCTTGCCGAGCTCGCTCTTGCTCGCGACCTCATCCCGGAGCAGGTCGCCGGTTGAGATGTGCAGTATCTTGAATTTCTTTGATATGAGCTCTGCTTGTGTCCCCTTGCCGCAGCCCTGCACTCCCATCATGACCAGCTTCATATTATCACCCGAAGTATCCTGGGCTGTCGCCCGGCTCTGATTCCTCCTGCCATGCAGCCTTGACCTTGTTGAATATCTCCTTGAGCTCTTCCTTGACTCCCTGCCATGCCTCGAGGGCATGTTTCAGATAGCTGAGGTCTTTGGCCGGGTCGTTGTCCAGGCCTAGCTCAAGAGCAGTCCTGCTCAGCAGCATGAGGTGCTTGTATGCGGAGAAGACCCTCTTCTTGTCGTCGTCGTTGAAGAGCTTGCACTCGTAGACGTTGGCGAAGCTGGTCTCTGACTGCAGCAGGCCCTCTAAGTATTGTATATATGTATCCAGATGCTCGGCGGCCTTCTTCCTGGCCTCGTGCAGGCTCTTGCAGTCGTCCGGCAGGTCAAAGCTTTGCTTCAGCCCGGCCGGCAGGCCGTGCTTCTTCTCAAGTGTCTTATAGTCCATGAAGCCAACGGATTACCAGTTAGAATAAAAACTTTCGCATTCTAAAGTACAGGCCCTCTTTTCTTCCGGTTCTTCCTGAGATTTCATCGGCTTTTAGATTGGTTCGCTTATTACTTAGAAGGCGAA
>JAHIVG010000050.1 GCA_018816705.1 Nanobdellota archaeon
CGTAGACGTTCGTCTCGCCGATCATATGCTCGCCGAACAACGGGGGCGAGATTATCTGCACCCAAAGCTTCTTTCGCTGTTTCTTCTGTGCCATCTCCCTCCTGGGAGCAGGGCTGGCTTTTTAAAGGTTGCGATTTGGTAAGTTTAGTTTGGTGTACTATTACCGGCGGCAACAATAATGGCGGGCCGACGGCCAATTCACGAGAAATTGCCTTCGGCAATTTCTGTGTGCCAGAAATCTTCGATTTCTGAGCATGTTCCAAATTGTCCTACTCGCCACCCCGAGGGGGCCGACCCCCGGCTCGCCGGCTGCCATTGTTGCCGCCTATTGAAGATACTTAGCACCCTTGTGTTGCCTCAAAACGAGAATTATTGCTTCGGATACGTCCCGGGCTCCATGAAGACCTTGCTGGTCTTGACCGCATAGCCCTTGTCGCCGAGCATTTCTTCTGATGCCGTCATGGCCGTGCCGAGGCAGATCAGCTCGCCTTTCAAGGTCATTACCGCGACCAGGTCGCCCTTCTCGATGCCCTTGTCCAGCTTAGATATGCCTGGCATCGCCAGCCGGGCGCCGTGGCACAAGGTATCGACGCTGGTGTCGAAGACCCAGACCTTTGAGAGGCCCTCGACGGCTTCCTCCACCGGGTGAAGGATGCTCCTTATGAAGGTGTCATCGCCCTGCTTGAAGTAATGCATTGCATCAGCGATGTCATGCAGGGTAGCAGACTGATCCTCGGTGAATGGCCCTGCCCTCGTCCTCCTGAGCTCAGCCATGTTCGCGCCGCAGCCCAGCTTCTTCCCGATGTCGTGGCATAGCTTCCTGATGTACGTGCCTGCCTGTACGCCGGTGTGGAAGAGTATGTCACGGCCATCGATCTCATCGATCTTGAGGTAATATATCTTCCTCTGGCGCGCCTGGCGCTTGACTGCGCTCCTGAGCGGAGGGATCTGGGTTATCGTACCGACGAAAGCCTTCATCGCCTCCCTGATATCCTTCTCTGCTACATCAGCATGGAGGTGCATTATTGCGACGTACTCCTTGCCGGCCGGAAGCAGTGTCTGGACCACCCTGGTGGCACGCTGCAATGCTATCGGCAGGACGCCTGTTACCCTAGGATCCAGAGTCCCTGAATGGCCGGCCTTGCTTAGTCCGAGGATCTCCTTTGCGTAGGCAGTCGCCTGGTGGCTGGTCGGGCCTACGGGCTTGTCCAGGACTATTATGCCGTATTCAAGCATCTTATCAGTGGGGCGGAGCTTCGGCCACTGCCCGTACTTCGCGTTTGTTTCGGCTTCCTTACGTATCAGGAGTTTTTGCATAATGAGGTGGATAATGATTAACCGTTTATTAATTTGACTGTTATAAGTCCTGCAACAGCATTATTGGCAGTGCTCACGGCTTAGATAAGTATTTGATAATGGTCGTGGCAACACCACTCCTGGCGGCGCGACGGTCAAACGCCCGCATTTGCCCTACTCGTCAGACCATAACCCCCCACTTCGTTGGGGAACATGGTCTGTCTCGCCGCGCGCCAGTGGTGTTGCCTTATTCCCAGCTCGCCATTGTTGCCGCCTTTTGAAGATCCTGTAGCGGCAATGCTGTTGCCTAAATCAATACAAGAACTTGCTGAATAATTCAGATATAAGTCAGGATCCACAAGATGATGCCGGCTATCAAAGGGATTGTTATGTTATCGTCGAGGATGTGCTTGTTGAGCTCGATCTCGAGCGTCTCGACAGTCATGGCGACCGTGGCAGCGATGAGGGCGTGCCACCAGGGCACGAACCAGAGGCAGCTCACTGTCGCGGCGGCAATGCCGGCAAAGGTGCCTTCTATGTGCTTGAGGTGGTTCAGTGGGTGCTTCATGCTGCCATATTGCCCTATCAACGGTGAGACAGAATCGCCTATGGCGAGTATCATCATGGCCGCTGCTGAGATGCTATCGGGAAAGGCCCATGACAACGCAGTTGCCATGCCCAGCATCAAGACTGCGCCCCGGCCAGGGAACCGCTTGATGTCTTTCTCGCGTTCATACTGCCTGAGCATCCAGGAGAGCAGCGGCAGCTCCTCATACCGTGCAAGGACGGAAAGCACCATGGCGATCGCGAAACACACTGTCCACAGCCAAGGGGGGAATACCTGCTTGAAGAGCATGAGCGAGAGGATCACCCCTGTCACGAGATGGAAGAGGTTCCTCCTTATCTCCAGGTCAGATAGCATGTCACACCTTCCTCGGTAGCAGCAAGGCGGCCACGCCATAGCCTAGGACTGCTCCGAATATCACGTCGCTCAAGTAATGGGCCTGTATGAATATCCTGCTGAGGCCGACGAGGACAGCGTATATTATCCAGACAGATTTCAATCTTGGGAGGGCCCTGTCCAACACTGGTAGGACTGAGAACGCCAGGGCCGTGTGGCCGCTCGGGAACGAGTAAGAGATGAGGCCGAACTCGAGGAAGAGCTGGTCAAGGGGCCTGGGCCTGGCAACCCCCAGCTTCAGCAGGAATACAGCCAACATGGCCGTGATGACACAGCCCCATAGCCATGGGATGTACTTGCGGTCCTTGCGCATCAAGGCAGTGGTCATTATGAGGAGGACTATCAAGATGGACCCGAAATGGCTTATCACTTCCATGACATCCATGAAGAGCTGGTTCTGGATCGATGATGTGTAGACAAGTATGTATTCATCCAGGAAGAAGCTGAGCACGAAGACGATCGCTATGACAGCAGAGATGATGATCTTTCTCGACGAGAAAAGTTCCTTTTTCACCCTCTTTTTTTGCTTCTTCAAGCTGATGCCCCTTGTCTGGTTTATATTCTACACATCAATAATATTTAAATATATGTGAGTGGACTAAATCTTTTACACACAAAGACTTCCGGGGATCTTTCTTTATTTTCACTTTATTCAGGCCAAATTTACTCAGATGATTCTCCAACTGATGAATGGTCCTGACCTCCCTCTTCTCCTTGGCATACAGGGAGCCGTTCTTCTCGAACACGGACTTGTGGGCCTTCCTGAAGCGGGCGCCGTGGTATTTCAGCCTGGCCTTCGGACCCTTTATGATGAGGCCGTCGCTGAGCTTCTGTTGTTTGAACTCGAGGATGAATGATGATGACTTCTTGTCCCATGACCATATGGACTGCTTGATGATGAAGCCTAATCGTCCGGACTCGCTGATGAGATGGTTGAAGGCTGTCCTGAGCTGTGCGCCTGCCACGTCATGCTTATCGCTATCGGGTTTAGCGTTGAATATGATTGTCGTCGGGGTCTTCTTTATCATCATCTCCTGCGGCAGGAAGTGATGCCTGTCTGGCCGTTTGAGGAAAGCTGCTGCTGCCTGCCTGAACCTGTTGAATTTCTCTTCTGAGAGGGCAGCTGCTGCGTTACGCTCGGGCTGCAACGGGTCTATGACGACGAGAGGTCCGAGCTTGGACTTGTTCAGGTTGAACAATGCACGGCCCTTGTGGGCCCTTTCAGGGTCGATTACCTCTTGTTTCGACCATCTGCTTGCCGCCCTCAGCAGCGGGATGAAACCCTTGTAATGGATGATCAGTATGTCTATCACATGACCGGAGAAGCCGGAGATGTATGACTCCGCGCCATAGCACAGCTGGGCCTTGCAGAACCTCTTTGCCAGCCTTATGTCGTCCGCTAGCCTCGGCGTGAGGTGCTTCTTGACCCACTTGACGTGCAATGGGGAGCAATCAGTGATGTTCTCGGCCTGCTCAGGCTTTGTTATCTTGAGCACAGGGACTATCTCGTACGAGGTCTTGCCCTTGATATGGAAATAGTCGCGACTGCCGTGGAGCCTTATCGGCTTGAAGGGCTTCAGGGCTTTTTCAAGGAGATCGCTCAGGTCTTTGTCCTTGTGTTTGCTGTCGAACATGACGAATATGTCTATGTCATAATCGTTCTTGAGGAAAGTTCCCTTGGCAATGGAGCCGCCCGCGACCGCCTTGGCCTTGACCTTCAGCTTCTTCAGCCGGGCATCCAGCTTGGACAGGAATCCCTTGAGCTCGGCAGGCTGTGAATCAGGCCTTAGCTCATCCCTCATTTCATCAAGGAGCTTCTTCATGGATGGATATGCACCCTTGATGCTTAAAAAGCTTTTCTCTTGAGAGAGTTTGTCGCACAATAAGTATTGTCCATGACCTCATGCTTGCCATGAGGTTATGTCTCACTGCTAGCATTAGTGTGTCTAACCGCCGTGTGTGAGTGTTTTTTGCGTGTGTGAGCATTAA
>JAHIVG010000051.1 GCA_018816705.1 Nanobdellota archaeon
ACATGTTGGAAAGTGACAAAAAATCATGTCACCAAATCTCAGCATTTCACCTGCCTTGATGACATGCAGGACGCGTTAGAAACCTTCTGGGAAAAACACGAGTTCATGCAAGAATTTATAGGATACTTATGTCGCTAACTAGGCGTACCGAAATCTTTATAAACCCACCACAATCCCTTCAAGTCTAAGGGGCTGTAGGGTAGCTTGGTCCAGCGGAAACCAGTAATGCTGGGTTCCCTGCAGGAACCATCCTTTCTGGTTTGGGGCCAGATGACCCCGGAAACCAGGGGAATTCAAATCCGGGCAGCCCCATTTCAAGATGCAGAAGAACAAAGGACTGGGATCAGCGAAGAGGTTCGGCGCTAGGTACGGTAGGCGGGTCAAGCACAGGCTGGCCGAGATAGAGCGCGAGCAGAGGAAGAAGCACTTATGCCCTTACTGCCGTGCGCCCAAGGTGAAGCGCCTCGCTGTCGGAATATGGCAGTGCGGGAAATGCAAAGCGAAGTTCACAGGGAAGGCCTACAGCATAACCAAGAAGGTGGTCGTCAGGTCTGAATCTGCAAAGCAGCCGGCTGATGAACCATCGATCGATGAGCAACCAGATGAACAGCCTGAGCAGCCGGTCAAGAAACCGGAAGAGCAGCCCACGGAGGGTGCCGAATGATATCCTACAAGTGCTTCAAGTGTGACAAGAAGGTGAGCGATGAGTTCCTCAGGAAAAGGGTCAGATGCCCATATTGCGGCAGCAAGATCATCTTCAAGCAGAGGACGTCCGTCACCAAAGTAAAGGCAAGATGAAAGCTGAGTTCATCATTGACGACCCTCTCGTCCAGGTCGAGGAGAGGAAGCAGGAACGTTCTTCTGTGAAGGTCGAGAAATGGGGTAAGAGGCGGATAATCACCGTAACCGCAAGGGATGCGGTCGCCCTGATGGCCGCCAGCAACTCGGTGCTGAAGCAGATCGTGATGGCAGAGAAATCTAGGAAGCTAAGCGATACATTTAAAAACAAACACTAATTCCTTTTAAGGATGCCTGAAGACGATAAGCTGCAGCAGCTCCAACTCATGGAGCAGAGCATGACGAACCTTCTTATGCAGAAGCAGCAGTTCGAATCAAAGCTGTCCGAGATAGAGTCCGGCCTCAAGCAGGTGCAGGGCAAGGACAAGGTCTTCAGGATCATCGGAAGCATAATGGTCAGCTCTGACGTGCCCTCAGTCAAGGCAGAGCTAGAGGAGAACAAGAAGTTGCTTGAGCTCAGGATAAAGACAATAGAGAAGCAGGAAGAGAAACTCAGAGAGAGGGCCAAGAGCCTACAGGACGAAGTGGTCAAAGCGATGAAGAAGTGATGAACAATGGAAGCGAAGATAAATGATAAGGATGTCCTCAGGGCAATAAAAGAGCTGAAGGAAGACAGCACAGTCCCCAGGAACGTGAGAAGCCACCTCGAGAAGGCTGAGGAGGAGATGAAGACTGAGGAAGAGATGTCTGTAAGGGTCAACAAGGCGTTGAATGCTTTGGAAGACGTAACAGAAGACATGAACATCCAGCCCTACACCCGGTCCCAGCTGTGGAACGTCGTCAGCATGCTCGAGAAGCTGCACTGAATTCTATTCCAGAAGGAGTGAATGTTTTCTATCTCTTCGAAACCTTATAAGGCACAGTGAGGAAGAGGACGTTCGGGATCACGATGATGTTGCCTGAAGAGGTCTCGAGCTTGGTGTCGAGCAGGCCGGCCTCGACAATCCTGCCGGTAGCCCCCTTTATCTTGAGCATCTTGCCTGGCTTGATCCGTTTCCTGGTATGGATGTATATCCCCACGAAGAGGTTCGGGATGAGGTCCTTTACAGCCAGGATGATGAAAAGGGCTATCAGGATGATGACTATGGCAGAGATGATATGCACCATGGCAACGGCGAGGCCGAGGTACTGGAAGGCCTGGAGTATGGATATGAAGTATATGCCGTAGGATACGATGATGCCGATGGTCTCTTCTAAATAGACCGGCACCCTGAAGATGCGGTGCATGAACTTGTTCACGCCGAGGTCAGCAAGAAGCCTCCGGACGAGCTTCCCGAGGACACGGCCGATGATGAAGCCGAGGAGCAGGATGATTATGGCCACGACCAGCTTGGTAAACAGCTGGGATATCGAGCTGGACACTGCCTCCACATAGCTCTGGTTTGTCAGGTTAGACATGAGAATCCTTTGGTGCCCAGGGATATTTAAATGTTATCACTAGGATCAATAATAAATCTACCTATGCTGGAAAACATCGATCATTGCCCATCCAAAATCCGACCTGTACCAGCGGCCCGTCACACTCTTCCTCCAATTTGGTCACTTTTCCAAGAGGAGGCTTTGGCACAGGCTCCCAGTCTGTGTAGTCGTTGTGAGCAGCCACACGCATGACCATGGCTGTGATATCATCTCCAGCCAGTTCATAACGAGCAGCTATCGCCATGCATCCATCGTAATGGGGATTGCCACTGGAAACAGAACCGCTAGCTCTCCACTTAGTCCTGAATCTGGGATCCATAGCTTGACTCTCATTGACCATTTTATCGGATGAAACATTCCTTCATTTAAATATTTTTTCATTTTAACTACTGTAGAGTAAGTTCTCGGTATTATTGTGTGGGATTGACGGAACCTATTTATACCTAAACCATCTGGTCATTCCCCATGCCCAAGGATGACAAGACAAGCGACAAGATAAAGGAGCTCGAGGATGAGCTGCGCAAGACCAAGTACAACAAGGCCACGCAGCACCACATAGGGCTCGTAAAAGCCAAGCTAGCCCAGCTCAAGGACAAGCAGGAATCCCGCCGGGGAGTGGGCAAGTCAGCCGCAGGCTATACCATCAGGCGGTCTGGTGATGCCACAGTCGTGCTGGTCGGCTTCCCGTCTGTAGGCAAATCCACGCTGCTCAACAACCTTACAAACGCGAAATCAAAGATTGCAGCGTACGCCTTCACCACGCTGTCAGTGATACCGGGCCTGCTCGAGTACAAGAGCGCGAAGATCCAGATACTCGACGTGCCAGGTGTGGTGAGAGGCGCTGCAGACGGAACGGGCAGGGGGAAAGAGGTGCTATCAGTCCTGAGGAGCGCGGACTTCGCACTCATACTCGTTGATGTCCACCAGCCCAATCAGCTCAAGGTCCTCCAGAAAGAGCTATATGATTCCCATCTCAGGATAAACCAGACCAAGCCTGACGTAAGGATAAAGAAGACTCCGAAGGGAGGCATACACGTAGCCACGACTGTCAAGCTCACCAAGACCACGAAAGCCACGATAGCGGACGTCATGCGGGACTTCAGGATAGTCAACGCAGACGTGTTGATAAGGGAGGACATCAGCGTCGACCAGCTTATCGATATCGTACAAGGGAACAAGGAATACCTGCCAGGCCTGGTGGCAGTGAACAAGATAGACGCAGTGGACAAGAAGAGGCTGGCGCAGGTGAGGAAGAAGATAGGCGAGTCCCTGCTGATCTCGGCGGAGAAAGGGACAAACATCGAACAGCTGAAGGAACGGATATTCAAGGGCCTGAGTTTCATCAGGATCTATCTGAAACAGGTCGGCAAGAGGCCGGACATGGAGGAGCCGCTCATCATCAAGGAACCGACCACGGTGGAGGATGTCTGCAGGAAGCTGCACCAGGACTTCGTGACCAAGTTCAGGTTCGCCAGGGTATGGGGGAAGTCAGCGAAATTCCCTGGGCAGAAGTTCAGGCTGAACCACAAGCTGCTGGACGAGGATGTGCTGGAGCTGCACATAAGTTAAGATGACAGATCTCGAGTTCAAGCCCAAGTTCGTAGAAAGGTATTCTAAGCTGACTGACTTCGACGTGTTCAGCAGGATCTGCGGGGAATATCTTCGTCGTTCTGTGAGGATAAATACCTTGAAGAGGCCTATCGCTGAGGTCAAGAAGCGGCTTGAGAAGAACTGGAAGCTCACACCCATACCCTGGTGCAATGAGGGCTTCTGGGTGGAGTCTGAGAGGAGAGACATCGGCAACACGCTAGAACACGCCCTCGGTTACATATACGTCCAGGAGGCAGCGTCCATGATACCCCCCTTAGTGCTGGCACCCAAGCCAGGAGAGACGATATTGGACATGTGCGCCGCCCCAGGAAGCAAGGCCACGCAGATAGCCCAGTACATGAAGAACCAAGGAACGCTGGTGGCTAACGACTATACGGGCCTCAGGCTGAGGGCGCTCGGCATCAACATACAGCGCTGCGGCATAAACAACGCCCTGATAACCAGGATGTTCGGCCACCAGTTCGCCAAGACCGGCATCAAGTTCGATAGGGTACTGGTCGATGCGCCGTGCTCTGGCACAGGCACGATAAGGAAGTCATGGAAGACGCTCAGGATATGGAACCCCGGCATGATGAGGCGGCTGGCGGCAACCCAGAAGAAGCTGGTCCTGTCAGGCTTCGACTCCCTCAGACAGGGAGGCACTTTGGTCTACAGCACATGCTCGCTTGAGCCTGAAGAGGATGAAGGGGTGGTAGACCATCTGCTGCGAGAGAGAGAAGATGCTAAAATAAGGGGGATAGAGCTCGACCTGAAGCGCTCTCCGGCGATAATGGGTTTTGATGGCAAGGATTACGTGGATGAGGTAAAACACTGCCTCAGGCTCTGGCCGCAGGACAACGACACTGAGGGCTTCTTCGTGGCAAAAATCAAAAACCAAACCACCCCATGAGATAGGTGTAATTCTGGTTTGGTTTTTGGTCCTGAAAACTTATCTATAACGTCGATTGGAAGGGTGCCCAACAACCCAAAAAGGCGGGGTAAGTTTTCAGAAATAGAAAAACTTTAGAACGGATGCGGATTTCTTGGCAGGATGGTATACAGGTTTTGGCAGGAGGAACCATGCAACTGGTGCGGCACGCCCACTCTGTACAGGTGCGACGTGTGCGGGAAGTTCATCTGTGTAGGAAGCCATTCCACGACAGTCCAGGCTTCACCTAATATGAAGCTTCATCTCTGCCCTGACCATAAAGGCCTCGGAAAAGAGGCAATAAAACATACAAGAGATAGGAACATTCTATAAAAATCGGGAGGAAGACCCTATTCTGGGAGTACTGGGGGTGAAATGTCTTCCTCGCCGAAGACGCTATCAATGTTAGCAGGATCCTCGTCTTCTGCACCTATGTTGGTCGGCTCTTCTGTCGTAATTTGGAGG